>CAZHWF010000001.1:0-172 GCA_964536365.1 uncultured Polynucleobacter sp.
AAGTCCCCTTCGTCTAGAGGCCTAGGACACGACCCTTTCACGGTTGTAACAGGGGTTCGAATCCCCTAGGGGACGCCAGCGCGAGCTGGCCAAGCCTGGCGGCACTTGGGGCGCAAGCCCGGACGCTGCTACCGACGCGGAGTGGTAGTTCAGTCGGTTAGAATACCGGCCT
>CAZHWF010000001.1:182-2857 GCA_964536365.1 uncultured Polynucleobacter sp.
GTCAAACAAAAGCCCGCCGCAAGCGGGCTTTTGTCTTTCATCGCTCGCGCTTGGGCGCACGCGATCTTTCCTCCACAACTCTCGGCGTAAGTCGCGGGAATTGATGTGCAGTGCGCCAACCAACGAGATGCCTATAAGCACCAAAAGGTCGTTGAACGCGCCACGGCCGAAAATTGACGGTACGGCTCAGCAGCGAACATCAAGATGAGGCCCAAAATCAAGGGAAACGCAGTTCAATTCGATATTGACCGCACTCGGTGATGCAGCGCGAGTTTTTCATTTGCGCTGCGTCCAACTGATCCGAATTTTCTGTGGTCACGGTCAGTTTTTCAGCTTTCTCTCCCCTTCCGATGCCTCCAGGGGCGCTCCTTTGCGCCCCTGGGTTTGCTACGGACGCACCGCTTCCCTGACCATGTGCAAGTTGCTCAGGGCAAACATCGGGGTCACCCATTAGCTTTTGCTTCGGTGCCGTAAAACTGCAGTTGTTGTTCGTTACGCAGTAAAGAGCCCAGCAAATTCCATGGCCACGACAACCGATAAGCGCATTCATCCGCAATCAGCCCAGGGGCGCACTTCGCCCAATAACCCGCGGACCCCGAACAGCCCGGGTGAGTCCTCGAAGTTGGAGCTCATGGGCCTGGCTTATGAGACCGCGCGGCATTACGGAAACATGCGCTTCACCATGTTCACGGTGTTCACCGCGGTGGTCGGCGCCTTGATGGCGGCGCCGTTACATACTCATAAGCCAGTAACTTAGCGGACAAACGCGGGAACTTGTCCACTCGCTCTTCAAACATCGATCTGTCGCCTATATTTCTGACTGCTGAGTAAATATCTGCTCTGCGCAGCTGGAACACTGCGCCGGACTCTTCTTTGGGCTCGGTGGGTTTCGTATTTCTCGACTGGTGATCTTCTATCAGGAAGCGGCGTTTGGTCTCGGGGCACTACCGCAGCCGCCCGGCCATGCGCTGTGGCGCAAGTTGATGGGCCTGACCATGCTGCTGCCATCGGCGCTCACGGTGGTGTTCTGGCTGTTGCTGGGGTTCGAAGTGATTTCAGTGCCGCTGCTCAAAGGCAGTTGACTGTGTCGCCCCCTGTGCGCAACCTACCCCGCCGTCCCATCTGACCAGATGGCATCCAGGTTCTTGAAACTCCATTGCGCGGGTGACTCGCGGCCGGTAATGCGATCACCCCCACGGGCCAGATCCAAGAGTTGCACTGGAATGGGCATGTTGCTTTTGGTTGAGAAAAATATCTTCACCTGGGGCGTGGTCAAGGCCTCGGGGTTTTGTTCCACAACCACCGCCAGTCGGCCCGATTCGAGTCGCACGAGTGAGCCCACTGGGTAAATGCCCAAGCTCTTGACGAAGAGGGCAAAGAGCGCGCGATCAAAGTGACCTTTCCACGAGGCCATCTGCGCGATGGACTCGGCCGGATCCCAGCCTTTTTTGTACGGCCGATTCGAAGTGATGGCGTCATACACGTCGCAAATGGCCCCCATCTTGGCCACGGTGGAGATAGCATCGCCGCTCAGGTGATGGGGGTACCCGGTGCCATCCACGCGCTCGTGGTGATGCAGGCACACATCGAGCACTTCAACACTGGCGCTGCCGCCTTCAACCAGCATGGCGTGGCCACGTTCGGGATGGGTGCGCATGACGGTGAACTCTTCGTCAGTGAGCTTTCCCGGTTTGTTAAGTACGTCCAGCGGCATCAGCGCCTTGCCCAGGTCGTGCATGAGGCCCGCCAGACCGGCGGCCCGGCATTCGTCAGGGGTCATACCCGATTCACGGCCTAGCGCCACCATCAACGCACACACGGCCACCGAATGCATGTAGGTGTAGTCATCCTGCGTTTTGAGGCGCGCCAGACTCACCATGGCCCCAGGGTTGCGCATGACTGAGGTGCTGATTTCTTCGACCAGGGGCAGGCAGCTTTCGGCGTTGACCGCATTGCCCAACCGCGCCTCGCGGAACATGGAGGTCACCATCGCTTTGCCACGCTGGCAGATGGCCGCAGCCTGGCGCAGCTCTTCAGCCATCTCGACGGTGCGCGCCGGCGAGGTCGGTTCCGCAGGTGCGGCCACCGGTTCGCTGGCCAACGATGTGGCCACGACATGGGTAGGAGGGGGGGGTGTTTTGGACTGTTCTGGTTGTGCTTCTGGTGGCTTGACGTCCAGGCCCTTGTCCGCATCAATCCATACCTCGCGGATGCTGCTGCTGCGCAGCTTCTCCAGGTCAGACTCCTTGGCAATCACAAAACGCGACCGCCAGAAGGGGTGGTCCACCCATGCACCTTCCAGGGCATGTAGGTACATACCGAGGCAAACCTGATCGACGTGAATCTTCTTGAGCATGTGTCAGTGGGGCGATGTGTGTGCCGGACCAAATCCGTTGCGCAGCTTGTCACGCCAACAGCACGGGCTATACGTTGAAATCCGCGCCTAGCCAGCGCATTTCCGCCTCCGGGACACCTGGGCCATTCAAATCACACTGAATCAGTCCGTGAATAGGGTCGTTATTGGCTTATTGCGTTGCCACTGCGGAAGGTAACTTCGCCGCGCACGTTTTCGTGCCCCCCCCCCACCCCCCCCCCACGAGGTTTTTCTTCAAATTTCTTCCCCCACCCGTACTTTCCTCTTTCTCGGCCTCTTTTCCTTTTTCGCCCTGGCTGGC
>CAZHWF010000001.1:2867-18800 GCA_964536365.1 uncultured Polynucleobacter sp.
GAGTTTTTCATGAAATTCGTCTCCGCCATCGGTACTTTCTCCTTGCTCGGCTTCGTTGCCTTGTCCGCTCTGGCGGCCACGGAACCTCCACACAAGGAGGAAACGATTGCAGCTGCCTGTGAGCAGGATGTGAAGACGCTGTGCCCAGGAGTAAAGCCAGGCGAGGGACGCGTTGCGCGGTGCCTAAAACAGAACAACGACAAGGTCTCCGGCGCATGCAAAACCGCACTCAAATCACGGCGCCAACGTCAGTCCACGCAGAACGTAAATCAGCCCTCCGGGCAGTACTGAATCGGTCACTTGAGGTCAGCGGTCCGCTACCCGTAGTGCGCGGCGGGCGCCGCATTATTTCCGTTCGGGGACGAAGCTGCGCGTGCGTCAAATGGGGCCTCGTCGCGCGCCGGGTGGCGTAGGCTGGCGCCCCCTTCTTGATATGGGCTGCCATGGCACCGAATACGAACGTGCACGTTGAGCTCGGCACGTGGGATCAGTTGCGTGAGCTCGCGCTGCCGATACGCGTGGCGGTGTTTGTTCAGGAGCAGCAGGTCCCCGCAGCACTCGAACTCGATGAATGGGATGCACCTTCCACGCACGCGCTGGCGCGCGACACCGCCGGGCAAGTGGTGGGCACGGCTCGACTGTTGCCCGACGGACATCTGGGCCGCATGGCGGTGCTGGCCCATGCGCGCGGCCGAGGCATCGGCACGGCCCTGCTGCACCGGTTGATTGCCACCGCACGCGCACAAAACATGCAACAGCTTGAGCTCAGCGCGCAGATACAAGCCGTGCCGCTTTATGAACGCGCGGGATTTGTGGCGATCGGTACGCCCTATGAGGAAGCCGGCATCATGCACATCCGCATGCACCTTACGCTCTCACCCCCGCCTCGCGGAGCTGCCCGCCACGGCTGAAGATTCGATTGTTCGTGACGATGGGCAAGCTGGAATTCGAGGCCACTCCCCCCCCACCGATAGACTCAGCGCATGACTCAAAACTTTGTCCACCTGCGCCTGCACTCGGAGTTTTCCATCGTTGATGGGCTCGCACGCCTGGATGCCGCCGTTTCGGCCGCGGCGCAGGACGGGCAGGGCGCGCTGGCGCTGACCGACAGCATGAATCTGTTTGGCGCGGTGCGCTTTTACAAGGCGGCGCGGGCGGCGGGGGTCAAACCCATTTTGGGTTGCGATGTGTGGATCAGCAACGAGACTGATCGCGATCATCCGCACCGTTTGTTGCTGTTGGTCACCAGCCCCCAGGGTTATCTGAATCTGTGCGAACTGATCTCACGCGGCTGGTTGCAAAACGCCTATCGCGGACGCGGTGAATTACGTGCGCAGTGGTTCACGTCGCAGGCCACGCAAGGACTCATCGCACTGTCAGGCGCCATGGCGGGCGAGGTGGGCGCCGCGCTGCTGGCCGGGCAAAGCGCTGCGGCGCAAGCTGCGGCGCAGCGCCTGGCGCAGGCCTTCCCGCAGCGCTTCTACATTGAGTTGCAACGCGTGGGCTTCGCGAATGAGAAGCTTTATGAACGTGCGGCGCTGGCCTTGGCGCTGGAACTGAAGTTGCCGGTGGTCGCTACGCACCCGGTGCAGTTCATTGCCCCCGAAGATTTTCGTGCGCATGAGGCACGCGTGTGTATTGCCGAGGGCTACACGCTGGCTGACACGCGTCGACCCAAGCACTTCAATGAACAACAATATTTTCTGACGCAAGCGCAGATGGCCGAGCGCTTTGCGGATCTGCCCGCAGCGCTGGCCAACAGTGTGCAGATTGCGCAGCGCTGCAATCTGGAGCTCAAGCTGGGTCAGCCACGCTTGCCCGATTACCCCACGCCCGAGGGCGTGACGCTCGATCAACATTGCCGTGACCTGTCCGCACAAGGCCTGGATGGGCGCCTGCAGCTGCTGTACCTCGATGAAGCGGCGCGCACTGAACAGCGCCCCAAGTACGAAGCGCGCCTGGATCTGGAGCTGGGCGTCATCGCCAAGATGGGCTTCTCGGGTTACTTCCTCATCGTGGCCGACTTCATCAACTGGGCCAAACGCAATGGCATTCCGGTGGGCCCGGGGCGCGGCTCGGGCGCGGGCTCGCTGGTGGCCTATGTGCTGGGCATCACCGACCTGGATCCGCTCAAGTACGACTTGCTCTTTGAGCGCTTCCTGAACCCCGAGCGCGTGTCGATGCCTGACTTTGATATCGACTTTTGCCAGGACAACCGCGGCCGGGTGATTGATTACGTCAAACAAAAATACGGCGCCGATGCGGTGAGTCAGATTGCCACCTTCGGCACGCTGGGCGCCAAAGCGGTGGTGCGCGATGCGGGCCGCGTGCTGGACTTGCCGTACACCAAGTGCGACGTGCTCTCCAAGCTCATTCCGCATAACCCAGCCGACCCGTGGACGCTGGATCGCGCGCTCGCGGAAGAGCCCGCCTTTGCCGAAGCCGTAAAGAACGATGAGGAATATGGCGAGCTCATTGAACTGTCCAAGCCGCTTGAAGGCTTGACGCGCAACGTGGGTATGCACGCCGGTGGCGTGTTGATTGCGCCGGGCAAGCTCACGGATTTTTGTCCGCTCTACAGCGCGGGCGGCGATGGTGAATCCGTCATCAGCCAGTTCGACAAAGACGATGTGGAAGCCGTGGGCCTGGTGAAGTTCGACTTTCTGGGCTTGACCACGCTCACCATCCTGGCGCTCACCGTCGAGTACGTGAAGCAGCTTGACCCCGCCTTCCCCCACACGCTGGAGAACTTGCCGCTTGATGACGCGGCCACGTACGACGTGTTCAAGCGCGCGAACACCGCGGCGATTTTCCAGTTTGAATCGCGCGGCATGCGCGAGCTGCTCAAGCGCGCGCGGCCCGATCGGCTGGAAGACCTCATTGCCCTGAACGCCTTGTATCGACCGGGCCCGATGGATCTGGTGCCCGATTTCATCGAGCGCAAACACGGCCGTCAGCGCATTGAGTACCTGCACCCTGCACTGGAAACCATCCTGGGTGAAACCTACGGGATCATGGTTTATCAAGAGCAGGTGATGCAGATGGCGCAGATGATCGGCGGCTATTCATTGGGTGGCTCCGACATGTAGCGTCGCGCGATGGGTAAGAGAAAACCAGAAGAGATCGCGCAGCATCGCAAGATCTTTAGCGAAGGCGCTAAGGCAGGCGGTATCTCCGAAAGCAAGGCGAATGAAATCTATGATTTGATGGAGCGTTTTGCAGGCTACGGCTTTAATAAGTCACATGCTGCCGCTTATGCGCTCCTCGCTTATCAAACGGCTTGGCTAAAAGCCTATTACCCCGCTGAATTTATGGCGGCCAACCTTTCGCTCGCTATGGATGACACCGACAAGGTGAAGATTCTGTATGACGATTGCTTGGCTAATAACATTCGAGTGTTCTCCCCAGACATCAACACCGGCGTTTATGAATTCACTCCTCTGCGTGCGCCAGACGCGGCGCCGGACTCCCCAATTAGTTATATTCGTTATGGTTTGGGCGCGGTTCGTGGTACTGGTGAGGCGGCAATCGAATCGATTGTTAAAGCGCGTGAAGCGGGCGGCCCGTTTAAGGATTTATTTGACTTTTGCGCACGCGTAGATCGTCGCCAAGTTAACCGCCGTGCTATTGAGGCTTTAATGCGCGCCGGTGCCTTTGATAGCCTGTATCGCGATACCGTTCCTGCGGGTGGAAATTTGCACGATATTCGTTCCACCTTATTAGCCTCATTAGCCAGAGCGATTGAAGCGGCGGAGCAAGCAGAGGCCTCCATTCATCAGGTGAGTTTGTTTGAGGTGGCAGGCGAAGAAAACCGTCATCTCCCAGAATTAGTTCGTGAACCAGTGTGGTCTGAAAAAAAGCGTCTTCAAGAAGAAAAGACCGCACTAGGACTGTGTTTAACAGGTCATATGTTTGATGCGTATCGCGAGGAGACCTCTCACTTCATTCGCCAACCTTTATCAAAAATAACTGAAGGTAAGGATCAGTTAATTGCTGGCATTATTACTTCGGCGCGCATGTTAACTGGCCAACGTGGTCGTATGATGATCGCGACCATCGATGATGGTACTGCGGCTCTCGAGATAACTTTGTACAGCGAAGTGTATGAACCAAATCGCTCCTGGCTCAAAGAAGACGAGCTTTTAGTGGCTAAAGTAAATGTAACGCCAGATAAATTCTCGGGCGGAATGCGTATTGTGTCTGAGGCAGTGATGGATATTACAGGCGCTCGTATGCGCTTCGCCCGAAATGTTCATGTGTGCATTGATAATGCGATCGATATCAAAATGCTACGCAGCCAGATTAATCCTTACCTCATGGTAAATCGGGTGCGAGATCCTAAGTTGGGTGCTAACACTCCCGCCACGCCTGGATCTAATGATGGTTTGAAGGGTTTGATGCTGACCGCTGCAGTAACAACCAGTGGCGGGGCATGTTTAATGCAATTCCCAGAAGAGTTGCGTATCTATCCGGATGATGCTTGCTTGCACAGCCTCAATCAAATTTTGGCATCCAAACAAAAGGACCCAGTTCAGGTCCAGTATCACTGAATCTGCTTAGCGCCCCAATATATTTTGGATGGCTTCAGTAACCTGTTTCGGTTCAAGTAAGTCTAAGCACTCGCTATAACTATCGGCCTTATCTAGACATCCCGCTTTGCGACAAGGGACGCATTCACCAGGACCTTGCAAGATGGTGACATTACCAACTGTTTGGGTACGGGCGCGCAGCTGATAGGGTTGCTCGCCAATAAATCCATTGGGCCATGGGCCAAAGTTGGTCGGTGGTGTGGCGCCAAAGAGGGTAATTGTTGGTGTATTACATGCTGCGGCTAAATGGGTGATGGAGGTATCTACCCCGATATATAAAGCTGCGCCACGAATCAATGTACCTGCCTGTGGAATGGATAGTGAACCAGCAGCATTAATGACTCTATTTTTTGTATCCTCATCCAGCAATGAGATGATGTCATGATTGAGTTGCATATCTTGTTTGGCGGGAGAGGCGCTGATGACTACTTGAAAATTTTGTTTTACTAGCCAGGTAATTAATTCTTGCCAATACGCCAAAGGCCATCGCTTGTATGCGGTTAATGGTCCTGGATGCAAAACGACATAGGGTTGATTTAATTGACTGGCAATGACTGGTATTAAAGGCTCTCCAGCCGGTGGAGTTACCTCGATAGGTTTGGAAAATAACACCTTTGGATTCTTAAAGAAGCACTCGAGTAATCGCAATTTTTCAGTAATGACATGTTGCCTGAAATAATCTATATCCACAGTGTGCATGCAGATCCATTTTTTCCAGGCATTTTGTTTTTCACTCCTACTACGACCCTGATGATCTTGTGTGTCTTTGCCTTGAGGGTGACCGCCCAGTACCCCAACTCTCCTAAATGCTGCTACCAGGCTATATAGGTATGCACGATCACTAGGTTGAGTTACCACCGCCAAGTCATAGCGTTGAAACAGGCGATTAAAAAGTGAGAGATATTCGCTAAAATTCGGACGATCGGGTGCCTCAATCACTTCGGCGATATCGGGGTTGCCGTGTAACATCCCTAGCTTGCCCTCATATCCCAAAAAATGAAACTCTGCCTCAGGCCACAATTCTCTAGCCTTGCTAATGAGTGGCGTCGTCACTAAAACATCGCCAATTTGGCGTGTAGCAATAAATAAAACCTTTTTGGGTTTGAGTTTGGAGTAGTGACTCATGAAAAGCTCTATAGGGCCTTTGCCATAATCTTTTCGCGAACGCGGCGCGCATTTTCAGCGGCATTGCTTTGATCATGAATTTTATGAAAGAGGTGTAACACTTCAGTGGACCATGATCCAGACTTACGGTGAATGCCGTGGTGTTGCATGCGAAAAACAAAGTCCGCATCCTCATGTCCCCAGCCTGTCATCGTTTCATCAAAGCCGTTAATTGCATCAGCATCAGCTTTCCAGCAGGCCAAATTGCAACCCTTAATGCGACGCCAAACAAATTTTTTGTAATCACGCCAAGATCCATCGCCTAGCTTAATCTTGAGTGGCCAGTATTTATTGATGCCCCCATTCAGTCTTTTGCCAATCAGGTTTTCGGTAAAGCGAGCAAAACTCCAATTGGGCCAAGACAGTAGATCTTGCGTCAGTTTTTCGTTTAGCAAAATTCGACTGCCGGTTACCAAGAAACCTTTTTGCGCCAACTGACGATGGCGGGCAATAAAGTCTGGTTGAACAATGCAATCACCATCCAAAAATACTAAATAATCACCATGGGCTGAGGCTATAGCTTGATTCAGAATTTTCGTTTTTCGAAAACCTTGATCTTCTTGCCATAGATGGGTGATAGGGGTGGGGTATAACTGCTTAATTGACTCAATAACTTCTCTAGTGCTATCGGTAGAGCCGTCATCAGCAATGATGATTTCAAAGTTTTTATCGGTTTGGGTTGCCAATGATTCGAGGCAAAGCTTGAGTGCTTGTGGCCAGTTATAGGTGGCCAACAAAATCGAAATCATTTGCCCGCTTCCTGAGTTAAATGCCACAGTTTGATGTAGCGGTAATAAGTGCCCTGACCATTTGAGATGGCAAGTGCAAATCCCTGTGGACCATCTAGGAAACCTGCACGCAGAATATACGTTCTGAAGAAGGCCCAGATGCCATGAAGGACCGCCTTCAAGGGGTTGCTTGTTTTTCCTTTAGCAAAGGCTTGCTCAGCAGAGGCAGTGGAATAGCGATCAAGCTTTTGTAGCACTTGCGAGTAATTCATAAAGCTGTAATGCAACATGGGGTTTTCTAATTTCGCAACTTGGCCATGCGGAATCAGTCGTTCGTGAACTAAATCATCGGAAAATCGCGCGGTTCCCCGCTTAAAGAGGCGGTCAACATAATCTGGGCTCCAGCCAGAGTGGCGGATAAAGCGCCCACAATACCAAGACAGTCTAGGGATCGCAAAGCAATCCACATGAGCGCTGTGATGAATCGCCGTCAGAATCTCTGATCGAAGGGCTGGGGTGAGCCTTTCGTCGGCATCTAAAGAGAGAACCCATTCTTCTGTGGCCAAGTCTAAGGCTCGGTTCTTTTGAGGGCCAAACCCAGGCCAGTCGGCCGGCTGGGATATGGTGGCACCATATTTTTGGGCTATTTCTAGGGTTCGGTCCGAGCTATTGGTGTCAACAACCACGATCTGCTGGGCAATGCCTTCTAGGGAGGCCAGACAATCGTCCAAATTGGCCTCTTCATTGCGGGTGATGAGTATGACTGATAAGGTGGGCATAATTCATTATATGAATGCTCAAGACCGTACTGCCCTAAATCGCCTAATTTCTTACCTTAAGCCCCATATTGGCCTGATTATTGGATCGCTTTTGGCCATGGCTTTGGTGGCTGGGGCTGAAACCTCGATTCCAGCCTTGATGAAGCCTTTATTGGATCGCGGCTTTACTGGGCAGCTCAATAGCAAGCTTTGGCAAGTACCTGTTTTCTTGGTTGGTCTGGCATTGGTGCGAAGTATGGCGCAGTTTTTGTCGAACTACTTGCTCACCCGAGTAATTAATGCCGTGCTACTGAAGTTGCGTGAGCAGATGTTTCAAACCTTGCTGCATGCGAGCACTACTTTTTTTCAGAAGAACTCAGCATCCAATTTGATTAATGCCGTTGTATTTGAGGTGAATAATATTTTAAGCATTATGGGAAACATGCTAATTAGTTTAGTGCGTGACTCATTAACAGTGGTTGGTTTGATTGGATATTTGATTTACTTGAACTGGAAGTTAACTTTAGTTGTCCTCATTATTTTCCCCGTGATTGCGTTCATCATGAGCAAAATTAATCGGCGCTTAAGAGTGCTCAATCGTGAGCAGCAAACCCTTACTAGTGATTTGGCTTATATTGTTGAAGAGGCTGCCGCCGGATACAAGATTGTTAAAGTGCATGGCGCGGAAGAGTATGAGATGGCGCGGTTTAAACAAAAGGCAGAGCGCTTGCGCCAATTTGCTTTGAAGTCTGCGGTTGCGGGTGGTTTAAATCAACCTATTACGCAGCTGATTGCCTCTATGGCCTTATCTGTGGTGCTGGTGATTGCCTTGATGCAGTCTGCCACCGAAGGCACGACAGTGGGTGGTTTTGCGGCATTTATCACCGCCATGATGTTAGTCATTTCTCCTTTAAAACATTTGGCTGACATTAACCAGCCTTTGCAGCGCGGACTCACGGCAGCTGAAATGATTTTTGGCTTGATGGACCAGCCTTTTGAAGAGGATGAAGACCGCAAGCTAAACATGAAATCATTGGATAAGGCTAAAGGCGCAATTCGTTTTGAAAACGTTGGGTTCTCTTATGAGCAAGACGGTGATCGTAAAGATGCTCTCAGCAACATCAGCCTGACGATTAATCCAGGAGAAGTTGTTGCTTTCGTTGGGCCTTCTGGTGGCGGCAAGTCAACATTAGTCAATCTATTGCCAAGATTCTTTAAGCCTACAAGTGGTCATATTTTCTTGGATGACATTCCCTTGGAAGATATTGTCTTGGCGGATGTGCGTCGTCAAATTTCATTTGTGAGTCAAGATGTCATTCTGTTTAACGATACGATTGCCGCCAACGTTGCTTATGGTGCTACAGATCAAAACGGAATTGATCGCGGTCGTGTGATGGAGGCATTAGAGGCTGCTAATTTAGGCGCCCTTATTCAAGAATTGCCTGATGGTATGGATTCTATGGTTGGCGATAATGGCAACCGTTTATCTGGTGGTCAGCGTCAGCGCTTGGCGATTGCCCGCGCTATCTACAAAGATGCCCCAATTTTGATCTTGGATGAGGCTACTTCAGCCTTAGATTCCGAGTCGGAAAGACAGGTTCAGGAGGCCCTGGAAACTCTTATGGCCAATAGAACAACCTTGGTGATTGCTCACCGCCTCTCCACTATTGAACATGCCAATCGAATCGTGGTTCTAGAGCATGGCAAGATTATTGAAAATGGTACTCACGAGGAATTGGTTAAGCAGAATGGTGTGTACGCGAATCTACATCGCATCCAATTCTCAAACGCCTAATGAATCACCTGCGATAGCCAGAGATGAAGATCTCTGGAAATTAACTTATAACAATATCGTACTGTTCTTGACGGAAACTACCTTCGGCTTGAAGGGTGATGGGCTTGCCAATAAAGTCGCCAAGCTGAGCCAAGAATTGATTTTCTTCCTCAAGAAATAAATCAATGACGTCTGGTGCGGCGACAATCCGAAATTCTCTTGGATTAAATTGACGATGCTCTCGCACGATTTCACGCAAAATTTCATAACAGATTGTTTGCGCCGTTTTAACTTCGCCTTTGCCAAGGCATGTAGCACAGGGCTCGCAGGTGATATGGGCTAGTGATTCGCGGGTGCGTTTGCGAGTCATTTCCACCAAACCTAATGCTGAAAAGTCACTCACCGAAGTGCGCGCATGATCGCGCTCTAGGTTGCGCTTAAGCTCATTCAATACCGCTTCTTGATGGTCTTTGCCAGTCATATCGATGAAATCGATGATGATGATGCCGCCAAGATTGCGCAAGCGTAGTTGACGCGCAATCGCTTGGGCCGCTTCTAAATTGGTTTTAAATACGGTGTCATCTAAATTACGAGCGCCAACATAGCTGCCGGTATTGACATCAATCGTTGTCATGGATTCCGTTTGATCGATCATCAGATAGCCGCCGGATTTCAAATCCACTCGGCGACCGAGAGCTTTGTTAATCTCGGCATCAACATCAAACAAGTCAAACAGGGCACGCTCACCGCGGTGCAATGTGAGTTTACCTAGGAGATTAGGCATATAAGCGGTAGTAAATGCTTTCAGCTTCTCAAAATTTTCCGCTGAGTCCACCCGAATTTGGGTAGTCTCTTCGCCCGCAACGTCACGCAGTACTCGCTCGGCCAAACTAAGGTCTTGATAGAGAAGGGTGGGCGCTGGATTGTGCTTCATCGCCGCATGAATGTTTTCCCAGGTGGTGCGCAGATAATGCATATCGTGTTGCAACTCGGTATCGGAAGCATCTTGAGCGCTGGTGCGCACAATAATGCCACCTTTTTCATCGGCCGCCATGAGGCTGGCAAGTCGGGCCTTAATGGCTTCGCGCTCTTCAACTTGGTCAATGCGCTGTGAGACTCCAATATATTTTTCTGTTGCGGCATCGCTACCTGCTGGCGGCAGATAAACTAGATTGCGCCCCGCAATACTTAATTGAGTTGTGAGGCGCGCACCTTTAGTTCCCAAGGGATCTTTTAGCACCTGTACTAGTAGTGTTTGACCCTCAAATAGGAGTTTTTCAATTTGCGTTTGAGGATTATTTTGGGTGATGTCAGCAACGTGCATAAACGCAGTGCGCTCAAGACCAATTTCAATAAATGCTGATTGCATGCCTGGCAGTACTCGTACAACCTTGGCTAAATAAATATTTCCCACAATACCGCGTTGGCGAGTGCGTTCAATTTGTAGTTCTTGAACGGCACCTTGCTGAATTAAAGCAACGCGCGTTTCCTGAGGAGTGATGTTAATCAGTATTTCTTCGTTCATATGCCGCTAACTTTGGCGCGTTTTAATAAAAGCGTAGTTTCATAAAGGGGTAGCCCCATGATACCGCTATAGCTACCCCGAATTGAAGGAATAAAAGCCCCGCCCAACCCCTGGATACCATAGGCACCAGCCTTGCCAAAGGGCTCACCGCTGGCAATATAGGCGCTGATTTGCTGTGGAGTTAGCTGTGCAAACTGCACCTCAGAGACTTGTAGCAGTTGAAGGGGTTCTTCATCGGGGTCAATGGTTAGCGCTACCGAACTGAGCACCTCATGCGCTCTGTTGTTAAGCATTCTCAAAATGCGCGCAGCATCTGCAGCGTTGGATGGTTTACCTAAAATTTCGCCATCTGGATTATTTGGCAGGCTTACGGTTGTATCGGCACAAAGAATAGGGGCCCAAGGCAAGCCACTTTTTTGCCATCTTTTTAGTGCTGCGGCACTTTTGGCTAATGTGACGCGTTCTACATAGACACGCGCTTTTTCGTGCGGCAGTGGAGTCTCAATACTTTCACTATCTTCATTTGGGTCTGGCAGGAGCATTTCAAAGCGAACGCCAATTTGTTTTAAAAGTTCTTGGCGTCGGGGACTTTGTGATGCCAGGTAGATAAATGAGTGCATGGCATTACTCGCGATGGTAGGGGTGACCTTGCAAAATAGTCCAGGCGCGATAAAGCTGCTCCACTAACAAGACTCTTGCCATCGCATGTGGCAATGTAAGGCTGGAGAGGCGCCACATCGCTTGCGCACCTGCCTTGAGACTTGGGTCTAGACCATCAGCACCACCAATTAAAAAGGTGATGTCAAAACCTTCTTGGCGCCAGCTAGCGAGTTGTGTGGCTAAGTTTTGTGTGGTTTGATCTTTGCCGCGCTCATCTAAGGCGATTACTCTGGAGCCTTTGGGTATGGCAGCCGCAATCTTGAGTGCTTCTTTTGCGGGTGTTAAGTCAGGCTTGATTTCTTTAATTTCGATACTGCAATCAGCAGGCATTCTTTTGATGTAGTCATGGGTTGCTGTCGCGACCCAATCCGGCATCTTATGGCCGACGGAAATAATGGTAAGGCGCATCGCTGTAATTGGCGACGAAGTTATTCTTCGTCGTCTTCGGATTCGCTAGCTTTAGCAAGACCTTTGCCGCCAGACAATTTCACACGAACGGGTTTAGCACCCCACATGCCTTCTAGTTGATAGTAAGAACGTAGCATAGGCTGCAAAATATGGACGACGATATCGCCGCAATCTACTAAGACCCATTCACCTGTTTCCAGGCCTTCAATTGAAATTACTTCGCCGCCTTTAGTGTTCACCGCTTCTTTGACGGACATTGCTAAAGAACGTGTTTGGCGATTGCTAGAACCAGTGGCGATGATCACGCGATCAAATAATTCACTTAGCTTGCTAGTGTCGTATACGCGAATGTCCTGTGCTTTAACATCTTCTAGGGCATCAATCACGACGCGTTGTAATTTGCGTAAGTCCATATTTTCTCTATATAAATTTTTAATTAAGGTGATCTTAGCTTGATTATTGATACAAGCCCAGATTTGTAATGATTTCCAGGGTGTGGGTCGGAATTTCCTCGGAAGCAATAGCGCTCCGAGATGATGATTTCAGACGGTCCCTGAGTTCGGTGGAAGAAAGATCAACATTGAGGCTTTCATCGATGTATAAGAGACCGTAAGCGCTTTTTTCAAGAGCAGTCACTTCTTTAGTCTGATGTTTTTGCAGAAATTGAACTACATCTGGGTTCATTTGCTGCTGTAAATCATGGTTTGGTCTTGATGCTACAGCGAAATTAACAAACTCACTTAGCTTTTCCCATGAGTTCCAGCTTGGAAGCGCAACGAGAGAGTCGGCTCCCATTAGCCAGGTGAGATTTGCATCGGGTCCAAAGCGCTCACGCAGGGCCTTAACGGTATCAATGGCGTAACTTGGTCCAGCACGATCCACTTCCATGCGATCAATGCCCACCTGCGTAGGAATCTTGAGATATAAAAATGCGCGTGCTAGATCAATGCCAGCAGCTTCAGTTAATTTCAGGCGCATTTCAGCCGGAGTGATGCCGCTTCCTTTTTGCCAAGGCTCTCCACTAGGAATGAGTAAAAGTGCGTCTAAGTGAAGCAACTTCGCAAAATGGGTAGCAAGGCGAAGATGTCCTATATGGGGAGGGTCAAAAGTACCTCCCAGAATGCCAATTTTTTTAATGGAGCTCAATGTTCAATGCTCAATGCTGAATGCTCAGGCAAGCCAGTCACGTGGCTTGAGGTAATGGTCGTATAACTTGGCTTCTGGTGTACCGGGCTTGGGTTGCCAGTTGTACCACCATTGCACTACGGGAGGCATCGACATTAGGATTGATTCAGTCCGTCCGCCAGAGTGCAGGCCAAAAATTGTGCCTCGATCAAATATCAGGTTGTACTCAACATAGCGACCACGACGATACTCTTGAAAAGACTTTTCTTCGGCTGTAAAGCTATCCTGGTAACGACGCTGCACAATAGGTAGGTATGCATCTATAAATGCGTCACCAACCGCACGCGTCATTGCAAAGCTTTTTTCAAAACCCAGTTCGTTAAAGTCGTCAAAGAAAACACCGCCAATGCCACGCGGTTCCTCTCGGTGCTTCAGGTAGAAATACTCATCACACCATTTTTTAAAGCGGGGATAGAGCTCATCACCAAAAGGATCTAGCGCATTCTTGGCGGTTTGGTGAAAGTGCCTGCAATCTTCATCTACGCCGTAATAGGGAGTAAGATCAAAGCCACCCCCAAACCACCAAACAGGATCTTTACCCGGTGCTTGGGCAATAAAGCAGCGCACATTCATATGGGTAGTTGGTACTTTGGGATTATTGGGATGAAACACCAAAGAGACACCCATTGCCTCGAAGCTGCGTCCAGCGACCTCAGGGCGATGATGCGAGGCAGAGGGCGGCATCTGATCGCCACGTACATGGGAAAAGCCTACACCACCTTTTTCCAAAATATTGCCACCATCCAAAATGCATGTACGACCATAACCCTTCAGTTTGCTATCTTCCGGCTTGTGCCATTCATCAGCGATAAATGCATTGCCATCCAAAGCACTCATCGCATGAGTGATGCGGGTTTGCAAACCTAAAAAATATTCTTTTAAGGCGTTAATGTCGATTTGGGTAGATTGATCTGGCAAGGTGTTAAGCAGTAGTTTGATTTATTTGATGGCGCGATAGCCAATGTCTTTACGGTATTGCATGCCATCAAACTGAATTTTGTCGATGGCTTCATATGCTTTTTGTTGTGCTCCGCGGACAGTATCAGCAAGACCGACTACACACAGCACGCGTCCACCAGAGGTGACTACCTTACCATCTTGCAATTTAGTGCCAGCATGGAAAGTGATTTGATCTTCGGTGTCGGCTGGAATGCCGGTAATTGCATCGCCAGAGCGAGGGGTATCTGGGTAGTTATGAGCAGCGAGTACAACACCAAGTGCAGTGCGGCGATCCCACTCGAGCTCCACTTCATTCAATTTGCCATCTACTGCATGATCTAGCACGTTTACAAGGTCGCTACGCAAACGAGCCATGATAGGTTGAGTCTCAGGGTCTCCCATGCGGCAGTTAAATTCCAAAGTCTTGATCTTGCCATCGGGGGTGATCATGAGACCTGCATATAAGAAACCTGTGTACGGAATGCCATCGGTTTGCATGCCTTTTACTGTTGGCATGATGACTTCCCGCAGGGCGCGCGCATGAATTTCTGGAGTAACTACAGGAGCTGGCGAGTAAGCACCCATGCCACCTGTATTTGGCCCTTGGTCAGCATCGAGTAGGCGTTTGTGATCTTGGCTGGTTGCCAAGGCAAGAACGTTTTTGCCGTCAACCAAAACAATAAAGCTAGCCTCTTCACCTGTGAGGAACTCTTCGATCACAACACGAGCGCCAGCATTACCGAGTTTGTTGTCGGCGAGCATCATGTCAACCGCTGCATGGGCTTCTTCTAAGCTCATGGCAACCACTACACCTTTGCCTGCAGCAAGGCCATCGGCCTTAATGACAATCGGCGCGCCTTTGGCGTCAATATAAGCGTGCGCTTCTAGTGCATTGGAAAAGGTTTGGTAGTCAGCAGTTGGAATGCCATGGCGCTTCATAAAGGCTTTGGAGAAATCCTTAGAGGATTCCAGTTGAGCTGCCAATTGAGTGGGTCCAAAAATACGCAAACCATTATTACGAAACACATCAACGATACCGGCCGCCAAGGGGGCTTCTGGGCCCACTACTGTTAAATGAATCTTCTCGCGTTTTGCAAAGTCCGCTAATTCTTGTAATCCAGTGATTGGAAGATTCTCAATTCCTGCCGCAGCTTGTTTTGCAGTGGCCGTGCCTCCGTTACCTGGGGCAACATATACAGTTTGTACTTGTGGGGATTGAGCAAGTTTCCATGCCAAAGCGTGTTCGCGTCCACCAGATCCAATTAATAGAATTTTCATAACAAGTTATCTGTAGTAATTAAACAAAATAAACAAAATAAATTAGAGCGCAGCGTTCGTAAATACTTCCTGAACGTCATCCAAGTTTTCTAGTGCATCCAATAGCTTTTGCATGCTTTCTGCTTGCTCACCTTCCAGCGCTATTTCTGTTTCTGGGCGCATGGCAACAGTGGCAATTTCAGGCTTAAGACCGGCTTTGTTAATGGCATCTTGCACATTGGAAAAATCTGGAACAGGGCAGAGCACCTCCAGTGAACCGTCATCATGAGTAATAACATCCTCAGCGCCAGCGTCGAGCGCTACTTCCATGAGAAGATCTTCATTAGTGCCTGGCGCAAATAGCATTTGCCCGCAGTGTTTGAATAAAAAAGCTACCGAGCCTTCGGTGCCCATATTGCCACCATTTTTATTAAAAGCATGACGCACTTCAGCAACGGTGCGAGTACGGTTATCAGTTAAGCAATCCACAATGATGGCTGCACCGTTAATGCCATATCCTTCGTAACGAATTTCTTCATAGTTCACGCCTTCAAGTGAACCAGTGCCGCGGGCAATCGCTCTTTGAACGTTGTCATTAGGCATATTGGAGTCTTTGGCTTTATCAATCGCTAGACGCAAACGGGGGTTCGTGCCAACATCGCCACCACCTAATTTGGCAGCAACGGTGATTTCTTTAATGAGTTTGGTCCAAATCTTGCCGCGTTTTTCGTCCTGACGACCTTTGCGGTGCTGAATATTGGCCCATTTCGAATGGCCGGCCATACGGGTAAGTCCTTTTAATAATTTGGCTAGAAGACCTCATTTTAAGGGGTTCTAGACCCAAGGTAGGGGGTATCTGACCATTTTTTGTTACACTCTCATGTCTTAGCAGTAACTAAGTAGCAAAGTAAGCAGAATTTCCACTGCAAACACCTGCCTCGGTGAT
>CAZHWF010000001.1:18900-56390 GCA_964536365.1 uncultured Polynucleobacter sp.
GTAACTAAGTAGCAAAGTAAGCAGAATTTCCACTGCAAACACCTGCCTCGGTGATGGAATTGGTAGACGTGCCGGACTCAAAATCCGGTGCCGCAAGGCGTGGCGGTTCGAGTCCGCCCCGAGGCACCAAATATCTTACAAACAACGGCCAGCGTTGCCCACAAAACCCCTGATAGAATAAGCCTCTCAGGGGTTTTTTGTTGTTCGTAGCCAATCATGGGAAATGTGGGTAACATTTTCAAAATGTGGGTAGGAATGTGGGTAGAAATTTAGTGTTACCCACAGTTACCCACAAGCCGAAATAAAGGGGTTATTTGATGAAGTTAACCAATGCTTTTATCAAAGGTATTAAGCCTAGTAAGGGCGTGCAAAAGTTCCCTGATGGCAATGGCCTGGTTTTGTTTTGTGATTTAAAGGGAGCGCTTGCTTGGCGCTATCGTTATCGCTTTGCAGGCAAAGAAAAAATGCTTTCACTCGGTATGTATCCCGCAGTCAATCTTAAGCAGGCTAGAGAGAGATTGACACAAGCTCGCGCATTGGTGGATCAAGGTATCAATCCTTCTGAGGTAAGGCAGGAAAAAAAGCGTCAAGCGGCAATTGCCTCTGAAAATAGTTTTCAGGCTATCGCCATGAAGTGGCATGAGACTTGGGCGGTAGGAAAAGAGCCAAGTCATGCTAGGCGTATATTGAGACGCTTAGAGCTGAATGTATTTAAGCAGATAGGGGATAAGCCTATTACCTCAATAACTGCGCCGATGTTGGTGGCGATGGTTAAAAAGATTGAATCAGGCGAAAACAGCCCTTTGGAGATAGCCAAAAGAGCCTATTCGACTTGTGGGCAGATTTTCCGCTTTGCCGTGGCGCATGGAATCTGCGAGCGTAACCCTACCGCAGACGTGAAAATTTCCGATGTAGTGAAAAATAAGCCTGTAGTTCACCGCAAACGGATTGATCCCAAGGACTTGCCTAAATTACTTCGAGATATTGATTCCTATGATTCGCAGTTTGGCGGTGATGAGTTAACTAGGCTGGCTATGCAGTTAATGACCCTCACTTTTTTAAGAACGAGCGAGCTCATTCAGGCGAGGTGGGATGAAATTGATTTCAAGAGCAAGGAATGGCGCGTCCCCGCCAAGCGCATGAAGATGAAAGACCCTCACATCGTCCATTTAACCACTCAGGCTATTGAGATATTAAATCGCCTCAAAGAAATTTCAGGGGGTAGGGATTTGATATTCCCCTCAGAAAAGCCACTGAAGAGTATGAGTAATAACACCATCTTATTTGCGCTTTATCGGATGGGTTATCGGGGGCGCATGACGGGACATGGTTTTCGGGGGTTAGCCTCGACCATTTTGCATGAACAAGGCTATCCTCATGACCATATTGAGCTTCAATTAGCGCATTCAGAGAGAAATAGCGTGAGCGCCGCTTATAACTTTGCAACCTATCTGCCGGCAAGGGCCAAAATGATGCAAAGCTGGGCGGATTATTTGGATGGCGTTAAAGCAGATGCAAGAGTAATTAACTTTAAGACTGGATAGCTATTTACTAACCCTTTCTTGTTTTATGGCGTAGGGCATTCGGTGTCTTTCGTAATTTTTCAAATACTCGTTACAAAAATCCTTTGGGTGTTGTTTTCTGCATAAAAATGTGTTTATGGCAAATGGTTGCCTGTGCAGCACATTAATGGGCTACGAATCACAACCTTAAGGGAGTTGTAATGAATCAGAAAAAATCACCCCCAGAACGGGATACATTACCGTGGGATGGCATGAGTCGCTGGAGTCAATTTAAGCCATTTTCTCCGTTTAGTCGCGAAAAATGGCGCCAATTAGTACGCGATGGTAGGGCGCCCCAGCCAATCCGACTGGGTATTCGATTAACGATGTGGCGAAATGAAGATTTACATGAGTTTTTAGCTGATCCGCTGAACTATCAATCGCAAAAGGTAAGGTGAAATATGAGTCCTGCCTATTATTTGCGAATTGCCACTTTGCAGGGCAGCAGAAAGCTGCTAGTTGCCACGCGCCATAACCGTCGTGAGTTTGATGATGAACCTCCAAATATCAATCGTTCACTCTCATATCTGAATTACACGCTGTTTGGGGCGCCAAACGCAAAAGAGGTCGCAAAAGATGCTAAAACCAAAATGCAATTGGCGGGCATTACAAAGCTCCGAAAAAATGGTGTGGCAGCTTTAGAGGTTTTGTTTAGTCTGCCATCTTCTAGCGGTATTGATCATCAAGCTTATTTTGCAGATTGCTTGGAGTGGTGTAAGACTCAGTTTGGGGCGAGCAATATCTTGAGTGCTGATGTGCATCTAGATGAGGCGGCGCCTCATTGCCACGTTTTAATTTTGCCCCTAATCGAAGGTCGTATGCGGGGCAACCAGATGTGCGGAAACCGCCATACTCTAGCCGCTCGGCATTTATCGTTTTATAACGTGGTGTCTAAGCGCTATGGAATTGGAGCGCCTAAAAATGGCGTACGCATACAAAGAGGGTTGCTTCAAAAAGCCGTGATTGCTCACCTCCAAGGCATAAATGATCCGAGCTTGCATAGTTGCGCCTGGTCATTGATTAGGGGTTCTATTGCGCGCGATCCGCAGATGTGGGTTCAGTGCTTGGGGATTGAGATTGGGGCCAAGGCTACTTTGCATCAATCTCGCAGTTTTGTGCAGATCATGACAAAGAAAATTCCTATGAAGCAAAGTGCCTATGCGTAATGGAAGCTGGCGCAGCACTAATAGTGGTTTTGATCAAAAAGTGAACCAACCACTATCTCTGTGTAGTGGTTTTCAAAAATGGTCGTTGAAATAAGGATAAAAAATGACGCAGCAACTAACCAAGATTTATGACTTAGCTTACTGTATTGATCGAGGTCTAGATGAAGTGCATCTTGAGCAATCAAGTGGCAATGCTGGGCAGGCTTATGTGATCAAACTCAATAGGCTACATATCAAGCTACTAGCTGAACAAATGAATCTCATCGAAGTTAATCATACTGCCCGGATGGGTCAGGTGATGCGCGCCGAATTAGATGAGCTTTTAGATGTCATTAGCGAGCATTGGATGGAACTTTGTGATGATAAGCATATGGACTTATGTCATTTAACAAGCGCTAAAACACTTTATGAAAAGGCGCAAACAGTTTGCCGTATTGCTGGATGTGATGATAGTGATGCCAACATTAATGATTGGGCCGCAGGAGAAGAGGGTGGCGCGATAGATGCTACAGGCAGTCAGCTTTCCTTGCTGGGGGCTCAGTCATGAGGCAAGAGGAGGTTACATCCTTGGAAGCGGGCAATATGACACTTCTCTCCAATGAAGGAGTTGGGTCAGAAGACCACCCCCAAACCCAGCAGGAGCAAGGCGCAGTTCTTAACCCCACCCCCGTAAATAGCATGAGCAAAATCAGGCTCCATGATGCCGAAACAATTCGGATGGAGATGGCAAGGCTCTACAAGGACATGAGACTAGGGCGCATCGATACGCAAGATGGCACGCGTTTGGCCTATGTCTTAGACATGGTGCGCAAAGCCCATGAGACCTGTGAGTTGCAGCGTCGGGTAGAAATTATTGATCAGGTAAACAAAATCAGGAAACGCGCAAAATGAATCAAAAACCATTAAGCACCGCTTATGAGCACATGACCAACCATCAGCTAGCTGCCACAGCCTATGCTCATCTTGGCGATGAGCTGGAGACTTTACGCATTAAAGCAGTGATCCCAGAAAAGACATATTCCATGCTAGATGCCCAGTTTGTAAGCACCTTAAACCGCATTATTAACGTAAGCCAGGTATGGGTTGGTGAGTATTGGCGATTGGAATATCTATCTGCAGTCAATGTCTTACGGATGGCATATGCCCATATTCAGGGTGAGCTCAAGAATGAGAGCAGGAACGCAGAATCAATCATCAGCAATAAGCAAGTGCTGGCAGCGCATTTTGAAGCCTTAAAAGAAGTATGCGCAGCACATGGTATTGACTACCAAACGATACTCAAAAGAAATCAGATTGCTGAGGATGTCGATAGCGCAGCAGGCGTTGATCTGGAGCATAAGGCTGCTGTAATCGCAGCACTTGAATTATTGCTTGTGGCAGAGTGAGGGCTAAAAACCACTAATCAACTTCATTAGCAGTTAAGAACATTGATTTTTGTAGAGATACGAAGAAGTCTTGGTAAGGCTTTGGATCAGTAACTGGGACGTTATTGTATTGAGCGCTAGCCCGCACAATCATATTCTTGCTTGATGCTCCTGGCCTTACAGAAACTGTCATTCTCAAGGCGTAGCCGCTTAGCTTCGTAGCTGACACAGTTCCCAAATCTAAATCTGCTTTATCAATTACAAAGCCTAAGTCCTGAAGTGTGGCGATGGTTGAGCGCATCGTCTTAGCCTTATCTGACGTATCAAATGACCTTGATTGCATGGAGCGGAGCTCAACGGATGTCTGACCTCCTGCGTTTGAATCAAGAACTCTTTCTTTCATGGTGGCATTACAGCCAACCAACAATGTAGTGGCCGATACTGCAATAAATAAGGGGGCGTAACGGATGTATTTTTTATTCAACATTTTGAGCCTGTAAGAAAATGGATTTTGATAACTTGTCAAAGAATTCTTGGTAAATCTCAGGATCATTTATTCCCTCGATCTTTGTGAGTACACCTCGTTGGTTCCATACCAATCGCTGAAATGTCACGCGAACAACATAACCATTTGGCGCCTCAACAGGCTGATTGAATTTAACCTGTTTCCCGGTTTTGGTTGTTACATCCACTTGAATGGGATTGTTTGTTGCTGCAGGCTTTGTAACAAGAGATGCTCTGATTTTCTGATCTTTGTCGTAACTTGTTTGCACCTTGAACAAAGCAGCTAGCAATATAGCCCCCGCAATTTGACCGCCATCCGTTGCATCCCTTGTTTTAGAGGCAACCAGAACACCCAATGGCATATTGGACTCATCTAAATTAAAGCCCATATCTTGCAAGACATTATTGGATGCTGTTAAAAGTTCTTTTTCACTCTTAATGTCATATTTTCGTGACTGTAGTTGTCGATTCGCCAACGTATCCGGCTGGAATTGCAAAGCTTCTGGTGGTATCTGTGCCGCACAGCCTGCAAGCAGGCTAATAACGCAAAAGCTGACGATGAGTTTTTTCATATTGCAGCCTTTAGAATTTTGAAGTGTTATATGCAAAGTCTCTTACTAAACCTTTTTCATCAAACTTGATTACGATGGTTAGGGTTTTTTGTGTTCTGCTAACAGAAGCATTTGCATCTCTTGGAAACCATAAGAACCCACGGCCTTGCGATGTCGCTGCCATACCCTCAGTGGAAACCTTGTCATACACCCAAACTTCACGCCGCTTGTCATCCGTAGTCACCATATTTGGTGAACCAAGTGCAGAAACGACATCTGCCGAACTCATGCCAACTTTGATTTCTTTTTGTACCTTACCAATTGAAAGGTTACCCCCTTCTCCTTTGGCGGCATTCATATCCTTTTGTTGATCCACTAAAGATGTTGGGTAACAACCGGCTAAAAGGCACATTCCAGCCACGGATAAAACGATTGAAATTTTCTTAAACATCTTCTGTCCTTTAAAAATAAAAAAGGGAGGAAATCCTCCCTTTTTTATTACTCCGTCAAATTAAAATTTTCCTAAGATTGCAATAGCAAGTCTGTTTGCATAGTTATTGGAAATTCCTGCAACATTACCCAAGTAGTTATAGGACGCTCTGAAATCAAAATCTTTGGTAATTGGATAGTCATATCCAAGACCAACGATATATCCGCTGCCAGACTTATTCAATGAGGAGCTAGCTGACGCGCCGTTAGATGCTGCCAACGAAGCATTCTGATTTGAACTTAAATAAGTGCCGCCAACTCTTACAAAGAGCCCGTTAAAACCTGATGCCATGCTTGGGCGAAGCAGTACGGAATAATCGGCACCATTAACATTCAAGTTTGCATTGCCTGAATAAGCAACGCCACCGCCAGATCGACCCGTGTAGTTCATGTTAATTGTTGATGTTTGGGTATATCCAAGCTCAAGATCAACATACTCAACCACCTTGTATCCACCAAATATGCGACCGTCATACATGGTTGTGTCCTGGGTAACAGATGCCGATCCACCTACTGCCGCCACTAATGCATTGGCTGTCGATTGAGTTTGGTTTTGAACTTTCTCAGCGCCAAACTCCAAACCTGCATAAGGGCCCGCTTTGAATGATTGAGCATTTGCTGCGGCAATTGAAGATGCAATCAATCCTGTTGCAACTAATAGTTTTGATAATTTTGTCACTTCTGTTCCCTTTCTGATGATTGATGCAAACTAGTATCAGCTGGTAGGGGATGACTTTCAATAAAATTCAAACATAAAAAATATGTATATCAAGTATGTATATTTTTGTTATCTAATTAGAAGAAGTTTTTGCTCAATTCATTAATTAATTTTTTCAATTTATCCGTTGGTATTAGCAGTCTCTGTCGCTTATCTTTTGTATCTTGCACCAACTCTACCCATCCATGCCTTGTGAGATGGTTTAAATGCTTGCGAGTATTGAGCATGCTTTGTGTTGTTTGTGTGCAAACCTCTTTGATGGTCGTTGGCTTGTTGTTTAGGCTTGATTCAAGAATTCGTAGCAGTAAATCGTAAGTAACTAGCGAATGCCCGTTATACAAGGATCTATCTAAATACTTTTTTGCTTGAATTATTTTTTTTAGGTTTTCTACGTATTCCACTTTTCTCATGCGCCTATATATAAACGTCGTTTATAAAAAAATCTAGGAAAGAAATAGATTAAAAATAGAGCAATTAAATATGCATAGTTACGTTATCTATTTCCCATTTGCTTAACTGGGTAGAAGTAGGTTAAAAATTAAATGGCTCATTCATTGAGCCTGATGAAATAAAACTAATAATTTTTATAACTACTGTATATATAAACAGTAGTTGGTGCACCCTGCAAAATAAATTGAACTGATGGTACCCGTCTAAGCAACCTCGATCACTCAAAAACTAATTCAATTCTCTTGATGTTTATTTCATTTTGATGAACTTCAAGTTCTCCGTATTCATCTAATTCCTGAAGTTTAGGGTCGGACAAGTCAAAGAAACTGTCGCTGCACATTAGCGCTATAGAGACTGTGACGTAGTTTGCATTGCGAGCATCGTTCAAAATGCGACTTAGAATCGAGGGCTCATCTATTGACCAGAAAATTTCAGTGTGAATCTTTTCGCCCGCATGATCAAAACGCAATATTTTTGAATCCTCGTCTTCAATTTCATAAAAGGGATTTGATGAGTCATAAATACTGAGATTGGTGAGGTGCCCTTCAAATAATTTATGAATGATGGGGTGCTTACTGAAGATGTAGTAATCTCGTCTAGTGGGTTTATAAAGCAGCCCACGAATTGAGAGCGCGCTAGTGATTTCGGGCCAGCGCTCACCATCAACGATGGTGGCGTCAGATCGATAGGAGGTGCAAACTCCATTCTTTAGGCTTCTCCAAAAGGAAAGCGTTACTCTTCGTTTTAACTCTGGATTCATGGCGGGTCCTTTAGAAGCAGTAGCTTGTACTACCGTAGTAATTGCAGATACGGGGTGGTGGCGTGATGGATTGCCCAAAAGAATTGGTAAAAGCCCTGCCAATTCCATTAAGCATTGTGGCTATAGCAGCAGTATTGGCCGGATTTTGTTGGGGCGCTTGATATTGCTGGGGCGCTTGATATTGGCTGTAAAACTGGCCGACTTCCTCGGCTGCTTTCGCTACTGCAAATCTCTCTAATATTGCCTGACGATAGGTATCCGTAGTGGAGGAATTAAGTTCACTCATTTGAGCTTCTGATAGCCGGTTTCGTAGGGCAAATTGAGCTATCACTAGATTTTGCTTATTGATGTTCGCAAGCAACACATCTTTTGGATAAAGCGAGTCTGATAATACGACCGCTTTTTGAGCTGCCTCAAGGTTGGATAATTCTTTGCTTTTTACTTGAGCATCCAATTGTTTTGCCGCTTTACTATATTGATCAAATTTGGCGGCACATTGGGGAAGGTAGTAATCGCATAAGTCATTTTGAGATAAGGCTGCGGTTGAGGTTGTTCCGCACATCAATAGCAATAGCCACTGAATAGATTTCATGGTGATCCCTTAATTTGACTTCAGAGCCCTTTACCGTTAGCTGGCAATTTTTGGCGGCTGTAGGCTGAAGTTTTAAATACAGTTATATTAACACTACTTGTGTAATTATAACTGTAAAAATAAGCAAGATCCACAAATCAGTGGGTAGGCAACGTAGGGTGGGGCGCTGGGAGAGTGGTACCTTTGGCGTAAAAAGCACCGAGGGTATGGATGTTAGTTAGATTGCTGATTCGAGCTGGCTAATATCTGCACTGTTTTTTTATCGAACTCTCCTTTGAATAATTGCTCTAGGGCCAAGTGAAGTAGCCCGGAATTTGGAGCAATGGATAGAAAAAGAGTAATTGAGGACTGTAATTTTTGGGAGTCAGTTCTACCTAGGATATTTAACGGACTGTCATTTGCCTGGAGTGTAAGTTGCAGGCACTCTTCATAACGTTTTTTAAGTAGTGGATTTTCCCAATAGGCCTTTGCCTCTAACGGCCCATCTATTCCGAAATATTGGGAGTATTCGCTAAACCCCAAGCCGCGGATTTGAGGAAAAATGAACCAGATCCAGTGTGATGTTTTCTTGCCCAGCGAGAGCTCTTTGAGTACCTGACCATAGCATTCGTTTTGAGCATCGACGAATCGTTGTAACGAGTCCTCATTTTGAGATTGAGGTGGGTTAATCACGGGGTTCTAGTTCTCAGGATAGGGCTTTAAGGTAATTGATGCATTAGATTCAATGATCGAAATTAGGAATAGCCAGATTTCTTCATTCGGTCTACGTAGGCGTCTAAAGGCATTCCATTCTTATCCATTACCTCTTTCCCAGTAAATCCGTTTCTTGGGGTGCGTGGGTCGCGATAAACTGCCCCCTTTTCTTCCGGAATTCCAAGATGACATTTTGGGCACATGGTTGGTAGTTGTGTGGTGATTTGAGTTCTGCAAGAGGGGCATCGAAATATGGGTTTACTAGTCGTCATTGCACTTCCTTCGCCGGTTTAGATTTTGGGTTGCAATAGAACTTCGTACTTCCAGCCAAAGTAGGAGTAAAGATATGGGGTTCCCTCTCGATCAGTAAGCTTAACCCTAATCTTAAATTGTGTGCCTACTGGATATTTTGTGACAAGATCTTTAGAGCATTCAACAAATAGAGATGTTGGATAGGGTTGTCCTTTAATTGGTCTAACATGGACTGAGCCATGCCGCCCACTTGTGCTGGAGGTGATAAAGCTTTCTACAACAATGAACTGATATGGGTTCTGCGCACTCATCATCTGTTTCCGTATTTAGAGTTCGTTAGACTTTGACCTGTGATGACCATTTTCTAGGCTAATAGTTCAGTAGGTTTGTCTGGTCGTATCCAAGGGCGCCAAGGCGCCGCTTGAATTTGTTGAGTGCCTTCGCCTCTATCTGCCGAATGCGCTCTTTTGTTAAGTCCATCATGTCAGCAATTTCTTGGAGGGTAAGATTCGTTGCGTTTGGTGAATTACTGGTAATGAGCCTATTGCTAAATGTACGAGTGTTGTTGGTCATCAAGTTCTCCTGGAGATATAAAAAATACTTGCTATATCTAGCATGACATATTTGACTTCCACCATATGAAATAGATCTGGATTGGGTGCAAGTCGATCTATGCAGGGCTGGTCTAATAGATGGTTTTCAGAGCAATTTGTTGTGATTAAGCGCAAAAATTTTATTGGGGATTGGGCCGGGTTAATGCTACCGGGTTCATTGTTGGGGCAATTTTTAACAGCGTATAGTTATTAGAATTAGTTAGATTTCATAAAAGGCTTAGAAATGCCAAAACAGGAAACCCGAGTTTTAGATTTAGTGCAAATGATTGAGCGGGGCGAGCTACGTTTGCCCGAGATGCAACGTCGCTACGTTTGGACTTCAACCCGTGTTCGAGATCTTTTGGATTCCTTGTACCGTGGCTATCCTTCTGGAACTATTCTTGTTTGGGAGACGGACGCTGAGCAACAGCCCAGAGATTTGCAGGTTCAGCAAAACCCTAATGCATTTGCTACCCAAAAATTATTGTTGGATGGTCAGCAACGTTTAACTTCATTAACTGCAGTTTTATCTGGTAAGCCTATTGAGGTGCGCAATCGCCAAAGGCCTATTGATATTGCTTTTAATTTAAATCATCCAGAAGGTCCTCCTGTTGAGCTCTTGGAAGTTGAGGATGATGCAAATGGTAATGATGAGGGCAGCGTTGAGTTGGATGATGGTTCAGATGATGAACGCGGTGAAAATGTTCTCCAGCGTTTAAATAGCCGTGTATTTGCAGTTGCTTCTAGTCAGATATTAAATCGTCCGAATTGGGTCAGTGTTTCAAAGGTTTTTGCTAGTCAAAATGATTGGGAGCTGGTGAAAGATTTGGTGAGCTCGCCAGACGATCCTCAGTTTGCACTGTATTTAAATCGTTTGAATCGCCTACGCGCTATCAGAGATTATCTATACACCATGGAAATCTTACCGCGTAATCTCTCATATGAAGAGGTGGCGGAAATCTTTGTGCGAGTGAATTCATTAGGCGCTAAGCTGAAAGGTTCGGATTTGGCATTAGCGCAAATTACCGCCAAGTGGCCAGGGTCGCTCACTATTTTTGAGGACTTTTCAAATGCATGTGAAGAGCAAAGTAACTTTTATATCGATACAGGCTTGCTAGTTCGCTTATTGGTGGTTTTTGCCACCGGCCAATCTCGTTTCAGAACGGTAAGTACAATTCCTCTGGCCAAGCTGCAGAGTAGCTGGGAAAAAACCAAGAATGGCATAGATTATGCAATTAACTTCCTGAAGCAAAACGCTGGTATTGAAGGGATGTCTTTGCTTGCATCGCCATATTATTTGATTCCGATTGCAGTCTACGGGGATATAAAAAACTACAAATTAGCCCCTAGTGATTCAAGTCAAATGCTGCAATGGCTTTTTGCTGGTGGCATTAAGGGGCATTTTTCGGGATCAAGTGAATCTAGTTTAGATGCTGATTTGCGCGTATTGATTGATGGGGGTAATTTTGGTGATTTGGTGCAGATCCTGGAGCAGCGATTTGGCCGTATCAACGTAGAGCCTCGAGATCTTGCTGGACGTGGTCAACGCAGCTTTTTATTCTCATTAAGTTATTTGGCGTTGAAGTATTCCAATGCAGTGGATTGGAATACGGGGTTGGGACTTTCTTTATTTCACCAAGGCCACAGTCACTTGGTTGAGTATCACCATATCTTCCCAAAATCATTGCTTCAAAAGGCAGGCTTTGATGGCGCCGATATTAATGAGATCTCGAATATGGCATTTATCAGCGGTAAGGCCAACCGTAACATTTCCAATAAAGCGCCTAACGTTTATTTTCAGGAGATCATTGACTCCCAAGGTGGCGATGCGTTGCTAAAGCAAGCAATTCCACTGGACTTGGAAATGCGAGAGATTGCTAGTTTTGGTAAGTTCCTAGAATATCGTCGCCAACGACTTGCCGATTTAATTAACCATTTCATTAATCAGAGCATTAAAAATGGCCAGGTAAGAAGTTTTGATCTTCAATAGCTAACGTTGAGTTAGTTATTGAAGTCTATCTCCATAGAGCGGAAATACTAAATTTTTATAGTTAATGTATAGATCCAGATCCAAGGAAAGCAATTTATATCTAGTCCAAGTTTTATTTGGATCGTTGGCTCGGTGAATAGCCAATTCGATTGCCGTTGTTATCAAAGATATTCGTCACTCCCTGGGGTGATTGCACTTCATAGCCAATTCGATTGCCGCTATTGTCATAAACCCCATTGGTTGAGTTGTAGTTCAGCGGGCTATTTTGGTAATTGAGTGGACTATTTTGATAGTTCAACGGGCTGTTGTTGTAATTGAGCTCGCTATTTTGATAGTTCAGCGGGCTGTTGTTCCAATTGGTTGTCTGGGTAAAGCCATTGATAGCAAATCCTATGAGTGCAATGGCAATTATCTTTTTCATTGTTTCCTCCTATGCGTTGATCTATCCAGCTTAGGGTGGTATGGGCTCAAAAATTGAGCTACTCCATCAAGACTATAAAAAATATAAGAGTTCACGTTATTTAATATTTTGATAGTGCCTTTTTGAGTTCATTTACTACCTTAGATTTAAGGCTTGCTGGCGCTAAAACTTCAACCTCAGATCCATGTTTCAAAATGTCCATGACTAGTTCGGGATCTTGGTTGTAATCAAACTCTAAGATGTAAAAGCCTTTGTCATCAAACCTACCAGTTTGTTGCCCATGCCATTGTTCTCCAGAGACCCAGCGGGCGCGTTCAGGAGAAAATCGTAACTTCGCTCTTTGGGTTGCCTTTCCGGAAAAGATGCCATAACTTTCGGCAAAGTTTTCGTGAAGTACTTTTTCAGGGATGTCTTCAGCCTTCTTGTTAGTAAGCGCTGCAGATTTGATCCCATCAACTGCGAAGCTACGAAGATCATTGCGTAAGTGGCAATAGGCATCCAAGTACCAGTTGTCTCGATAGTGAATCAGGCGCTGCGGCGAAATCGCACGCTCTGTTATTTGATTGGTGCCTTTGGAGTAATACGTAATGTGTAGACGTTCACGTTTAAGTAGTGCACTACCAATTTCTTCAAAGTTTTCAATGGAGCTTTTGCGTGAGGCCATTCCAAATACCTTAATTCGTTTGCGTAGTTCTTTTGAGGTGGTGGAGGATTGGCCCAAGATCCCATCAATAATCGACATTAAGGGTTCGATATGGGGGCCTATAAAGCCGCCTTTATCTTGAGAGGAGAGTAGGTGCTGCATTAAGGCTAGAGCGGTGACTTCCTTTTCGGAAAACCAAAGGCCTGGTAATTCAATCTTTTCGCCGGCATTGGGTTTTTCAAAACGGTAACCTCCATCAGCTCGGTCGTAGATGATGGAGGCATTCATGCGATCACGCAGATACTCTAGATCGCGTTTAAATGTCGCCGCAGATATTTCGAGTTCATCAAGAAAGTCTTGACGGGGTACGCATTTACGAACCTGGATCATGTACTTAATGCGGTGTAATCGCTCCATGCTGCTCATAGCAAATCCAATCCTATAAATATCAAATGGCCCACATTTGTTTCTTTTGGTAGTTTATAGCTCATTTTATGAGCTCATGGCCGAAGAAAATGAAATATTTACTAAATTCTATAAATAATTAAATGCTAATTAGTGCGCTTGTTTTAATTACTGTGCTGCCATTACAGATTTCGCCAAGCGGCAAATCAAGTTTGCTGATTTCCAGACCACTGATGGTGGCTGCAGTTGTGGATGGCGCGAGAATATTGGGTTTACCAAAATTCAAGCTGAGGGACGGGAATGGAAATATTTATAACCCCGACAAAATAATCATGCAAGAACCTTTGGCACTGATTCATCAGCATGCTGGCATGTCAATCGTAAGTGTTGTTACTACACGTAAATCGTATATCAGTTCGTATGTACGTAGTAGATAAAAAATTTAGGAGAAAGTATGGCAATAGCCACAGAATTTATCGATTTTATTGTTCCTATTCATATTATTAGAGCTAAATATCCCGGAGGGTGGGAGCAGTGCTTAAAAGACCACGAACATCTTATTGGTGGGCGCGTTTGGTATGACCAACATTTATTTCGAAATGGCGCAATGAATCCAAGAGATATTTCATTACTAATTGAAAGTTGGCAGGAAATGGGGTTTGAGTGTTATCGCGAGAAAGATGGCAAAAAATGCTGGCAGGATGTTTGTGTTTACGAGGGTATGTTCGGAGGACCCACTATGAAATGCGATTGGATTGAGTCTGATAAAGGGGCTGGGGCTGTATTTCTTAAGGGAACTGAGCCGGGTGAAGTAGTGGGTATGCAAAGGTAGTGTAAATATTATGTAATTACTTGCTCATAAACGAGGTCGATATTAAATGTGTAATGCATGGAATCACTCGATAGATTGCACCTGTGGATGGGGTGGCGAAGGCCATTCTGGCAGAAGGTCTATGGGTAATGCTCCGTTGCATATAATGCAGCCTAAATTCAAAACTTACAGCGAGTTCTTGATTAGTTGCACAATTCCAAACGCCAAATGCCCTGAGTGTGGAAGTCCGGTATTTTTTTATAGATCTCCCAGTAATGGCCGTGTTTTTTTTGACGAATTAGGGCCGCCTTGGCCTAAGCACCCATGTACCACCAGTCCTTATAAATCGATCCCAGCCAATAATTCTGTGAAGCCTGAATCTTTAGACTTCTCTATGCAATATTTTGTAAATAGCGAGTGGAAGCCTTTTTTGGTCGAGAGTTTGATTAGGGTGGATTTAAAAAATCGTATTTCAGAAATAGTTGGTTATATAGGCGATCAAAAGCGTAGTTTCTTTACAAAATTAGAGGGAATAACGACAGATTTCCCCTTTTTTATCAAGGAATCTGACTCGGAAATCAGATTGCTAACTTTTAAGCCGGATTCTGAAAATTACTTGCTTGAATTTATTGTAAAAAAATTTCAGTCAGAATTAACTCAATCCATTTTAGGTGAGTCACCATCACCTCGAAAAATCATAGCTCCATCAAAATATCAAAAGACATCGAAGCATGGATCGTCCAAAAATATTAAAAACAAAAGGAAATCTAATGACGCAGTGGGTAAGGGTGATGACAAAAAGATTAAAACAATGCGTCCTAAGTTGCCCGGGATGATACAAGATCAGCTCTTAAAGTTAAGAGGGGTATTTAAGGGTAAATAACAGCATATATCTATATAAACATGGCATTGGCAGCCTGATTTCTCTATCTTTTATTTGCTCTGCCATGGGGTATAAGTTATGTGTGCAAATAAAAGGGCTAAAACATTAAAAAATCCGGTGAGTGATGCCCGATTTCTAGTTTTGAATGGGGGAATGCCGGTCTTTCCCGGCTGTCTGCTTGCTCATGCCCGAAAGGAGGCCCCAAATGACAGGGGCAAAAGAACACGCAAGCTGATATGGTTTTTCATGAAAGAGAGTATCTCTCCGGCTTTGAGGCACTCATACCAAATCCTCTGGGCCACTTAACTATCTACAACAACCAACCAACTGCCGAACCGCAATTCTGGCAACACTACACTTCATTGAAGGTGAATGACAGCCATGTGTGCATGTCAATATCATTCATTTTGGCATTGAAAACACGAAATGCTTTATTTAATTTGACGGCATCCATTTCATTGACCAATGCTTGGATAACATTTTTCGTCTTCTCATTCCAATTACCAGATTCTTCTAGGTGAAGGAGTAACCATGCTAGAACAACGACCCACAATTGCTCTTTCGATAGAAACTGTAAGCAGCTAGTAAGCATCTCCGAGACATCGTCTTCAAATGAAGATTGATCCATTTTTTGAACAAAGTTGGCTAAGAGCGCCTTATTTAAAATGCTAGCGTTGGCTATATCAATCACATCAGCTGGAGCTAGGTGATTGATTTTGGGTTCCGGCTGCTTAACCTCTGTCGCATGCTTTCTGAGAAAGGAGGGGATGTCGTAATAATCTGGGCCATTATTTGTGGTTTTTGATGGTGAGGCAAAGGAATCCAGGTCTCCTAAGGTAGGCGCTGGAGTGCTTGCGATTCTGCTCGATCTAAATACTCTTGGCATGTCATAAGAGTCGTAAACTGTTGTAGATCTATTGAGTTTGACGTGTCTAGAAGGCGATGCGATGCTGTATTGAACATGCGAAGATCTATCTTGAATAGAACCTGCACCTCCCCAGCCAGCTGCTTGCATTTGCGCTACCGCCATCAGCTCTGGCAATTCAGTTGCTTTTTGATCTTCATCGCGAATATGTACCAATAAACAATTGGTGTGATCTGTAATGAGTTGATAACCAAGAGCCAAGGCGATTTGTTCTCCTTCGGGCGCAGTCTTAATTCTTTGGGCAGCCGCTAAGCGGGGTAGGTTATGGGATTCGGAATGGGTGATCTGAGGGGCGCTGATGTCTATGCGCTGTGCACTATCACCCAATTGGTAACTGAGTATGGCTGGTTTTAATGGGGCAGATTTAAAGCCGGCTAATACATGAGTTGTGTTTTCACTAAAGATGGCAGTATTGGTGCCAATGGCCCATTCTGGCTCTTCTTGGTGACCCCAGTTAATTTCAATATTAGATGCTTTAGGCTGGCGAATTTGATGGAACATACGCACGATTGCTTTTTCAATATCCTCTCTTGGGGAGACGATTTCGCAAGCGCCGCCTGACATCTCGGCCAACTCTTTTAATAGGGTTTCTGCTGGGGCTGAGCCCACCCCTACGGCAAAGATGCGATGCCCACTCTTTTTAGCTGCAGCAATGGTTTCATCTGTACTCCAGACTTCGCCATCGGTAATGAGAAGAACATCTGCTTTATCTTGAGCGCCCATTAGCTCGAAGGTCGATTGCAAGGCCGCCTCTACTTCTGTGCCGCCCATATCCGCTTCTGTGTTTTCTATCAATAAAGATGCAGCAGAAATATGAAATTGATCAGCTGGCTTTACCGCAGAAAACAAATGATTGGTATGGCTGCCAAACTTAGAGTAGCTAAATCGATCATTTACAGTTAGGTGACTCAAAACATGATGTAGGGCGCGTTTTGCTGATCGAATGCTATCGCCTTCCATGGATCCCGAGCAGTCAACCAAGATCTTGAGATCTAACGATTGAATCTCCTGTTGCTCGATAGTCGGTGGGCAAAAGCTCGCCAGGACAGTGCACCCCTCAGGTCCGAGTTGCGTATCTGGTGTAACGATGTAGAAAGATTGGTTTTGCAGGCCAGTTAAATTGAGAATGAAGTCTCGATCTAGATAGGCCTCACGTTCAATTAATACTGATAGACCTCGATCTTGTTTGGCTACTTGTATTTGATGTGATGGGCATTCAATGGTTGCTTTTTCCAGGCCACCGGTTAGTTGAAGGGATAGCGTGAATGGATACTCCATTAGGAAATCGGTCTCAACACTATGGTGTTCTTCGATTCCACCTTGTTTGGCATCACCATAGCGTGGGGCGATTACTGTCGGAATGCTCAATCGTATCGAGGCTTGCTGATATTTAAGAAGTTGTGAGTAGCTATATTCAATCACCACCGCTTCGTTGGGTTTGAGATTGCCAAGATTGGCTGTGTAGATACCATCTGAGTTTTTTTCAATCATGATGGGTGCGTCACCATCGGCTATCGCTTTTTCATACTGTTCGGTTGCTTTTGCTTTTTCAATAACGGCACCTACTAAACGCTCCCCGCCAATTTCTGCCCGCATACCCATGAACGTGGCACCCCAGGCCATTGGAAATGAATAAGTCACCTCGAGCGTTTTATTGGTCTCGTTTTTGTAATGCTGCCGAATGGTCATATCGAGTAATAAACCATTGGCTATTCCAGTGGCTGATACTGATTGCAGGGCTAATTTTTTATCTTTGCCGGCAAATACGTTTTTTACTTTTTCAAAAGTGATCATTACGAATCCTTTTTTACTTGTTCATATGCCTGCATTACGCCTTTTAGAAATTGACGTAATTTTTCAGGACTCAAACCAGCTGACTCAGCTGAGACTTGGAGTTCAATGCCTTCTCCAACCCATAGGTGAGTGCAAACCGAAATTTCGCCTGGCTTTTTAACTCGCTCAGGTAGCGGCATCGGTTCACCTGCCAGCACTTCACGTATTCGCTCAAGCGAAATACCCGCTTCAGTTAATTGTTTGATACGAAGGATCTTCTCAAGGTGAAGGCTCAAATAGTGAGCCCCTCGAGTTTGCCCTATTGGTTTATCCACTAGACCGATTTGGATGTAGTAGCGTAGGGTGCGTGAACTAACGCCAGTTATGGCGCAAAGCTCTTCAAAGGTATATTTTTTTTCCATGCATAAATTCTAACACTAAAACTGTTAAAATTAACTGTAAATATAAAAAATGCAAATTTTAGGGTGCATGCGGCCAGTAATTCAGGCGCTATCCTGGCTCTAGAATGAGGGGTTTGGGGTATGGCGGCGTCGAACTATTCAACCGCGACTACAGTGTCAAATAATCCGTAATGGGATAGACCTTTGTGACTTTCGATGCCCGTATAGCGTAGCGAAGCATCTTCATAGCGCCTAAATGCAAAAACTGCTTGATTCATTTGTTCAGTGTTAAAAACCTTCAGCTGTACGAGCAAATGAAAGTCTTTTACTGTTAATCCTGTTACCGTCAAAAATAAGTCTGGTTCCAGCTTAGTAATTACGTCTTGGAGTGTATTTTCACGGAAGTCTGTCAAGTACATGAAGGCGGGAATTCGTGTGGCAAACTTGATAAGCTTCTCCTGTACCAGTTTGCGTTTTGACTTGTACTCTTTCTCTTCTTCAGTTAACTCTCTTTTTTCCTTGGGAGTCAGCTTTCCTTTCTTATCCTTGCCTTTTAAATCCTTAATTCTTTTATCTTTGTTGATGATTGTTTCAATAATGTTGTCGCCAAGACTGCGCCAACCCTCAATGCGCTCAACAGCAGCCATCGCATCGGGGTTGTCAAGCACGCGGCGCAATGTTTCGTTATCAACGTTAACCAACAGCGCACTTTCCCACTTACGTGCCAAGAGCGTCGCAGAAGTACCCGCCATGGCTATATCAAGGATACCGCCAGCATCAATCTGCGTCATGTTTGCACCGTCATATGCAAGCACAGGGAGGAAGGCAACCAAGTCCTTTACGGCGTTTTCGGGGTTTGGTTCGTGTGGTGCTAGTCCAATTCCATACTCTGATAACTGACGCAATGCACGAGTGGGGGCAAAGTCAAATACAAAACAGACTGGCTTCAGCACTTCCTCCTCATTTGGGTTGTCCCCATTAGGGTTTTTGATAGACCACGGCGACTGCACACGGAACGCTGCTTGGAAATACGTCTCAGGTGATTTCAGGTTGCGTAGCATGAGGATTGATGACCACTGCGCTACTGTCACGCCAGTAGTTAATTTGCCACACGAAAGAGTTATGGATTTGCTATCAAACCCGCTCCCAATTGCTTTTCGTACAGGCGGTAATGCTTCAAGTCCAATGCCTGCTGATGTTCCAGCGGAAACAATCACCTTATAGTCATGCCAAAAAGTGTTGTGCCGCTCAGCTAGCAAGTTTGCCATCGCGTGACATGCTGCGACATTTGGCAAAAACCAAAATGAATGCTGCAAGTATGGCAACAAACGCACGTCAGAGTACGGAAATGGCGGGCGTGTACCAGCCTTCAAAAGTTCTGCTGCGTGGGGCGTATGTCCACCGCGGATAATATCCAACCACTTTTGCACGTCAGTTTTGTGCTTGAATTGTGCTGATTTCTCGGTGCCACTTGCCTCAAAAAAGGTATTCAAGTCAAACTCGTCAAACTCGCCACCACTTGCAACAGCTAGCAGCTCGTCAGGCATTTGGTACGTCAGCAACCTCATTTGCGGCAAAGCACCGTATGGATTGCGCTTAGCTGGGAACTTAGTCGCAAACTCTTCTTTAGCTCTTTGTTCGTCTGTATATGTCCAGTTAAAAATTTGCTCTTCAATAAACTCACCAGACGCTAACGCTTTGAACGGTGTGCCAGACAAATACAAGTACGCCTTGGTAGTAATTGGCAAGAAGTCAGTTTCATCAGCAAGTGGCTCATTAAACTCAGCAATTTTATCTTTTAGACCTTTTTCGTCCTCCAGTTGCTGCTCGTCTTTTTGAATGCGCTCTTCGTCGTTAGCAAACAGATCTTTTGCTGTTTCACGCCATGCGCCAAAGTGGTACTCGTCAAATACAACTAAATCCCAGTTGATTGCGTGTAACCATTCGTTCTTGGCTTTGATGTTTCCGTTTGCATCACGTCCAAGCAAATCCTGAAACGAGCCAAAATAAATAACAGGCTTTTTCTTATCTATTTGTGTTGGATCACCGCCTGTAGCGCGTGACAAATACTGCCATCCGTCAAAATCTTTGTGATTTTCTAAATCAGTTTGCCAAGCATCCTCAACCGCTGGCTTGAACGTAACAACAAGCACACGCTTGGCATTTAACTTTTTGGCTAACTGGTAGCTGGTAAATGTTTTGCCAAAACGCATCTTGGCATTCCATAAAAAACGTGGCGATGCTTTTTTGTCTTCTTCCCAAATAGATGTGAAATAGTCAAACGTCTTATCAACAGCAGCAGCTTGTTCATCACGCATTCCAAACGTTTCATGGTGAGTACCACTAACACGCTCGCCTGTGCGTAGCTCTGTCAGTACAGTTTTCAGGTCTTTCAAAGTGCAGCGAACCCATTCAAGCATTGGGTTGTCAAACCCTTTACGCACTAAGGCTGCACGAACTTCATGATCACTAAAAACTGAACCGTCATCACGCACAGCATCGCCATCAAATTCAATACGAAAATTTTTAATTGCTGCTGTTTTGAGCTGCTCACTAACACGCTGCTGTACGTTTCGTGTTGTCTGCCCTATCTTCAGTAATCCTGTATGTGCCTTGTCATCAATACTATATGCATAGACACGAGGACGAGCCTCTGGCTTAGGTGAGAGAATTTCTTCAATCGGCTTACTCATCTTCAGCTTCCACTTCCACAACTATGTCCATAGGGCGAATTACAGATTCAATGTAGCCAATTTCATCTGTAGTTAGTTTGTACATTTTGTACAAATCTGTATCAGTCCATTCACGGTCCCATTTTTGAATAGGAACCCACATATACATATGACTAAAAGCATCTTGGGTAATCTTGCGAAGGGACACTAAAAAACGAAAAAATTTAGTTGTGTAATACGCTTGAACACTTTTTGCAGAGTTTTCATCATCAACCGATATAGCTAAAAATGAACCAGTACAGGCTGAAGGAGGCGATGCCAGCCAAGGTTTCCCAAGAACCATGTCTGGAATCTTTTGACCACCATCTGAACCCGCTTTAGGCACAAGAACTTTCCACTTATCAATCAAATCAACGTTTTTAACAATATCAGAACGCTTCAACCAATCAATTTGCCGTTTACTTGATTCGATTCTGTACAGTTTTATATCGCCATCCTTTTTTACTTTATGAGAGCCACTAAAGTTTGACTCTAATTTGAATGGCTCTCTGTTTGAAACAATAGAATCCATTCCTTTGTGCGATGACCCTAAAACCTTTTTCAATATGTTCACTGCTCGCGGGTCTCTCACAAACACATCAAACTCATCAAGCTGACGGGTAGATTGCATGACTTCCTCGCCACGAGAAACAGTGACATCACATTTTCCATTGTGTGAACCAGCCCAAAGGAAATAACAAATTCCGCCTTTAACTTCTACATTAGGGAAAACTTCTTTTGAAACTGGGTAATCAACTAACTTGACTAATTGATGTGAATTCAACATCTCTTGACGAAACTCATCAAGCCCTCGTCCACCAGCAAGCCAGCGAGACGGTATAACCATAGCCAAGTATTTAGGATCTAAGTTTTTAGCTTGCTCTACAAACAAATGATAAATTGAAGAATCACTTGAACCTCCAGCGCCGCCTTTCATTTGGTAAGGGGGATTCCCAATAATTACGTCAAATTGCATTTCGCCTCCAAATAATTCATTTACGCGATTTTTTATGTTGTCCGTGTGGATAAATGCGTAAGCATAATTTTCAAGTGTTGTATCTCTATCCAAGACACTACGTTGAGCGCCACAATGAATACACTTTATTTCACCCCAATTGTGGTCTAACCGCTCAAACCATATATTTCCTGAATTGCTATTGAGATTCTTTGCTATTGAATGTTCACTATCAGCATTTTTTGAACAATACAGACTTCTTCTTGCGAGCAAACTAGTAAGCCTAGTTATTCCAATACCAAAAACTTGCTTGCCAAGAATATGGTCAACTCTTTTTTGCAACTCAGGAATTTGTTTTTCTAATCCCTTTGTAAGACGACTTGTAATTTCTCTCAAAAACACGCCAGATTTTGTGCATGGGTCAAGAAATTTAACATTCTTGTTTTCCCACAAATTCTCACCATTATTCTTAGCAGCCCATTCAGCAGCAAGCATATCTAGCATTTGGTTAGCTAGCTCTGGTGGTGTAAATACCTCATCATTTGATAAGTTTGCAATACACGTCAACACATCAGGATTACGGCTTCTAAGCGTGAAACTGGCTTGCATTGTCATTTTTGTACCTCCACATCCAAGCCAGCTAAGTTACGCACATTTGTTGGCTCATACGTTTTGATTGGGAGAAAAATTTCGTGCTTACCCAAATCAGCAAATAACGAACCTTCTGCGCTAAACGCAGAAGCTCCTGTTAATGCATCAAAGCGAAAGTCACGGCGTTGATATTTTCCTTTACCCAAGTATCCCCATTCAGCAAAAGTAATAGGTTTTTTTGCACTTGTTTGCATTGAAAGTGCATCGCCATGCACTATGTTTTGAGTTAAGACATACGATGCTGCGCGATACATTTCATCGCTCTCGTCAAGGTCTAAATACTCTGCAAATATCTCCATTAAGTTAGCGTGACATTCATCAATATTGTCTGTCAACAACTCAATGCCATAAATGCACATCAATCCTAGCAACGCATAATGGCCACGATCAAACTCAGATTTTCCGTATTTCAATTCAACAGCAGCTAGCTTACGTTTAAGAATATGGGTTAGAAAGTTACCACTGCCACACGCAGGTTCTAAAAATCGCGAATTGATACGCTCTGATTCATCTTTTACTACGTCAAGCATTGCTTCAACCAGCCACATTGGCGTGAATACTTCGCCATGATCTGCAACACGTTGCCTGGATTTAATTAGCGTCATGGGTAGTATTGTATTGAAATGGTGAGGTTATATTGCTAATTAGTAGAATTAATATTCTGCGCTATCTGGAGAGCCTTATCAATCTTGTGGATTCGTGTTTTTGTGAATTCAAGATTTTTAACATTGAAGTACTTATTATTTAATTTGGATTTTAAGGGTTGATGCTCATTAGTCCCAGGAATACATGGCCAGTTAATTAAAGAGATTCTATTTTGGCCTCTGCTTTGGGTAATAATGGGGTATGAGTAAGCAGCCCACCCTGGTAATTGTTGATACCAATTGTTATGTTCGGCTTTATTTTTCCCCTGTGCGCCCAATACTTGGATCAATATTTTCTGGTTATCAACTAATGACAATTCCTGATACTCATATGGAGATTTCAGTGGGGTCTAACGTGGATGCCCGTTATCCATGGCTTTCGGAAGAGTTTCTGCAAAGTCAAGTTAAAGCTTCATGTTTAAATTTAAGAGAGCCTAAAAAGGGCAAGATACAGAACTTGGCAAAGTATCTTAGAGTGCAGGGCAATATAGTTCTTGATGGTTTGTTAGTTGATGGGAGGGTGCAGGAGCCAAGAAAAATTTCCATGGTTGATGCCAAGGTTCTTGCTACGGCCGAAGTTTTATCTGCAGCCCTTGCAACAGATGAATGGCCATTGATTTTGGTTGCCCGGGAATTGGGCGAGGTTCATGAAAATGCCGGTTTATTTACTAGCTTGGATTTACTGTATTTAATGGAGCAGGGCGGTAATTTGAATAAAGAACAAAGAGTTCAAACAGTTCGCTCTTGGTGTCAGAATGGCGAATTATTGCCAAGAAATTGGCGAGAGCGCTATGCAGAACTTTTCAATGATGATCCGCCAGATGGGCAGTCTTGAGACTCCCAAAGTATATGAGACATTTCAATTGCGGTATCTAAATCAAGGTTAAGTGTTGAGGAAATAAAAGCAGGCGAGCGACCACCTTGAATTCTTTGCCATTTGGCGAGAGCTCTGAAGATTGGGGTTTGAAAATGCTTTTCGCTTTTAGCCATCAAATTTCTTAAGTCCAGATTTTCTTCGCCAAAGAGGCCTTTGGCTACCGTAGGCTCGGTAGATTTTTCCGCCTTCCATTTCGCATAGAATGTTGGCGTACCCAAGCCCGTTGGGGTTTCTCCATGCAGCAAGGCAACTCGGTCAATTGCTTTTATCACTGCAACAACTGATATGTTGTGTGTTTTGGCAAATTGCCGTGCCATGGCCAGAGGCTTCTTTGCTTGCCGAACTGTGATTAAAGCTTCCTCAGCAATTTTTTGTGGAAATAGTAGGGATTGTGCGAAGCGCTCAGCAAATTTTTCGCCTTCATTGCCTTGCATGGTGTGCAGCGTAAGACAGTGAGCAAATTCATGGGAAAGCCAGTAGCTTAAATCATCAAATCTACAACCCAAGTTAAATAGAACCCAAGATGATTTACTGTCTGGCAGGTAGACGCTCATGGCGTTTTCATGACCATCCTTGTTTTCTCCCCAAAATACGGGTATCAAGAATGCTCCAAATGAATGAATTAAATTAATTAGATGGTCGCAGGTAATAGGCTCACTATCTGTAAGGCCTAATTGCTCCCTAGTCGCGCTAGCAATGTTCGCGATGTAGTCATCATCAATCCTTGGGTTGGCTAGGTGCCTGGGCGTGAAAGCGGAATTGGAGCCAGTTAAAGGAAGTAGTTGTTTGAGGTGTCTGCCAATTTCTTCGCCAGCAGTTTGGGCGGCAAGGGTTGGCGGACGATTGTTGCGCATCCGGTATGCAATTACCGGCTCTGCCAGAGTATTGCCTGCTTTAATAAATATCTCATCTAAGGACAGTTTGAGGGTGTCTGCAAGTGCCAAAGCCTTTCCTGCCCTTGGGATTGATTCCCCAGATAGCCAATTGGAAACGGCTTCCTTGCTAACCCCGCACTCTTTTGCGAGATTTGTCTGAGATAAACCCAGCTTTTTTAGAGTGCTTCTTATGAGTTTTGTGTCCAACATCATCGCATGACTATAAAAGTCTTTGGTGGGTGAGTCAAGTTTCGTCAAGTTTTAATGTGTAAGAGGTGTATTTTTTGCTAGTAATGCCTATTATTTGTCTACGAGGGTTTAAAAAATTAAAAAGACTTTCAAGCCGATTGATCTTAAGGCCTTATAAATACTGTTTTGGGGCAGGATTTGAACCAACGACCTTCGGGTTATGAGGCCTAGAATTGGGCCCTAAAAGTAAAATTGTGGGTAAATTTGTGGGTAGAATATTTTCTTAATTGAACTTTTAATATATAAATCAAATACTTATATATTAAATATGAGTCCGCCCCGAGCACCACTCAAGACTTTTCTAGCTTTGAGTCTATTCAAGTTTAAATTTCGTACGTATCAGACTCGTTTGACATCGCCTGCTCAACAATCTTTTTCGTGAGGGTTGGAGAGAAAAGCTCAATGAAGGTGTATACAAAAGAGCGCAAGTAAGCGCCTTGTTTTACCCCAAGATGGGTTACGTTATTGCCAAACAAATGTCCTGCGGGAATAGTTTTAAGGTTGCGATCTCTATCGGGGTCGTAAGCGTGACCAGCAACAATGCCAATGCCCATGCCAGTTTCCACATAAGTTTTAATCACGTCCGCATCAATAGCTTCCAAAATAATATCTGGCGCAATATTTCGTTGTGCGAAGGCGGCATCAATCTTGCTACGACCCGCGAAGGCTTTGTCATAAGTGATGATGGGGTATTTGGCAATCTCTTCAAGCGTCAGTGTTGCTTGATTTAACAGGGGATGGCTAAGCGGCACCATCAGAACATGTTGCCACTGGTAGCCTGGTAAAGCTAATACGCCAGGGGTATTGGCGATTCCTTCCGTAGCGATCGCGATATCGGCGCGATCATGTGTGAGTAGTTCGGCAATTTGACCCGGGCTACCTTGTTGAATACTCACCTTGACTTTCGGAAAGCGCTTCGTAAATTCAGTTAATACTTTTGGTAGTGCGTAGCGTGCTTGCGTGTGGGTAGTTGCAATGACGAAGCTACCTTGATCCTGGCTAGCAAAATCTTTACCAACTCTCTTGAGTGTTTCTACTTCATCAAGGACGCGTTCAATTGAGCTCAAAATGCGTTTCCCGGGCTCAGTGAGAGATCGAATGCGTTTACCGTGACGGCGAAAAATCTCAACGCCTAGCTCGTCCTCTAATTCAATGATGGCTTTGGATACACCGGGTTGAGAGGTGAACAGCGCTTTCGCAGCAGTGGTGAGGTTGAAGTTTTGTCTAACTGCTTCCCGTACAAAACGGAACTGATGAAGATTCATGGGGATTCCTATCTATATATCTACAAAGATATAGGAATCAAATTCTAAATGAATTTTAGGTATTAAGCCCTAGAAACCCAGCGTAAGCCCAAAAGCGCCAAAAGGAAGTACAGCAGAGGCGGGGTCAGCGCCGTAATAAGTGCAGGCCAGGATCCCAAGAGTCCCACGTTGGAAAAGAGGGAATTAAATAACTGAAAACTCATGCCCAGCATGATTCCACCAAAGACTTTAATGCCGACGCTGCCTGCGCGAACTTTTAAGTAAGCGAATGGTAAAGCTAAAGTAAGCATCACAAAAATGGTGAATGGGTAAATTACTTTTTTCCAGAAGGCAATGGAGTGCCTTTGCGCATCTTGTTTGTTATCCCGTAAGTGGGAGATAAAGCGACCCAGGCTGACAATTGACATCTTTTCAGGGCTAATTAATAGTACGTTCAAAATTTGTGGCGTGACTTCAGACTCCAGAGTCAGAGTCGGATGCGTAAACGTTTGCGCAGAAAATACGGGGTTGAGCGGATCGGACTGTTTGGTTTCTTTAAAGCGAGTTTCGGTTACATCATTTAAAACCCAGATACCGGTCTCATCAAATTGTCCAGATACTGCGCTTCGAATAGAGAGAAGATGATAGGTGTCATCAAACTCATACATGCGAATATTGTGAATTTCATTATCTTTATCAACTTTGCCTACGTTGACATAGCGCACCCCGGGTCGAACAGGGCCAGTACCATCCGCATCGCGCAGTCGATCTTTTACCCACACCCCTGTTCTGAATTGGGATGAGTATGCAGACCCCATCGCCTTCATGCGGATTTGATCCGATTTGGCTTCGGTATATGGACCAACCCATTCGCTCATGATGAGAGTCAGGGCGATTAAAGGCAGCGATATCTTGGTAAGCGTGATGAGGCCGCGCTTCACATCTAAACCCGCAATGCGCAAGATCGTAAATTCTGACTGGCTCGCTAGCATTGCAAATACATAGATGCTTCCGATCAAGCCTGCAATCGGAATGATTTCTGAAATACGGCTTGGGGCCTTGAGGAGAACGTGTAGTAGCGCTAATGGAAGGGTGTATGCACCTTGCACAGACCCTAGCTCGCTCAAGATATCGAAGAATAAAAACAAAGCAACCAAGGCAAACAAAATAAAACCAAAAGCGGCGTAAATCTGCTTCGCTAGATAGCGCTCATAGATGAAAGGAAAGAGCAGTTTCATTTGCGAGCCAAGGAGGCGGGCAGCTGACGGCGCCACCACTTCAAAGAAGGGTTGATGCGATTTCGAATTAACACGGTTGCAATTAACAACGCGAGTAAATGAATTGGCCAAATCGCCACAAAGACACTTACTTTGCCTTGTGAAACAAAATTTTGTGTGAGATTTAATAAATTGCTGTAAATCAAATAAATTAAAACCGCATAAAACATCGCTGTGTAATTACCGAGGCGCGGATTTACATATGCAAGTGGTATGGCTATGAGGACGAGACCTAAGGCCATTAATGGCAATCCAATACGCCAAAGAAGTTCTGCGCGATTATGGTTAATAGCTGCTGGATTGGGGTCGGTCAGTAGTTCGGTAACGGTTTTTTCGCGATCTCTTGGCGCGGGGGCTAAGGCATCTTTGCTACGGATTTTGGTGCTGTATTCATTAAATTCAAGAATTCTGAAATCTGGCTGGGTAGGCTGACCCTCATAGCGCCGGCCGTTATTGAGTACGATGGATTTTTCGCCTCCTTCTGAGTTTTGGATATAACCAGTTGAGGAAACGGCAATGCTTAGACGACCGTTTTTTGAATCGGCCACAAAAATATTCTTTACCTCACTCTTGTCGATATCGAGCTCTTCGATAAAAAAGACGCGTTCCGCTTTTGCTGACTCTTTGAATTGACCCGCACTAACCATGGATACATCATCGCGTTGCTGAAAGCGCTGACTGATGAGAGTGGATTCACGGTTTGCCCATGGCCAAACAAATAGCGCCAAGAGTGCAATGACAATAATAAGTGGGGTGGCAAATTGAAGAATCGGTCGGATGAGGTTGGTGACACTGAGGCCGCTAGCAAACCAAACAATCATTTCTGAGTCTTTGTACCAGCGCACTAAAACAATGAGTGTGGCCACGAATAAAGAGACTGTTAAAAGAACGGCAAGATAGCCTAGGGTAGCTAATGCAATTAAGACGATTGCATCCTCTGGATTTACCGTTCCATTGGCCGCATAACCCAAGATTCGAATTACCAAAGTGGTCACCATGATGGTTACTAGCACCAAAAAAACCCCGCCAGTCGTAAAACTGAGTTCGCGGCGAAGGGCCTGTTTAAAAATCATGGGAAATAAGGGTCTGGATTTATGGGGTTATTGAGAGCTGGTAAATCGCTTATATTCCTATTGATTAGGGAAGTTCATCACATGTCGGAGGATAATGGATAAACGTCCTAAATTCGTAATTACTTCCTTTTGAATCGACCAAAATACCGTATCAGATCATGACAATTCAATTCAGTACCAAGATTTTCCCTCAGGCCGACCTTCAGACCCCAAAACTACAAAAATCCAGCTTAAAAACTTTGCTGGGCCAGAGTTTTGATTGTTTGGTTTTGGCGTACTCCCAAGCTGACTTTGACGCCTTTTGTGGTGCCAAGGGGGCTAAAGCAAAAGCAGGTTTTTTGCCTGAACTGGATGCATTGCTTGGGGGTTCGGTGGGTCACGCTAATCTTGTGGGTGATTTGGATCCAAAGCAGGCCTCAGTATGCATGTTGCGAGCGGAAAAATCATGGGCTTCTAGTGGTATTAAAGCAAAGCGCGTGCTTCTCGTGAGTTTGGGCGACGTGCATCTTGCTGGTGAGCGTACCTTGACCACTTACTCTAAGGTTGCGCGCAGCGCCTTAAAAGTGCTCAGTGGTGGATCGATTGAGTCCGCGCTTTGGTTTACACCCAGCTTTGCGCTGTCTCATTCTGCTAGCTTTATTGCTGAAGAAGTGCGACTGACTATTCAATATGCCGGAGATCAAGCTTATCGATTTGGTGTGCGTCAATCCGCCATGAAATTTAAGGCAAAAGATAAAGCCGACACCTTTAGGAATTTAGTGTTTGCTGGTAACGATGCTTGCGCTAAAGAGCTAAAGTCTGCTGTTGATCAGGGTGTAGCCATGGTGGAGGGTATGAACTTGGCGAAAGATCTTGGTAATCTTCCGCCAAATATTTGTACGCCAACATATCTTGGTAAGGCCGCGCAGGGCTTAAGCAAAAAGACTGGACTCAAAGTGGAAGTGCTTGGTCGCAAGCAAATAGAAGCTTTAGGAATGGGTTCATTTCTGTCGGTGGCAAAAGGGTCTGAGACGCCACCCCAATTTATTGTGATGAAACACATGGGCGGCAAAGCAAGCGAAGCGCCTATTGTGTTGGTTGGTAAAGGCATCACCTTTGATACCGGTGGAATTTCTCTAAAGCCAGGTGAAGCGATGGATGAGATGAAGTACGACATGTGTGGCGCCGCATCAGTCATCGGTACGATGTATTCCGCCGCCTTGATGAAGTTGAAAAAGAATGTGATTGGCGTGATTCCAACTTGTGAAAACATGCCTTCAGGTCAAGCAACTCGTCCTGGCGATATCGTTAAGAGTATGTCTGGTCAAACCATCGAAATTTTGAATACTGATGCCGAGGGTCGTTTAATTCTTTGTGATGCACTAACTTATGTGGAGCGTTTTAAGCCAGCGGCGGTAATTGATGTTGCCACTTTAACTGGCGCATGTGTGATTGCTTTGGGACACGTTCACAGCGGTTTATTTTCTGATGATGAAGGTTTGGTAAACGAGCTCACCAAAGCGGGGCATGCATCACTAGATACAGTGTGGCGCTTACCTTTGGATGCCGCTTATCACGAGCAATTGAAATCGAATTTTGCCGATGTCGCTAATATTGGCGGGCGTCCTGCAGGCAGTGTGACCGCAGCTTGCTTCCTGTCCCGTTTCACTGAGAAATATAAGTGGGCGCACTTAGATATTGCTGGCACCGCTTGGAAAAGCGGTGCCGCTAAAGGTTCTACTGGAAGACCGGTGCCTTTATTGGTGAACTTCTTGCTTGAGCGCAAGTAAATCTTATTCACCCTTTTGGATCAATATTGAATGGCTCGGATTGATTTTCACAGCAATGTCAGCGATAAGTTGGAATACGCTTGTCGCTTGGCCCGCAAAATTTGGAGTGCAACACCCGAAGGTGAGCCAGTGCGCAATATTGTGATGGTGGGCGAGAAGGCTGATTTACAAAAGTTAAATGAATTACTCTGGTCTTTTAGTGCGACTGATTTCTTGCCGCACTGTTTTGTTGATGATGAGGCGGCATCCGAGACGCCAATTGTCCTGGCTGATGACTTTAGTTCGGCTGCTCTCAATAATGTCCCGCACGCTGATGTCTTGATTCATTTGGGTATGCGTATGCCTGCTGATGTGCCGGCTTTAGTCGCGCGCTTTCCCAGAATTGTGGAGGTGGTGACCGTGAATGAGGCTGAACGCTTAGCGGGTCGGGAGCGTTATAAAGCCTATCGTGATCTGGGTCATGAGTTACATAACTTCGATCAATCCAAAAGTTAATACCCATGTTGATTCATCCTGAGTTTGATCCCGCGGCAATTCGTATTGGATCATTTGCTATTCATTGGTATGGCTTGATGTATCTAATGGCATTTGCGCAATTCTTGCTCTTGGGTCGACTGCGCATTCAATCTGCTCGCTATCAGGCTTTGGGTTGGACCTATAAAGATCTTGAAGACTTGCTTTTTGCTGGAGTGTTAGGCGTGGTGCTAGGCGGACGCCTGGGTTACACCCTGTTTTATATGCCAGGCTTTTATTTATCTCACCCCTTAAGCATTTTTAAAATATGGGAAGGCGGCATGTCTTTTCATGGTGGCTTGCTAGGTGTTTTGGTTGCGCTATATTGGTTTGCTAGAAAGCGCAAAACTACTTTTTTTGTCGTCAGTGATCTTGTTGCGCCGCTGGTTCCATTCGGCCTTGCATTTGGTCGGCTAGGAAACTTTATCAATGGCGAGTTATGGGGTAGACCAACAGACTTACCATGGGCGATGGTATTTCCTATGGTGGATTCTGTGCCACGTCATCCCTCGCAAATTTATCAACTATTAGGCGAAGGTGTTCTGCTTGGGATCGCTTTGTGGGTATATGCGGGTAAGCCGAGACGAGTGGGTCAGGTTTCTGGGTTCTTCTTGCTTGGCTACGGAGTGTGTCGTTTCTTAGCGGAGTACGCGCGCGAGCCCGATTCTTTCTTGGGTCTTTTGGGCTTGGGCTTGTCTATGGGCCAATGGCTGTGTGTGCCAATGATCCTGCTCGGTATTTACCTTATGACAGCTTTTAAATCCAAGAGTCAGTAATTCATGTTGAATGAAGAGCTCACGCTTCGCAAGTTGGAAATTCTCTGTTCCTTTGTGAGAACTGGCAGTCTTTCAAAAACGGCAGACGAGCTGCATTTAAGTTCGGTCAGTATTCATAAAGCCTTGCATTCGCTTGAGTCTGGAATTGGTTGCCCGCTGTTTGTAAAAGAGGGGCGCCAATTAAAGCCTTTGCCCGCCGCAATCTATTTAGCTGAGGCTAGCGCTGATTTATTGGGTGATGTCGATCGTATTCTGAAAAAGACAAGATCAAAAGCGGGGGTGGAGAGCGGGCAAATTCGCCTGGGTTCGATGTATTCGCTGACGGCGAATATTATTCCGCGCATCATTATGGGCACCAAAATTCGTAGACCTGACTTGGATATTGATTTGCATCTAGGATCCAATGAGGATTTGATGAAAAAGCTTGCTGAAGGAAGTGTTGATGCTGTCGTGATTGCGGTGCCTGCGAAAGGTCTTCCTGAGGGCGTTCAAGTTGTATCGCTTTTTGAGGACCAATTATTTTTTGCTTCATCAAGAGGAAGTAGGTCCACTTCCGCGGAGATCGATTTATCCCGGCATCAAGATGAAAAATTCTTAACCCTTCAAGAGGGCTTTGCAACCACCTCAGGTTTTTATGAGGCGTTTCGTTTAGCCGGCTTTAAGCCGAATGTGGTGATGAAGGTTGGAGATATCTTTTCGCTGATGAATATGGTCTCAGGAGATCTGGGTAAAACGTTGTTGCCGGGCAGGGTAAGGGCTTTGATGGGTAACGCCATTGAATTTACCCCTTTGTTACCTAAGTATCAGGTCACTCAAAAAATCGGCTTAATGTACCTTCAGGCTAATGAATCAAATCCAAACATATTGGCGATAGCCGCTGAAGCCCGCATGCTGCATCGCAATAACCCCTGATTTACCCTAATATTCAGCTTACTTAATTAACTTTAAGTTAATGAATATAGATTTCGCTTAATTGATTTTGCCTATTCCGGGTAATAAATTGAATTCGTTCTATTTTTAATTTTTTCCTTTTGAAAAGATGGCATGTTAGAGAAATTAGCCAAAGTTCGGAATCTATCGAAGGCAAATAATGCCGTGAAACGCTTAATTTCTGAGCGTGGTGAATCCAATGCTGTCAGCATGGCAGATGATGTTGTGAATAATTATCGCAAGCTGACCAAGGATCAACATGTTCCATTTTTTACTTATTTATTTGAGCAATTAAATCCGCAAGTAGATGCAGTGCTAAAAGCCGCGCAAAACTATGCGGCAGAATCTTCGGCACGCAACTACATCAAACTGCAAAAAGTTTCTGAATCCCCTAGGCAAGAATTGTTTCGCCGACTCAATCGCGCTGGTCATGGTACTGCCGCAGTAGTGCAAATGCGTCGCGATCTTTTACAAATTTTGGATAAGAAGCCAGAACTTGCCGCTGTGGATTTTGATATGCGCCATCTACTTTCGTCTTGGTTTAACCCAGGATTTTTGAAGATGCACCGCGTGGATTGGAAATCGCCTGCTGAGGTTTTGGAGAAGCTTATTCAGCATGAGGCAGTTCATGCCATTGATGGCTGGGATGATTTGCGCCGCCGCCTGCAGCCTGATCGTCGTTGCTTCGCATTTTTTCATCCACAGCTGCCTAGCGAGCCGTTGATTTTCGTGGAAGTCGCATTGTTACCGGAAATCCCGACGGTAATTACTCCCTTGGTTGATAAGAAGGCGGAGACGGTAGATCAACCATCCCAGTACAAGGTCGCGGTGTTCTATTCGATTAGCAACTGTGAACCTGGCTTACGCGGTGTTTCGATGGGCAACTTCTTAATCAAGCGTGTGGCTGAGCAACTTCATGAAGAATTCCCGGGGTTAAAAACATTTGTTACTTTGTCGCCGATTCCTGGTTTTATGGATTGGGTCTCTGCAGGGGCTAATTTAGGCGAAGATGTGCCGGCAGAGCGCTTAAAGCCAAATCTAAGAGCTGCGCGAGATCAAGCACTTTCAGTATTAAAGTTGGATGCTCAATCATGGGTGGAAAAATTAAGCGCTGGATGGCATCCCGATTTAGCGTCACCAAAAGAAAAGGATGCATTGCTTAGCTTGGCTTCAATTTATTTGGGTTTGGGTTCAACGGGTCGCAATGGCAACCCAGTGGCCAAATTCCATTTGGGCAATGGTGCAAAGCTGCATTTAGTCAATTGGGCTGGTGATTTATCGCGTAAGGGTTTGCGCCAATCAGCGGGCTTGATGGTGAACTACCTCTATGACCTCGGTAGCGTGGAAGAGAATCATGAGAAATTTACCAATGGAGAAATTGTGTATTCAAGAGCGGTAGCCAAGCTTATGGCACCCTAGTAAAGAATGTAGGAGGAGGTGGCTCTGAGGCAGAATCCAAAGAGATTCGCCTTGGGGCTTAACAAAAACTGGGCATGAAGATCCAGAAAGTAGTATGGTTATGGACTGAGCAGTATTAATAACAAACATAGTCGCGTTTAGCGGCAGGTGGAGGAGATAACGATGTTGAATCAATTAAATCTTGGTGCAATTCTGAAGCGAGTTGCTTTTTTAGTTTTTGCCGCGCCTTTAGTGGTGATGGCGCAAGAGTGGCCTAACAAGCCTATTACTTTTTTAAATCCGTTCCCGGCCGGCGGCGGAACAGACGCATTTGCTAGACCATTAGCCGCTCAGCTCACTGAACAGCTTGGCAAACAAGTTGTTATCGATAATCGTGGTGGTGCTGGTGGTACGGTTGGCGCTTCGGTTGCGGCAAAAGCTGCTCCGGATGGCTACACTTGGTTTATTGGTGCAACCCATCACACAATTGCGCCTTCAATGTACAAAAACCTCGACTACGATATTGAGAAGAGCTTTATTCCGGTGGCTATGTTGGCTAACGTGCCTCAAGTATTGGTGGTGAACCCACAGCGAGTAAGCGCCCGTAATGCAAAAGAATTCATTGAATTAATGAAGAAGAATCCCGGCAAATACAATTTTGCTAGCGCGGGTAGCGGTACTGTTCATCACTTGGCTGGCGAACTCTTTAAGATTCAGACGGGCACCTTTATTACCCATATCCCTTATCGTGGCGCTGGTCCAGCAATGAATGATTTGCTGGCCGGCCAGATTGATCTTGAGTTTGATGGTCTTGCCACATCCGCTCCTCAGATTAATGCTGGTAAGTTGGTTGCCATCGCTGTAGCTGCGAACAAGCGTTCGCCCGCGATTCCGAATGTGCCAACATTTGTTGAGGCAGGTCTACCAGACTATGTGGTATCAACTTGGTATTCCATGTTTGCGCCAGCAGGTACGCCAAAACCGATCATCGACAAAATGATTGTCGAAGTCCAAAAAGCCCTCAATACTCCAAAGCTCAAGGCTATCTGGGAGAAAAATGGATCTGAGATCCCTAATCTCTATGGCGAGGCTTTTGGCAAGCAGGTGAGCGCTGACGTTACTCGTTGGGCTTCTGTGGTTAAAAAATCTGGCGCTACTTTAGATTGATTTATTGCTTCAACTACTAGACTACATTTGAGGCATTAATGAATTTATATTCGCTATTGGAAAAAGGTTTTCCAAAAGATAAAAATGCGTGCGCTCTTGAGACGCATGATGGGCTCTACTACTCATGGGGCGACCTTGAGGCGGCAACCGCAAAGCTTGCTAATTTATTAGCAAGCCTCAAACTTCCCAAAGGTGCGAGGGTTGCCGTACAAGTAGAAAAGTCACCGGAAGCCTTATTCCTTTACCTGGCAACGATTAGAGCCGGCTATGTTTATTTGCCGCTTAATACTGCCTACCAAGCCGCAGAAATCCAGTACTTCTTGGAAAATGCGGAGCCCTCTGTGGTGGTCTGTAGTAGCAAGAATCTGTCTTGGGTTTCCAAGGTTGCGGCAAAGGCTGGCACTAAACATGTATTTACCTTGGATGAGAACCGTACTGGCACTTTATTAGAGCGCGCCGCAAAATTAAACGATACGTTCAAAACAGTGCCAGCCAAGGATGATGACCTGGCTGCGATTTTGTACACCTCTGGAACCACTGGTCGCAGCAAGGGTGCAATGCTCACACATAAGAACTTGGGCAGTAATGCTCAAGTTTTGCAAAAGTTCTGGGGCTGGAAAAAGGGCGATGTCTTATTGCATGCTTTGCCGATATTCCATGTTCATGGTTTATTTGTGGCAGCGCACGGTGCTTTGATTAACGGCAGCAAGATGATTTGGTTGCCTCGTTTAGATACCGCGCAGCTAATTAAGCATATGCCGCAATCGACGGTCATGATGGGTGTGCCAACATTCTATGTACGCTTATTGGCGGACAAAGGATTTAATAAAAATGTAGCTCGTAATATGCGTCTATTTGTTTCTGGTTCAGCCCCCTTGCTGACCGAAACATTTAACACTTTCAAAGAAGTCATTGGTCAGCCTATTCTTGAGCGTTATGGCATGAGTGAAACTGTGATGCTGGTATCTAATCCCTACAAAGGTAAGCGAGTCGGTGGCTCAGTAGGCCTGCCTTTGCCTGGCGTGAAAGTGCGCGTGGTAAATGAGGATAACAAGCTTTGCAAAGTTGGTGAAATTGGCGGCATTCAGGTAAAGGGGCCAAATATATTTAAGGGCTACTGGCGTATGCCGGAGAAAACAGCCGAAGAATTCACCAAAGATGGCTGGTTCAAAACAGGTGATGTCGGGCGTTGGGGTGGCGATGCGAATGGCGGTAAAGCCCCTAAGGATTATTTATGCATCGTTGGACGCAGTAAGGATTTAATTATCTCCGGTGGCTATAACGTCTATCCCAAAGAGATCGAGAGTTTTATCGACGATATGCCCGGTGTCGATGAGAGCGCTGTGATTGGTATTCCACATCCAGATTTTGGCGAGGCTGTTATGGCTGTGGTGGTGCCTAAACCAGGAGCGAAGTTAAATTCAGAGCAGATGATCGCTACTTTAAAAACGCAAATTGCGAACTTTAAAATTCCGAAGCGTGTCGAGATTGTTTCTGATTTGCCGCGTAATGCGATGGGTAAGGTGCAAAAGAATATTTTGCGCCAGCAATATTCAAGCTAGTTAATAGCTAGTAGCCAAAAGCCTTGCGGCTTTCATTGAGCATGAAGACCGCAAGCATCAATAGCATCACGCCAAAAATACGTTTTAGTTGCGTAACATTGAGTTTGCGGGCCATCTTGGCGCCCAGTGGTGCGGTAAAAATACTGACTGCCGCAATGCAAATGACTGCTGGCAGGTAAACAAAACCAAGTGAGCCGGCAGGCAAGTTGGGGTTGCCCCAGCTGCCATACATATAGCCAATCGTCGCGGCCGCCGCAATCGGAAAGCCCAAACCAGATGAGCTTGCCATCGCGATATGGGGTTTAACGTTGCACCAGAGCATAAAAGGGACGGTAATAAACGCGCCACCAGCCCCAACCAGGCTAGCAATCGCGCCAGTAAGTGCGCCAAAAGAAAATAAACCAGCGGTTCCGGGTAGCTCTCTGCCTGGCTTAGGCTTTTTGTTAATCAGCATCTGGATGGATGTGTAGATAATAAAAATGGCAAAAAAGAGCGAGAGCCATGAGGTATTGATTGCTTCAAAAATTTCACTGCCACCAATTAAGCTGCCGACAACTAAACCAGGACTCAGTGATGCAACCAGCTTCCAATCAATTGAGCCATGCTTGTGATGCGCCCAAATCGCTGATGTTGTTGTGAACAGAATGGTGGCCATGCCAGTAGCAATCGCCATATGAACGATCACTTCTTGGCTAAAACCTTGGTGGTTAAAAACCAAGATCATGAAGGGCACGAGAATCATGCCGCCACCAATTCCAAGAAGGCCAGCTAAAAATCCTGAGATGCTGCCACACAGCATCAACATTGCGATATCGCTCAGTAACATGAATTCCCCGCCTTAGCCGCTAGGCCGTCATCCTGAACCCTAAGGTT
>CAZHWF010000002.1:0-53829 GCA_964536365.1 uncultured Polynucleobacter sp.
GAAAGCCCCATGAGAAATCTTGGGGCTTTTTCTTTTGGGGCTGGGAAATGTGTGAGGACTGTTGGTAACAACGTGGCGTCTAATAGGCGTTAGTTGGGTTAGGATGATTACGCTGAATGACCGTGAGCGACTTGTAGGTGTCGCGTTTCAGGACAATTGTGGTGATTTGTCGGGTAAACCGACATTACTAGACGTGGTTAGCAATGGACTGCAATCGACCCATAAGAGACTTTGGCAGATCCCACCCGAGAATTAGCCCGTATTTCTCAATCCAGCCGCAATACCATTAATCGCAATATGGATGCCTCTTTGCACTCGCTCATCATGCTTACCAGCACGGTAACGTCTGACTAACTCGACTTGCAGGTGATGAAGCGGATCAATATAAGGAAAGCGGTTGCGTATTGATCTGGCTAATGCAGGATTTTTTGCTAAACGCACTTTTTCTCCAGTCACTAAGTTCAGTGCATTCACCGTCTTATGCCATTCATCTTCAATAGCCCCAAAGATCTTTTTGCGCAACTTGGCATCTGGAACTAATTCGCTATATCTAGAAGCCAAAGCCAGATCACTCTTGGCTAGTGCCATATCCATATTGGATAAAAGCGTTCTAAAAAATGGCCATTCTTTGTACATTCTCTGAAGCAAGCTTAAAGCAGCTTTCTTATCGGTTGCTTTAGGCTGATTGAGAAACTGCTCCACTGCCGAACCAAATCCGTACCAACCCGGCAAAGTCAGTCGGCACTGCCCCCAACTAAATCCCCAAGGAATCGCTCTTAAGTCTTCAATCTTCTGACTTGCCTTACGACTTGCGGGCCGAGAACCAATATTCAGTTTAGCAATTTCCCGAATGGGTGTGGCATCAAAGAAGTACTCTGCAAATCCAGGAGTTTCATACACCAGGCTACGATAAGCATTCATGCTCGCTTGCGATATTTGAGCTGCGGCATCCAAGAATGCTTTGCTTGCGGGCTTAGCCGGTTTTAACAGTGTTGCCTCTAATGTGGCGGCAACCAATGTTTCAAGATTGCGCCTACCAATCTCGGGATTGGCGTACTTTGATCCAATGACTTCACCCTGCTCTGTTAAACGAATTTGACCGCGCACTGTACCAGGAGGTTGCGCCAGAATCGCCTCATAACTTGGGCCGCCGCCACGACCCACTGTGCCACCTCTGCCATGGAATAAACGCAGTTTTACGCCATGCTTTTCTTCCAAGGGCGCAAACACCTCTACCAAAGCAAGCTCAGCGCAATAGAGCTCCCAATTACTGGTGACAATGCCGCCATCCTTATTGGAGTCGGAGTAACCCAACATAATGTCTTGCTCGGCGCCAGATCGCTTTACTAAATCGAGAATACCCGGCAAGGCATAAAAATCTCGCATGATGGGAGCGGCATTACGCAAATCTTCAATCGTCTCAAAGAGCGGAACAACAATTAAATCAGTCGCAGGTTTTTTACCTAAAGTCCCCTGCATTAAACCGACTTCTTTTTGAAGCAATAAGACTTCCAATAAGTCACTGACAGTTTCAGTATGGCTGATGATGTAGTGGCGAATCGTGTCATTGCCAAAGAGCTGGCGCATTTTCTGGGCCATCTCAAAAATCGCAATCTCCGACACCGCAAAATCAGAGTACTGATGACCCACCACACGAAGCGGTCTTGGATCTTTTAAGAGGGATAGCAGGAGTACCCGTTTTTGCTCTTCAGAAAGACTAGAGTAATCCTGTTCAATTGAGGCAGCAGCGAGTAATTGGGCGAGCACAGCCTCATGCATATCCGAGCTTTGACGTAAATCCACAGTAGCTAAATGAAAACCAAATACCTCAACCGTTCTGACTAGGCCACGCAGGCGACGGTCCGATAAGGCCTTAGCACCCTGCGATACCAAGGAGGCCTCAATGGTTTTAAGGTCGGATAAAAATTCTTGCGCGCTGGTATAAGGGTTTTGGGGAGCTACGGCATGACGGGCCGCATCTGTACCAGTGAGCGCCTTCAGAGTAGCCGCTAGCCTGGAATACATTCCGGTTAATGCTCTACGGTAGGGCTCATCTTGGCGATGCTCATTAGTATCTGGTGAGGCAGCGGCAAGCTCTTGCATCTGCTTGGGGAACTTCAGGAGTAATGCGGAAACTGACAGCTCTCTACCTAAATGATGCACCTCAGTTAAATAGTGGCGCAATACCATCTCAGCCTGTCTTGAGATCGCGTACTCCAGCGTCTTGGCACTGACGTTAGGGTTGCCATCGCGATCCCCGCCAATCCATTGCCCCATTTTCAGAAAACTCGCTACAGCATTACCCGCAAGCAAATCCTCCAATTGAGCATAGATCTTCGGAATTTCTCTCAAGAAAGTTGTCTCGTAATACGTTAGCGCATTCTCGATCTCATCAGCAACCGTAAGCTTAGTAAATCGCAGTAGACGGGTATGCCAGAGCTGAAGTACGCGAGCCCGAATCTGCTCCTCATTAACCTTAAGCTCTTTGTTGAGTAAGGCATCCTTTTGGGGATTATTCGCTCTAGAGGATTCTTTAATCTGATCACGCGCTGTCAATAAATTGGCAATATCGCGCTCAGCTTCCAAAATACTCGTTCTTTGTACTTCGGTTGGATGTGCGGTCAGCACTGGTGATATCAAGCTCTCTTCCAATGTCTTGGAGATCATCTTGCTTGTCACGCCAGCCGCATGAAGTTTTTTCATGGCGACGGGGATACTACCGTCTTGATAACTGCCCATGCGCTCATAAGCTACCCGGCGGCGAATGTGGTGCCTATCTTCCGCTAGATTAGCTAAATGACTAAAGTAGGTGAAGGCTCTGAGCACCTTCATAGCGCTGTCGCTACTCAATCCCTTGAGTAGTTTAGTGAGCTCTTGATTGGCTTTCTGGTTGGCATCCCGATGAAAGGAAACAGATAGCTTTCTGACTTGCTCCACTAACCCATAAACAGCCTCACCCTCTTGCTCACGGACAATATCACCCAGAATCTTTCCTAAAAGCCGAATGTCATCAGTTAAGGGGACCTCCGCTTTTTTTAACTCCGTTGCAGATCTTTTAATGTCCTTCACTTAATTGATCCCTTTCTACGTATGGCACTCTGGCTGCGCTCAAACTCTTCTGCGCTGGCCTTCATACTTTCTTTTACATACTTAATATGTACTCTAGAAACTTCAAGAGCCTTCTCGGGGAGGCGATTTCTAATAGCCGACCAAATACCAAGGTGCTGGGCTTCCAGATGCATCCTATCTTTAGGTCTTGCATTTAGGTACTTTAGATTTCGAGTTACATGACTATTAATTAACTTTAATAAAGTTGCACTCAAATGGCCAATCAAAACATTATGAGAAGCTTCAGCTATAGCTTGATGAAATTCCACATCCGCATTCACCATCTCCGATAATTCTCCATCAGCGTATGCCTTGCTGACTTTGATGTAGGCCTTCTCTAAATTTTGCAAATCAGCATCAGTAGCTCGTTGCGCAGCAAAGCATGCTGCCTGACCCTCAAGCATGTCTCGAAAATCTAATATGTCATCTTGAATATTGGGATGCTTAAACAACATCTCCTGCCAGGAATCTGCAAATGATGAATCGAGCTTGTCTGTAACAACCGTCCCACCACCATGACGTGTATGAAGCAAACCCTTAGTTACCAGCGTTTTAATGGCCTCTCGAATAGTTGGCCTCGAAACCCCTAACTCTAGAGCTAGATCTCTTTCAGAGGGAAGCTGATCACCAGGCCTTAAAGAGCCTTCCAGAATTTGCACCTCAATGACCTTCACCACCTTGTCTGAGATGCGTTCTTTATCTCGAATAAATTCTCTCATTTGGTAAGACCACTTTACTTTTTTGTTTCACTATTTGAAATCCTACCAAATTCCAGCTATTAAACCCATATATAAGGGAATATACCTACATTTGATATGTTTCACTCTACTCACAATATGCTTTGTTTTGGTATTACCACTTTACCATTAAAGATATTACAGGAGCAACATGGCAATCATCACCAATATCGAAGACCTGCGGGTGCTTCATCAAAAACGTACCCCCAAGATGTTCTATGACTACGCCGACTCCGGCTCTTGGACTGAATCCACCTATCGCGCTAACGAATCCGATTTTCAGAAGATCAAACTGCGTCAGCGCGTTGCCGTGGATATGACCAATCGCACCACTAAAACAACCATGGTGGGTCAAGAGGTAAAGATGCCGGTAGCATTAGCCCCGACCGGGTTGACCGGCATGCAACACGCCGATGGGGAGATTTTGGCTGCCCGTGCCGCGGAAAAATTCGGCGTTCCCTTCTGCTTATCCACGATGAGCATTTGCTCGATTGAAGATGTGGCGGAGCGCACCACTAAACCTTTTTGGTTTCAGCTCTACGTTATGAAAGATCGTGGCTTTATTGAGCGCCTGATTGAGCGCGCCAAAGCCGCCAAGTGCTCCGCCTTAGTTCTCACCTTAGATTTACAAATTTTGGGGCAACGCCATAAAGACTTGAAAAATGGTTTGTCTGCGCCTCCAAAGCTGACGATCGCCAACATGATCAATATGATGACCAAACCACGCTGGTGCATGGGCATGGCGATGACTCCCCGCAGAACCTTCCGCAATATTGTGGGTCATGCCACCGGGGTGGGCAACATGTCCTCTCTCTCTTCCTGGACGGCCGAGCAGTTTGATCCAGGCCTCAATTGGGGTGACGTTGAGTGGATTAAAAAACTCTGGGGTGGCAAGTTAATTATTAAAGGCATCTTGGATGAAGAGGATGCTCGCTTTGCCGCCAACTCCGGAGCGGATGCTTTGATTGTCTCCAATCACGGTGGCCGTCAATTAGATGGCGCCATCTCCAGTATCAAAGCATTACCCGGCATTGTGAATGCCGTTGGCAAAGATATCGAAGTGTGGATGGATGGCGGTATTCGATCTGGACAGGATGTTTTGAAGGCCTGGGCGCTAGGCGCGCGCGGCACCATGATTGGTCGTCCTTTCCTCTATGGCTTGGGCGCCATGGGCGAAGCAGGTGTTACCAAATGCTTAGAACTCATTCACAACGAATTGGATATCACCATGGCATTTACAGGGCATCGTGATATTCAGAATGTGACTAAAGATATTTTGTATCCGGGGACTTTTTAAGTTTTAAAACAATATTCATATATTTAGAAAAGGAAACACAAAATGATCTGGCAGCAAGTGTATAACCCAATGGGGAATATGTTCCTCTCAACCTTATGTGCATCAATACCCGTCATTGTCATGTTAGTTGGCCTAGGCTTTTTGCATATGAAGGCTCACATAGCTGCGGGACTAGGTTTAGTATTTGCCATTCTGATAGCCGTCTTAGTTTTTGGAATGCCACTTGAAATGGCAAGCAAATCTGCCATCCTTGGCGGTTTGACTGGCCTACTTCCGATTGGCTGGATTGTCCTAAACATTATTTTTCTCTACCAATTAACCGAACAAAATGGCTCTTTCAAAATTCTGCAAGATTCTATCGCTGGAATCACGGAAGACCGTCGTTTGCAATTACTCTTGATTGCTTTCGCATTTGGTGCGTTCTTTGAAGGTGCGGCCGGTTTTGGCACACCAGTTGCCGTTACAGCCGCAATCTTAATTGGTCTGGGTTTTTCGCCACTTGCAGCCTCAGGACTCTCTTTGATTGCCAATACCGCACCTGTGGCCTATGGGGCTCTTGGCACCCCAATCATCACAATGGCCAAAGTACATGGTTACGACCTGATGGCCCTCTCAGGCATGGTTGGACGTCAATTACCCCTCTTTTCTTTCTTGGTGCCTTTCTGGTTAATTTGGGCTTTTGCTGGTCGCAAGGCCATGATGCAAATTTGGCCAGCTATCGTAGTAACTGGTCTATCTTTTGCTCTCTCCCAGTTTTATGTATCCAATTACATAGGACCTGAGTTAGTTGATGTAATAGCAGCCCTCGTATCGATGATTAGCCTAGTGCTCTTCCTGAAAGTATGGTCGCCAAAAGAAATCTGGAGATCTACTAGCTTGAAAAACCATGAAGAGACGCCAATCTCCGCAGAAAACTTAAAAGCTCCAACAGTGCATTCCCGCGGTGAAGTGATTCGCGCATGGATGCCCTGGATTATTTTGACTGTATTTGTTTTCATTTGGGGATTACCTAGCGTCAAGGCATTTTTCAATGGGATTTATGCTCCAAAATTCCCTATTGATGGCCTACACAACATGATAGAAAAAGTAGCGCCAGCAGTAGCAAACCCAACCAAAGAGGCTGCAGTTTATGTATTTGGCTTATTGTCAGCTACAGGCACAGGTATTTTGCTTGCTGCAATTGTTGGCGGCCTATTCATGAAATACAACCCTCTTAAACTCGTCACGAGTTACTTTAAAACCATTTGGAATATTCGCCTCTCGTTGCTAACAATTGTCTTAATGCTTGGCTTGGGAACAGTCACCAGATATTCCGGTCTTGATACAACCTTAGGTCTAGCATTCGCAACTACCGGGGTCTTGTATCCATTCTTTGGAACTTTGATGGGTTGGTTGGGTGTCGCTCTAACAGGTTCAGATACCGCATCAAACGTACTATTTGGCGGAATGCAAAGAGTTGCCGCCGATCAATTAGGTCTTAGTCCGAACCTAATGGGTGCTGCGAATAGCTCTGGCGGGGTTATGGGTAAGATGATTGATGCGCAGTCGATTGTTGTTGCCTCAACCGCCACCCGTTGGTATGGTCATGAAGGTGACATCTTGCGATATGTATTCTTCCACTCAATCGCCCTTGCATCGCTTGTAGGCATCTTTATCACCCTTCAAGCATATGTTTATCCATTTACCGAAATGGTCATCAAGTAAGTAAAAACAAAATAACCCAGGCAACTGGGTTATTTTTTGCAAATGTCCAAAACGAATTTAGTTATTGAAATTTTGTACTCTTCACCCAAGAGAGGTTCACACCCCTTTAGTAATCTAGTTGAAAATTTAGAGGAAATTAGAAAAATTCATGGGGTCACCTCAAAAAATGCATTAAATAAATTTTTAACTATTGCATCTTTTGAAGAGCAAGATGCCTATTACAAAGAAGTGGTTAAGTATCTGAGCAAGGACTTATGTCACCAGATCTTAAGTACCAGAATTAGCCCATCAGAAAAGCAATGGAGGTTATTAAGCTTTGTTGCCCTATGTAGAGAGTGCTTCATAGAAACATCACTTAATCATTTTCTTGGTGCAAGTGATGCAGTTCTTAACCCCATTTATAAATCGTATCAAGAAAAAATTAAGAAGTTACGAGACAGTAAATAGAGAAGGTCATTAAATATGCAATGGTTGAGCGCCAACAGTTAATATTTTCCCAATCCAACAATAATCACCGGCTTCTAATGGCCGAAAGCGGCCACTCATCCATATGATAGTTTTCTAATTTATGTATTAAGTTGAGCCTGTCTGGGCCAATTAAACAGCTTTAGCCCCGTTGGTCGCGAGTTCGAATCTCGCCCGACCCACCAGCATTACAAAGCCTCGCCTCTTGCGGGGTTTTTTTCTTCTTCAATAATCATCAAAAAAGCTTCTTTACATCTGTTTAAGGCCTATTATTTACTGGCAAATCAAATCAAATCCACTCTCACTTAAGTGAGCCCAGGAATGTAGTCGCTCTTTGCGCTGCCTCGTCGTAACCTAGTCTGTAATTGAGCACATCAATTTCAGAGAACTGGGCTTTTAGTAGTACCGCCCTGCTAGCAATCTGACTAATAAATTGCTCAGCATTCTTTCGCAAGAACTTAGCAGCTTTTGCCAAGGCCTCAGGTTCACGCTCTATAACCAAAGACAGATCAAATAAATCACGAGCAGTTGCCCTATCACCTCGATGCCATAATTTCTTCGCCACAATCTCCACAGCAGTTTCCACCCGAATATGCTGCCCACCAATATTCCATATCTCAAATGGAGCTTCAGTTAGATTTGGGGATGCCACAAAATCAATCTCCCCTTCTGGACGAATTAACTTAACGTAAGAACTCTGATCTTCAACATAGTCAGTACTTACTGCAGCAGCTACATCGCTCAAGCGCGGAGTAGCAAATCCTAGATACTGAGGATCAGGTACAAAAATATCAATGTCTTTACTATGACGATGCTGATAACGAAACATCAACACTGTGCCTCCGCCAAAAGTCCAGAATGGTTCAGGCGTTCCGTGATTCTTAATATCCTCAATAATAGAAAGCGCATGGGGCAGCAAATCTTTCCATACACCCTCAGGAAGATCGGGCTCCATAATATTACTCATAGATTAAGCCCAAGCCGATCTTGGTGAGTGCATCTCATGCGCCCACCGTTGAATATTTTTCCAAATAACTTTGGGTGCCACGCGATTAATCTTCGCCGCCTCCTCAACTGCAGACACAATAATCTCTAATGGCGCTTCATCCAATAAAGATGCCACATGAGGATAGATATTCTCAGGCAACTCTCCGCACACCAATGAACGTGATAAGTCACTACTTTGTAGCCTTGTCCTGTAACTTACGCTTGCCGTCTTACTTGCCATATCAAGGCCATGGTGCTTTTTATGATGTTCTTGAGTAATTACATCCAAACCCAGCAAAGACAGCAAAGACAGCAACTTAGCTGCGCCCAAATCATTCAAACTACCCTTCTCTAAATGATGGATGGTTGATCTCGAAAGGCCACAAAGCTTTGCCAACCGCTCTTGAGATAAACCCAGATCAGTACGGCGTTGCCCAACTTTCAGACCGATTTCGCGTAAGTTCATAGTTGCACTATAGCATAAATTGTGTAATATATTACACATTATTTAAATAGGGATAATCTACCATTTCCCAAGATTTGAAGTCAGACTAAGGCTTTGAACTATTTACCGAGAGGCAATCGCACACCTGTTTTAACCAACTAGTAAGCATTAATTTATATAGGGTTTTGAATAGCCGCGACGTCTTTTAACCCCTTGGTCGCGAGTTCGAAAATGAAGTTTCGGCGGAGCCAATCTCGCCCGACCCACCAGTTATACAAAAGCCCCTTGGTTGGACATAACGTCCAACTTTTGGGGGTCAGTTCATAGAAGTGACCTTAACTTGTGTAAGATTTTGACTGAAAGCCAATGCCAAGCGAACTAGCTTGTGTTTAGAAAATAATCCGCCTATTCTTAGGCATATAGTTATAAATTCCAAATACAAATGTCTAAAGCCTCTAATGCAATTAGGCTATCTCTTGCTCTGATGACCCTATTGGCGGCGCTCGCTCAAGCTGAAAATACACCAGCCGATCAATACGATAGGCCGGCGATATTCGATTCAAAACCTTATGCAGAAGTTGGGGCTAGCTATGAAGGTCTCACAAATGGCTACGCAGCCTGGCAAAGTCAATATGTTGACCTTCTATTGCCACTCAAAAAAGATGGTCTGGTTTACATACAACTTCTCAATGCCGAACGATTTTCACAAGTAGACCAATCCGCATATTTAAATTACGCCTACCCATTCAAATATGATGTAGTCAATGTCGAAGGATCTGTAACACATAATCCGCAATTTCTTGCGCAGAATTTTTATGGTGCCGGGTGGAATGGCAAACTGCCCTATCAGTTTAATTATTTAATATCTGGTCGCGAGAGCAGTTATCTAGATGGAAGAACTAGCAATCAAAATATTGGGATTGATAAATATTTTGATCAATGGCGATTAGCGTATGTCGCAACATACTCAACATTAAATAGTCAAAAAAGTGGCTGGCTTAGCAAATACCAAGCACAGTGGTTTTTTAAGAACAATCATAGAGTTGGCTTGACCTACTCGAGCGGACATGAGCCTACTGTTGTCAATATTGGAAATCTAACCACCATTGATACACAACAATATCAATTAGATGGCCTGTACTGGCTTACAAATGAGCTTGGTCTAACCATGGCAGCATGGCATGCAAAGCAAGGCAACTACTACCAAAGAAATGGAGGGCAGATTGGCTTACGTTTTGTATTCTGACCCCCTGCTTCTATATGCCCTTACCTTAACCGCCATACTATTTGGGGGCATATTCTTTTTGGTTCTTACCATCATCTTCAAGCATGGTCGGCGCCTTAAGAGCCAAAAGATACAAGAACACTTTGTATCAATCCTTAATCAAGCCAAGCAGCGCACCATTGAAGGAAAAAATATTGGGGCGCAGATTAGCCAAATTAATTCTTTGATAGAGTTTCATAAAACCGATATTGCGTATGGGTGGGTAAGATTGCTAGAAAAGACGCCAAAAGCAAAACGTGATGAATATATCAGGATTGCGACTCAAACCAATATGCTGCATTGCGTTCCGCACTGCTTAAATGATGGTGGAATTGCTGAAAAATGCATCGCTCTTGAAGCAATTGGATTGTCTGGATTTCATGCCTTTACAAATGATGTTAACAAATACACACTGAGAGAGTCTATCGCTCCATATGCTTGCATTGCCCTAGCACGACTGACTGGCGGCGATTCTATCTCAACCATCATTGAGTCTTACGAGCTTGGATTTCTTTCAACCACTCAGGCTTTATCTGCATTAGTAGAAATTCCAAATCAGCAAATCATTAGCCATATAAAGAACTCGACTGGCAAAAAAATTCCAGCGAATCTTTCCAATTACTTGGCGATGAACTAGATGAATCTTACGTCCATCGTCTCTCAAGCCGTTCGCTTCATGGAATATTTTTTCCATATCCATTTGCTAGTTGCCTTAGTAACGTATATTGTTGTGGCGGCTTTATTGAGAAAGCACTTACGGCATTTAAGCTATAGGTCGGTTAGCCATGAAAAAGTACCTTTTGAGAAATTTCAGGCCCCCAAAATTAGCATTATTGTCCCTGCGCATAATGAGGCGGACGGAATCATTGAAAGTGTTAATGCCGCGCTTTCAACAGACTATCCAAACTACGAAATCATCGTAGTAGATGATGGCTCAACTGACGACACCCTTAAAATGCTTAAGGAGCGCTATAACTTAATAGCAGTTTCTTTAGAGTCTCTAAATAAGCTCAGCAAATCAGAGCCAATTGCCAGCTTTCAATCACAGAGCTACCCCCATTTAATGGTGGTTCACAAGACACACACGGGTAAAGCTGATAGTCTCAATGTAGGCATTGAGTACAGCTCGGGTATTTATATTTGCTGCATTGACAGCGATTCAATCATCACGCCCGATGCCCTTAGAAAGTTGGTCATTAAATTTATTAACGAGCCAACATTGGTTGCACTTGGGGGTGCCATTGCGCCAAGCAACGAAATCGTCATTAGAAATGGAAATGTTGAGAGAAAAAGAACCGCTCAATCTATTTTCGTCGGAGTGCAGATTATTGAGTATCTACGCTCTTTTACCTCTTGGCGAACCGGTTGGTCATACTTAGACGGACTTTTAATCATCGGCGGCGCACTAACCGTATTTACAAAAGATGCGCTCATCAAGGTTGGTGGATATAGATCAGAAGCTTATTGCGAAGATCTTGAAATCATTCTCTCTCTACATGAATATCACCTACAACATAATCTCCCTTACAAAATTTGGACCATTCCAGAGGTCATTTGCTGGACTAGAGTTCCCAAAAATAAGGTGGGACTTAAAAAACAGCGAATCCGCTGGATGTGGGGTGCTTTACAAAGCCTTAATTGGCATAAACATCTGATGTTCAATAAGCAAAGTGCATTAATAGGCTGGTTTTCATTTCCGCATATTGTCTTCATTGAAGCATTTGCCCCGGTCATCGAGCTACTGGGCTTGCTATCCCTATGGCTTTGCATTGCCTTAGGATTACTGTCTTACTCTTCATTTTTAATCTATGGTCTGCTGATCTACGCTATTACTGGTTTTTATTCATGGTATGCAATTGCTACAAACGACAATTACATCAGTAGCTTTAATTCACTAAAGCAAATTCTTCGACTTGGGGCAATAGGACTCATCGAGCCAATTGGATATCGACAGCGCGATGCTTATTGGCGAATGATAGGCTGGTGGCGCTGGCTTAGAGGAAAGCCAATCAATTGGTAATTTTTATAGCTGGTTCATTTATTTGTGCCGCTTATAAAAACTGTCCGACAGCGGCTTAAATCTAGGAGAACCTTACTTTTACTCCTTATTTTTTAAATATATTTGGGATTCCCTCTACTAATACCTTTTTTACAATTGCAACAGACTCATTAGCGTTTAATTCAACATCCTCTCTTGCAGCCCTGCAACCGGATCGATACTCACACCCAGCCAAGGTGCCACTTTCTTTGTGATCCATATAAATTGTGCAACTATTTTGCAACCAACTTCCATCCATCGGACAAGACTTGCTCTTTTCCATGAATATCCCACTAAAAATTTAAAGTGGAGACAAATTCAGATGGAACCATGCGTGGTTTTGCTGGAGTGGATCGATCTGGCGTGCCAATATTAATAAAACACAGCGGATCCTCGTGATCCTTCAAACCAAATAAATCTCTTACAGGCTTCATATACATCGATTTTCCGCTGGTTGGACTTGCGCCAAACCCCATGGCATTAGCCATCAGAAAAATGTTTTGAATCGCGCATCCAGCAGAGATGATTCTTTCACTGGGAGGCACTTCTGTTTCAGTTCCTCTGGCATTTACAACTGCCAGCATTACCAATGGCGCCCTATGCGCCTTAACCATCGCGTCCTGTATTTGCTGTTCAGTTGCCCCAGGATCCCTCTCTAAAAGGGCTTTAGCAAAGGCATCGGCAAGCAATCCCCTACATTCCAATGGGCAGATAACAAACCTCCATGGTCTAGTGAGGTTATGGTCTGGAGCGGTTGCTGCCATCGAAAAAAGCAAATCCAATTGCTCTTGATTGGGCCCCGGTTGAAATAGTCTCTTAGGTAAATAAGATTGGCGTGAAGAAATCAGCGCGGCGACTGTTTCGGTCATTTGATTATTGGGCATGATTTTGATCTCCATCGAAACAATCATTCATATAAGGGCCAGTGCCGCAGTTATCAGCATGAGCCGCGGGAATAAATTTCCCTTCCGCAACATCGAATACCTGCACTTCACCATCTTCTATTACGTAATACCAGCCGTGTAAGGTGAGTTGATTTTTCTCAACCTGGGAGCGCACCATGGGATAGTCCATCAAACGCTCTAATTGCAAAATAATGGAGCGCTGCTCCACTCTTCTCAATGCTTCTGATGTTTGACGAACCGGCAATAAAGCTTCTTTGATTAAATCCAACCAAGCACTGAGATTGATTGCCTCTTTAGGAACGCCCTCGTAGGCAGATCGCACGGCGCCACAATGACTATGACCACACACCACAATCCTGCTGACTTTTAATTGCATTACGGCAAACTCAATACCCGCCGCAGTACCATGAATCCCATAGGAGCCATCATAGGGTGGAACAATCGCACCTACATTACGCAAAATAAATAAATCCCCAGGACCGGTTCCTGTAAGCAAGTAGGGAACAATTCTGGAGTCCGAGCAGCCCAAAAACAATGTTTTTGGGGTCTGTCCGTTCTCAATGAGCGAAGCAAATTCTTGACGATGCGCAGGAAAGTATTCTGTTCGAAACTTTCTTAATCGTTCTAATAATTCATCTGGCATCGTCTATCCAAAAATTTATTTGCGGCCTATGCCAAGACGGCGGCTGCGCACAATTTGGTAAGGTCTTACTAAATAAGTAATAGATGCAAATCCACTCCAAATATGAACTAAGCGTGTGAATGGAAATATGAGGAAAATAGTCATTCCCAAGAACATATGCAATTTGAATACCCAATCAACGCCATTCATGAGTGCTGCGGCACCGGTATTAAAGGTCACAATATCTTGAGCCCACCCAGCTAACTTCATCATTACCGAGCCATCTAAATGCTGTCCTGATAAAGGAATCGTGGCAAGCCCAAGCAATAATTGGAACCACAAAACCACGGCAATCAAGATATCACTTGGCTTAGATGTCGCACGAATGCGATCATCCGTTAAGCGACGATGCAGCAATATCGTTAAGCCAATAAAACCAAATGTGCCAGCCACGCCGCCTGAAATCATTGCCATCAACTGCTTTTGTCCAGCGGTAATAAAGGACTCATACAAGAAGTGCGGGGTGAGCATGCCAAAGAAATGTCCAAAGAACAAAAATAGAACTCCAATATGAAAGAAGATGCTTCCAATTCGTAACTGCTTCTTACGAAGCAATTGGCTGGAATCACTCTTCCATGTGTACTGATCCCTATCAAAGCGGATCAAACTACCGACAAAAAAGACAGTCAAGCAAATGTAGGGGTAAATGCCGAAGATAAATGTATCTAAATAGCTCATGAACGAACTCCTTCTAATTCTTTTGCGCGCTTCACAAAATGTAATGGCTGCTCTTCACCTGGTTTTGATTGGCCGCGAGTCGAACAACCTCCAAACGCAGGTGGCTCAGCCCACTCCTCATCCATAGACTCTTCTTCGGACTTTAATTCCACAATCTTGAATTTCTCTCCTGAAAATTCAATTGCAGCCGCAATTAACCAGGCATATTGATTGTTTCTAGCAACTAATGTTGAATACACAGAATTCAAGATATGGGCCATTTCACCAACAAACTGCCTTGCCTGATCCAGTGGCAGTGTTGATGCAAACTCCAGAATGATTGAAAGATGGTCTGGCAGCTCATTGGCGCTTAGCTGCAAACCCCCTTCTTTATAGGTTTGCAATAAATCCACCATTGCTTGGCCACGTTCGCGTGAATCACCATGCACATGCTCGAATAAATGCAGCGACGTTGCTCTGCCGCGATCAAAGCACTCTACATAATTCTCTTGTGAATCAAATAGGTCAGCAATTTTTAAAGTCTGGATAAAGCCATCCAAACCCATTTGTACTTTCTTACTTAGCTTTGGCATATCGTATAAGGCAACCGATACCTCGTCCAAATGCTCATTAAGTTCAGCATCGGGATACTGAAGCAATCTTGAAAGCGCTCTTAAAGGCAATGAATGTTTCATGATTTCTCCTTACACCACAGGTTTAATGGGAATGGTGCGACGTTTTGTGCCGCCAAAGAGACTTGCTTCAGAGTCGCCATCTGAACAACCATTACCAAATGTGAATCCGCAGCTACCCTTCATATCAAAGGTGTTTTCGGCATACTCGCGATGAGAAGTTGGGATAACAAAGCGATCTTCATAGTTTGCAATCGCCATGATTTGATACATATCCTCAACTTGATCCTCGGATATGCCAGCCTGCTTGAGAGCCTCGTGATTGCGCGTGCCATCCACATGTTTATCTCGCTGCCATGCGCGCATAGCTAGCATCTTCTCAAGAGCAGACACCACTGGCGCTTCATCTCCAGCCGTGAGCATATTTGCCAAATACTGAACTGGAATACGCAACTGTTTCACATCCGGGATGTGGCCATTCACACCCACATAGCCAGCCTCAACCGCTCCAGTCACTGGAGATAACGGTGGTACATACCAAACCATTGGCAAGGTTCTGTACTCTGGATGCAAAGGTAATGCAATCTTCCAATCCATTGCCATCTTGTATACAGGGCTCTTTTTAGCTGACTCTAACCATGAAGGCGGAACACCATCCAATAAAGCCTGTTTTTGGACTTCTGGATCATTTGGATCCAAGAACACCTTCAATTGAGCGTTATAGAGATCTTTCTCATTCTCAACACTGGCGGCATTTTCAATTTGATCGGCATCGTACAGCATGACACCCAAATAACGAATGCGGCCAACGCAAGTTTCTGAACATACTGTTGGCTGACCAGCCTCAATGCGTGGGTAACAGAAAATACATTTTTCCGCTTTGCCACTCTTCCAGTTGTAATAGATCTTTTTGTACGGGCATGCTGAGACACACATACGCCAGCCGCGGCACTTGTCTTGATCAATCAGAACAATGCCATCCTCTTCGCGTTTGTAGATCGAGCCAGATGGGCAAGAAGCTACGCAAGCAGGATTTAAACAATGCTCGCAAAGACGTGGCATATACATCATGAACGTATTTTCAAATTGACCCCAAACATCTTTTTGCATCTGGTCAAAGTTGGAGTCTTTGCTACGCTTAGAGAACTCCCCACCAAGAATCTCTTCCCAGTTTGGACCCCATTCGATCTTCTCCATCCGCTTGCCAGTAATTAAGCTGCGAGGTCGTGCAGTTGGAGCCGCCTTTGTTTCAGGAGCAGATTGAAGATGCTCGTAATCAAAGGTAAATGGCTCGTAGTAATCATCGATCTCTGGCAAGTTTGGGTTACCAAACAGATTCATCCAAATCTTGGATCTACCGCCCTGCTTTGGTTCAATCTTGCCATTGGCCTTACGCTTCCAGCCACCCTTCCACTTCTCTTGGTCTTCCCAGTTTTTGGGATAACCAATGCCAGGCTTTGATTCAACGTTATTGAACCAGGCATATTCCATACCAGGACGATTAGTCCAAACCTGTTTACAAGTAACGGAACATGTATGACATCCAATACATTTATCCAGATTTAAAACCATGCCAATTTGTGCGCGAATTTTCATTTCTTTTCTCCGTTACGCTTGAACTGTGTTGGCATTTTCACTATCAAGCCAATCAATATTTCGCATCTTCCGAACCTTCACAAACTCATCTCGGTTTGTGCCGATCGTTCCGTAGTAGTTAAAGCCATAACTAAGCTGCGCATAACCGCCAATCATGTGAGTAGGCTTAAGCACAATCCTAGTAACAGAATTGTGAATACCGCCACGCATACCGGTAATTTCAGATCCCGGGGTGTTGATGATCTTTTCCTGAGCGTGGTACATCATGATCATTCCTGGGTTAACGCGCTGACTTACTACGGCGCGTGCCGCAATGGCGCCATTCGTGTTGTATAGCTCAACCCAATCGTTATCTACAATTCCAGCTCTTGCAGCATCGTCTTCACTCAACCACACAACTGGACCGCCACGGTTAAGGGTAAGCATCATCAAGTTATCGCTATAAGTTGAGTGAATACCCCACTTCTGATGCGGCGTAATGAAATTGAGCACAATTTCTTTGTTGCCGTTTGGCTTAATGCCATCCACTTCGCCAATGGTTTTCAGGTCAACTGGAGGTCTATAGGATACAAACCCTTCACCAAATGCACGCATCCACTTGTGATCCTGGTAAAACTGCTGACGACCCGTTAGCGTTCTCCAAGGAATGTACTCATGCACATTGGTATAGCCCGCGTTATAGGAAACCTTCTCGCTTTCTAGGCCTGACCATGTAGGCGAACTAATAATCTTTCTTGGTTGCGCTTGAATATCACGGAATCTGATCTTCTCATCTTCGCGATGCAATGCTAAATGCGCATGTTCACGCCCAGTGATCTTTGAAAGCGCATCCCATGCCTTAACAGCCACATGTCCATTGGTCTCTGGCGCAAGCATCAACACAACTTCAGCGGCATCAATATCAGTTGAGATTTTAGCCATGCCTTGCATTTCGCCATGCTCAATCTTGCCATTGAGTTCGCGGAGCTGCTCGACCTCTACCTTAGTATCCCAAGCAATACCTTTACCGCCATTACCTACTTTATCCATCAATGGACCCAAGGCAGTAAATCGATTGTAGGTATTTGGGTAATCCCTCTCTACCACGGTAATTTGTGGTGCTGTTTTTCCAGGAATTAAATCGCACTCGCCCTTTTTCCACTCCTGAACATCAAAAGCCTGGGCCAGCTCAGCTGGAGTATCATGCATCAGGGGGGTAAGAACCAATTCTTTTTCCACGCCTAGATGACCAACGCATACCTCTGAAAACTTCTTGGCGAATCCTTTATAAATCTCCCAATCACTACGCGCTTCCCATGCTGGATCTACCGCTGTAGAGAGCGGGTGAATAAAGGGATGCATATCACTGGTATTAAGGTCATTCTTCTCATACCAAGTTGCAGTTGGTAAAACGATGTCTGAATACAAGCAGGTTGTACTCATACGGAAGTCCAGAGTAACCAACAAATCTAACTTGCCTTCTGGAGCTTTATCGTGCCACTCAACTTCAGATGGTCTGGCCTCATCTGTACCTAAGTCCTTACCTTGCACACCATGACTGGTTCCTAGCAAATGCTTTAAGAAATACTCATGCCCCTTGCCTGATGAACCCAAAATATTGGATCGCCATACAAACATATTGCGTGGCCAATTATTTGGATGATCAGGATCCTCACAACTCATTTGCAATGTGCCGGATTTGAGGCTGTTAACGGCATATTCTTTTGGATCCAAACCAGCGGAAACAGCCTCTCTTACAACCTCCAAAGGATTTGTCTTGAGTTGTGGCGCGGAAGGCAACCAACCCATACGTTCAGCGCGAACGTTGTAGTCAATCATGCTTCCCTTGTAATCATCCTTATTTGCCAAAGGAGATAAAACCTCTTCCATACCTAATTTTTCATAACGCCATTGATCTGTATGGGCATAGAAAAAGCTAGTTGAGTTTTGCTGGCGTGGAGGACGAATCCAATCCAAAGCGAAAGCTAAGGCAGTCCAACCTGTTTGTGGGCGAAGTTTTTCTTGGCCAACATAGTGAGCCCAGCCGCCGCCGCTTTGGCCGATACAACCACACATCATCAACATATTGATAATGCCGCGGTAGTTCATATCGCAGTGGTACCAATGGTTCATCGCTGCGCCAATAATGACCATAGATTTACCTTTGGTCTTCTCAGCGTTTTCCGCAAACTGGCGCGCAACAGCAATGACTTGTTCACGTTTTACACCCGTTATGGCTTCTTGCCATGCTGGGGTGTAAGGCACGTTATCTTCATATGATTTGGCGCAATCACCACCGAGACCTCTATCAATGCCGTAGTTACCCGCTAGCAAGTCAAACACGGTGGCCACATACACTTCTTTAGTTGCGCCATTTTCAACAAACGACATTTTCTTGGCAGGAATATTGCGTACCAATACATCGCTTTGCTTATTGACATCAAAATGGGGCGTATCAATGCCACCAAAGTATGGGAATCCAACTGGAACCACATCATGAATCGCCTGGTCTTCCATCAATGAAAGTTTGAGCGTCACATCTTTATCGTGGTGCGCTTCTTTTGACTCTAAATTCCACTTGCCCTGATCTTTGCGACCTTCTTGACCCCATCTAAAACCAATCGAACCATAAGGAACTACCGGTTTACCTGCGGTATCTAATGCAACCGTTTTCCAATCCGATCCATTGGTTTGCCCAAGATTGCCATCAAAGTCACTAGTACGAGCATATCTACCAGGAACCAAAACTGTTCTGCCATCATCCAATACCTTTTCCTCGAGTACAACGAGGTTTGGCATGTCGGTATAGCGACGCACATAATCATCAAAATACTCAGTGCGTTTATTGAAATAAAACTCTTTCAAGATGACATGGCCCATCGCCATCGCTATGGCAGCATCAGTACCTTGCTTTGGATGCATCCAAATATCTGCCAATTTTGAAACTTCAGCATAGTCTGGAGTAATCGCGACAGTTTTCGCGCCCTTATAACGAACTTCAGTAAAGAAATGGGCATCAGGAGTACGGGTTTGCGGAACGTTTGAGCCCCACGCAATGATGTAGGTTGAGTTATACCAATCAGCCGACTCTGGAACGTCTGTCTGTTCACCCCAAACCTGTGGACTTGCTGGCGGCAAATCACAATACCAATCATAGAAACTCATACAGACGCCGCCAATCAAGCTCAGGTAACGCGAGCCAGCTGCGTAGCTAACCATAGACATTGCTGGAATTGGTGAGAAACCAATAATGCGATCTGGGCCATGCTTCTTGATCGTATACACATTGGCAGCAGCGATAATTTCATTTACTTCATCCCAGGAAGATCTTACGAATCCACCCTTGCCGCGCATCTCTTGCCATGATTTTCTTTTGGCTTCACTCTCAACCAAAGTTGCCCAAGCATCTACTGGACTCTTTGATACAGCGCGAACTTCTCGCCATTGCTTTAATAGCTTGCCGCGAATCATAGGATACTTAACGCGATTGGCGCTATACATATACCAGCTATAGCTTGCGCCACGAGCACAACCACGGGGCTCATGGTTTGGAAGATCTGGTCTTGTACGTGGGTAATCTGTTTGCTGAGTCTCCCAAGTCACTATGCCGCCTTTGACGTAGATTTTCCAAGAGCATGATCCAGTACAGTTGGTGCCATGGGTTGAGCGCACAATCTTATCGTGCTGCCAACGTGAGCGATAAGCATCTTCCCATGTACGGTCTTCACCTACAACCTTACCGTGCCCATCTGAAAAAGTTTCGGAATCCGCAGATAAAAATTTGAGGCGGTCTAAAAAGTGGCTCATATCAATCCTTTATTTTTCTTAACAAGGCATAGGGGCGTTTTTACGGCTGTAGTACCACCATGTGATCAAGGTACATGTGACGTAAAACACAATAAATGCGTATAGCGCAGCTTCTGGTCCTCCAGTTGCCGCAATCGAGGTTCCATAACTCTTTGGAATAAAGAAGCCACCGTAGGCGCCAACTGCTGAACTAAAGCCAAGTACGGCTGCCGCTTCTTTATTGGCATCTTTAATAGCCTGCTCCTTCTCGGCGGGGCTATTGCCTGCGGCACGTTGACGTTCCGTTAAGAAAATCACCGGGATCATGCGGAAAGTTGAACCATTACCAATGCCTGATGTCGCAAAAAGCACCATGAAGGCGATCAAGAATCCATAAAAGTTGCCTCCCACACCTTGTGATGGCAAAAATTTCAATACCAAAAATACGCCAGCACCCATCGCAATAAAATTCCAGAACGTTACGCGAGCACCACCCAATTTATCGGCCAGCCAGCCACCAAAAGGACGGGCTAAGGCGCCAACCAATGGTCCAAGCCAGGCATAGCTCAGTGCATTTACTCCTGGAAATTGGCTTTTGATTAGCAATGGAAAACCGGCTGAATAACCGATAAAAGAACCGAAGGTTCCCAGATACAACCAGCACATCAGCCAGTTATGTTTACGCTTGAAAATTACTGCCTGATCAGAAAAAGATGCTTTTGCATCAGCCAGGTCATTCATACCAAACCAAGCAGCAATTGCGGAAACTGTAATAAATGGCACCCAGATAAATCCAGCGTTTTGTAACCACATTGGCACTTGCTGCCCTGCCTTTGTCAAAGTCTGTGGTTCACCACCTAAAGCACCAAATACGCCTGCCGTAATCACCAAAGGAACCACTAATTGAACAATCGATACGCCCAGATTTCCTAAGCCAGCATTAAGACCTAATGCAGTTCCTTTTTGTGCTTTTGGATAAAAGAAGCTGATGTTGGACATGGATGAAGCAAAATTGCCGCCACCAAATCCACATAACAAGGCCAAAGTGATGAAAAATTCATATGGAGTCGCTGGGTTTTGCACAGCAAAGCCAATGCCAACGGCTGGGATTAATAAGGAAGCAGTTGAAATCGCTGTCCAACGGCGACCGCCAAAAATGGGCACTGCGAATGAGTAAAAGATTCGCAACGTTGCACCACATAATGCAGGCAATGATGCAAGCCAAAAGAGCTGGTTAGTGGAGAATTTAAATCCCACATTTGGCAAGTTCACAACTACCACCGACCAAACCATCCATACGGCGAATGCCAAGGTTAACGCCGGGATTGAAAGAATCAGATTCCGTTTTGCGATCGACTTGCCCGTAGATTCCCAGAAATCTTTACTTTCTGGTTCCCATCGAGTAATTACAGTGGAGGACATGTTATGCCTTTCTTTTTAAATAATTAAGGTGTGGCTTAAGCAGATTTTTGACCCATCACTTCGGTCTTACGAACTTCAGTTAAATACATCCAGATCAATGAAACCCACACCACTCCGTACATCAACATAAATGCGCTAGAGCGAATTCCAGTGATATCTAAAATTGCACCGAACATGATTGGCAAAATAAATCCGCCTAAACCACCTGCTAAGCCAACAATTCCGGAAATAGTTCCAATATTGCTTGGGTAGTCATCACCGATATATTTGAAAACGCTTGCTTTGCCGAATGCCCAGGCAATACCTAGCACGGCCATCAATCCAGTAAAGGCATAAATATTCAAACCAATGTGATAGGTCTGTGGACCATTGATGGTTTGAATCGTGAAATCTGTTTGTGGATAAGACAAGAGGAATAAGCAAACCCAGCTTACCCACATAACCCACCAAGTAACCTGATGAGCGCCATATTTATCTGATAACCAGCCACCAATCGCTCTTAATACGCCGCCTGGCAAAGAGAAGCACGCGGCCAATAACGCAGCAGTACGAATTTCTAATCCGAATTCGCCTACGTAGTACTGCACCATCCAAAGGCTAAGACCTACATATCCACCGAAAACAATGCTGTAGTACTGACAATAACGAAGCACCTTAGGATCTTTCAGTGCCTTAAGTTGATCCATAAAAGAAACATTGCTTGATGCGAGGTGAGATGGATCAGTTGCACTAAATATCCAAAACAACACCGCCATACCCAACATGACTGCTGCGTATACCTGAGGCACCATTGCCCAACCAAATGCAACCACCAAGGCAGGGGCGATAAATTTATTGACTGCAGCTCCTGAATTACCGGCGCCGTACACACCCATGGCAAAACCTTGGCGGTTTTTTGGAAACCATCTTGCGACATAAGGCGTGCCAACAGAAAAAGATCCTCCCGCCAAGCCAACAAAAAGACCAATAACTAAAAACTGCCAATATTCAGTTGCATAGGACATCATCCAGATCGGGATGACGGTAGAAAGCATCAAAATGAACATCACGATTCTGCCGCCGTATCGATCTGTCCAAATACCTAATGGAACACGCACTAGCGATCCAGTCAGAATAGGCATGGCTGTTAATAAACCGAACTGGGTTGCATTCAGGTTCAGCGCTTTTTTAATTGGAATCCCAATCACGCCAAACATCATCCAAACCATAAAGCACACCGTAAATGCCAGGGTGCTGACAATCAGAACTGAATAAGCCTTGCCATTTGTTTTAGTGGTTGTGCTCATGAATACCCCTTAATCTCATAGTGATTATGAAAATTAAGAGGCTTTTGGAATATCCCCCAGAAGACTACTTTTAAAAAGCAGTCGAACTATGTCACAAGAAAGACATAGTTCTTAAGAACTAGTACTTACGAAGTAATGCCCTCAGCACTAGCAAAAACCGCAATTTGAACGCGGGAAGATAGATTGAGCTTTCGCAAAACATGTTGAACATGAATCTTGACGGTTGTCTCAGCAATTCCAAGCTCTCTGGCGATTTCTTTATTGCTTAATCCAGTAGCAATGAGCTTTACCGCATCTAGCTCACGAGGAGAAAGGCTAGCTGCTAGCGAAGCGTTTGCTGATTTTTCGTCTGGCTTTTTATTGGACTTAAATGCGCTAACCAATTTATGCGTCATTTCTTTACTAATGACCGACTCCCCAGCATAAGCCTTGCGTATGCCGAACAATAAATCATCTTTTTCACTGGTTTTCAGCAAATATCCTTGAGCGCCATTTTGCAAGGCTTGAATCAAGTCACCCTCATCCTCGCTCACCGTCAACATCATTACCGTGGACTCGGGGGAAACGTGAAAAATATCAGGCAGGGACTGTATGCCGCTGGCACCCGGTAAATGGTTATCCAGCAAGATTACATCGGGCTTGAGGGTTTTGCACAAACGAATAGCCTCAATCGCGTCGCCCGCCTCACCTATCACCTCAAAATCATCGGCCTGAGATAGCAAGGCAATCAAGCCACGCCTAAATAAGGTGTGATCGTCAACGACCAGTATATGAATCTTTTCCACGTCTAGAGCTTTCGCTATTCAAGTCAAATGATTATGTGCGTTATGCGGGCAATGTTAATGATATTTTTGCACCATTTGGAGTATTTGCACCAATTTCTAGGAGGGCGTCGATTTTTTCCGCCCGCTCGCTCATGATGCTCATACCAACATGGGTACTATCCACCGTACTATCACCCGCCCCAAAGCCTACACCATCATCCATTACCTCAAATCGCCATTGCGGTGATTGAGTAACCCGAACTTTGACATGACTGGCTTTTGAGTGTTTGCGAATATTAGAAAGTGCTTCCTGTATCACATGCATTACCTGTATTTGCACATCTGGAGCTAAAGGTAGACCCTGCCCACTAATTTCTAATTCACTACGAATACCTGATTGATGCTCAAACTTTTGCAAAGTGGTGCGAATAGCCGTTTCGATATCTTCGGTATTAGTTCGAGTTCTGAAGTGTAATAGCAATTCCCGTACGTCGCTATAACTCTCACGTAAACCTTCATCTAATTCACCCAGAATTTTTTTGGCTTTAATGCTTGTCGAATCTAATAATTCATCTTTTAGCATTCCCACTTGCATTTTTAAGAACGCCAGGGATTGAGCGATAGAGTCATGCAGTTCTCTAGCCAAGAGACTGCGCTCCTCTGAAATGGCGGCTTCTTTTTCCATCGCTTTAATTCGAACTGCCTCCATTGCGCCAGCTAAATGGTGCGCAAGCGTTTCAAATAAAGCTTTTTGCTCTTGATCTAGAGAAGATTCTTTTGCATAAAAGATATCGATCTCACCAAGCAAATATTGCTGGAACAGAATTGGGACCGTGATTAATGTTTTATAGCCAGCCTTTACGCAATGCCTTTCTGCTTCTGTCTTGGGATTAAAAGTAACCACCTGAACTTCATTATGCGCACTCGATTGACCACAATAGCAATCCCCTGCCACCACGCACTGCTCCTCATGCGAAATCGACTTTGGCAGATTGGTGCCTGACAATAAGAAGTATCTCCGATTAGCCTCATCAGTCCAGCGAATGGCAATGGCAGATGCCCCACTTAAGGTCATAATGCGCTCTGAGAACCCCTTGGCTAGGCGCTCAAGATTTTCTTCGCGCGATACAAATGAACTTAAATCATATAAAGCCTGCAAGCGACTTTGACGTTCCTGCAAGTGCAGTGTCTTTTCCTGAACTTTCGCCTCAAGACCGCCATACAAATCACTAATCGTTGCCGTCATAGAATTAAAGCCTGAGGCCAAATCGCCAAACTCATCATGAGCATCAATTTGCACCCGAGTATTGAGCCTGCCTGATTTAACGCTATCAAACCCTAATCGTAATTTTTCTACGGGATCTAAGATGACTGAATAACCAATATACATAATCACCAAGGTCGCAATAAGAGAAGTTGCCAACATTGCGAACTGGAATAAATGCAATAAGCTTGTCCAGTAATCAACCTCACTTTCAATTGATCCAACGAAACGATCAATGCTAGAAACAAAATTATCTATTTGAGCTACGGGAATTGTTTGCGACTTTTTTACATTCAATGAGTTTTTGATTTCACCCCACTGACTGGAAATGTTCGTGAAATAAGAGCGATTTAATCTGTTCCAAGGAACAAATAATGGCCGAGATGGGTCCCCATATTTTAGAACGCTCATACTATCGTCAAATTTCTTAATCAATTTAGACGATGCTTCTTGATTGCCATCGCTAACCAAAAGCGCTAATTGATAGGTTTGCATGCGCATACGACCTGCTTCATTAATGGCTGCAGCACCACCCTCTAATTTCCAGGTTACCCACAATGTAAAACTAATAGAGATCATCGCCAGCACCAAAAGGGCAACGCCAATGAACGTGAGCTTCTTTTTTAAGGTAAATTCTGTAGTCATCATCTTCTTAAACTATACATAAAAACGACTATGCCAAGAGATAAAGAACCAAATTGGCTACATCGCCTGCATCCTGGGCTATTTGGTATGCCACTAGGACTCCTCAGTCTTTCATTTGCATGGAGCAAATACTCTCACGTCACATCAATCTCCACTTATTGGTTTGAGCGCTGCTTTCTTGGTCTTGGTTTATTCATTCTTTGCTTTCTCGCCATTCTGTGGGGTATTAAGGCAATCTTTTACCCAAAAGCAATAAAGGAAAAATTCTTAAACCCGGTGCTCGGTCCAATGATGGCCTTTTTCCCGATCAGCACCATGCTTGCTATTGCGCTTTTATTTCCCCGCTTTCCAGAATATGCCTCATTTGCCTATTCCCTCACAGCAATTGCTCTTCTGATTCAAGTCATCATCGCTTGGCGTGTTGTGTACTTACTTTCCATGGGTAATATGCCCGCAGATCAAGTTACCCCAGCGCTTTACATTCCGATTGTTCCCGGAGGTTTAGTTGGCGGCGCTGCTTTAACCGCAATTGGCCTGCCTGGATTTGGTTATCTTGTTTGGGGAATGGGTCTTGGTGGTTGGGCATTATTAGAAATGCGAATTTTGCATCGTCTATTTGCCGGTCCACTGCCTCCTCAGTACAGAGCAACTATTGGAATCGAGATGGGACCAGCAGCAATCAGCACGATTACCGCTGTGAGTATTTGGCCAAACATACCGGTTGATGCCATTCTAGTAGGACTAGGAATTGCTTCTGGACCAATCTTTGCCGTATTAACCAGATGGAAGTCTTGGACTGCGGTTCCATTCTCATTTGGTTTTTGGTCATTCGCCTTCCCTGTAGCCGCAACAACATCTTGCATTATTGAAGCGGTCATTCGCGGTGGATGGCCTCATATTGCGGGAACGATTGCCATCACAATCGCTACAGCTCTCGTGCTTTACTTGCTACTCAGAACGTTTGTGTTGCTTGTAAAAAGACAGCTTTATTAAAAACCTAACTATCTTCACCCACAAGAACCGACATAACCACAACTGGTGCAGTAATCACAGCCATCCTTCTTGATCATGGCATGAGCACCACAGTCCGGACATTTCTTACCGGCCATCACACCCGCTGTCGCATTTTTATTTACTTCGACATCGCCAATTCCAAAATCTTCAGATGATTTAAATTCCGCGATTCCTCGCTTGGCCAAAATATTCTCAATTGCAAAAGCAACTGCGGCCACTTCAGAATCGTGCCACATAGGCGCAACAGCACCATCTTGTTTTTTCTTAGCACCCAAACGCACTGGACCTCGATCCCAAGCAACCTTTTTCATATCACTTAGAGCTCTTGAGAGAAATCCGCCGCGCGCTGCCAGCGATAGCATACGCATGCTTGAAGTAATCCATTGCTGTGATTCGCCACTTTGACCAACTGGCATAAAAAACTCGATTGCGCGCTCTACGCTTGCTTTCTTGCCATCAATTACACCCTCGACAGCTAAGAAAGAAATAATCAAGTAAAGCGTTTTTTGCCCATCTTGAGTCCAGTAAGTAATTTTTTCAGCTACTGCTGGCAACTCTCCATTGGGCCTTCTATCGATGACTTTCCTAGAGGGATTGGAGTGCATAGCCCCATCCTCAATCATTTCAGAAGCACCCTCTGTAGCAGTTGGCGTAACTTGTAACACTGAACCTAAAATACTATTTGGTCGATACGTTGCTAGGCCTTTTAAGTGGGATTTCCATGCGGTGAAATACAAATCTTTGAATTTCTCATACGGATAGTCAGCAGGTACATTGACGGTTTTCGAAATAGCCGTATCAATGAATGGTTGAACTGCCTCCATCATCAATACATGATCTTCCGCAGACATTTCTAATGCGGTTACAAAATACTCTGGAAGATTGTCTACATCACCGCCAAGATCACGGTATACCCTCCAAGCATGATCTTCAACCGCGTATTCCTTGCTTGTTCCGTCGGCCTCACGCTTCTTTCGGGTATAAGTCCATGAGAATGGTGGCTCAATACCATTCGATGCATTATCTGCAAAAGCGAGACTGACTGTTCCCGTTGGCGCTATCGAGAGTAGATGACTGTTACGAATACCGTGCTTCCGAATATCAGCCTTAAGCACATCGCCAAGACGACTCGCAAAATTACCGCCACTAAGGTATTGATCAACATCCAAGTCAGGGAACGAACCTTTCTCCTTGGCTAGCTCTACTGAGGCGCCATAAGCTAGATCACGCATTTTCTCGGCGATCTCAGCCGCCTTGATACGAGCGGCGGCGCTGTTATAAGAGAGCTTGAGCATAATCAAAGCATCCCCAAGACCGGTGAAACCGACCCCAATACGGCGTTTCGCATGAGCTTCCAAGCCTTGTTCATCCAAAGGCCAATACGTTGCATCCAACACGTTATCCAGCATCCGCACCTGAACCTTCACTACTTTTGCGAATCTTTCAAAATCAAAGTATGGCTCTCCATCTATGCCAAATGGATTTACCACAAATTGCGGAAGAATAATGGGGCCAAGATCGCAGCAACCATAAGCAGGTAGAGGCTGCTCGCCGCAAGGATTGGTTGCATCAATACGCTCGCAATAATACAAATTGTTATCGCGATTAATATTATCGAGAAAGAGAATTCCTGGCTCCGCAAAGTCATAGGCGGATTGCATTACCGCATTCCAGATCTCCCTGGCTTTTACCTTCTTATATGTCCAGAATCGATCTGTTCTCTGATAGGCGCCAGCCGCAATTAAAGCCTCACATGGCTTAGCCTTGTGACAAAGCTCAATCTCTCCATCCATGCCAACCAATTTCATGAACTCATCTGAAACGCCAACGGAGACATTGAAGTTATTCCAGCGCCCTGGAGTTCTTTTGGCTGTGATGAATTCCAAAATATCAGGGTGATCAATTCGAAGAACGCCCATTTGCGCGCCCCTGCGCGCTCCAGCGCTCTCTACGGTTGAGCAGGATTGATCAAATACATTGATATAGCTGCATGGGCCAGAAGCAATAGAGGCAGTTCCTTTAACCTCCGCACCTTTAGGGCGGATTCTAGAAAAATCATAACCAACACCCCCGCCGCGACGCATTGTTTCTGCGGCTTGCTTTAAGGCTTCGTAGATTCCTGGGTATCCATCTTCATCAGTATCCTGAATGCAATCGCCTACTGGTTGGACAAAGCAATTAATTAATGTCGCCTTAATGCCGGTACCGGCTGAACTCATAATGCGCCCCGCACCTATCGCGCCAGCATAGAAATTTTCTAGAAATTGCTTCTCTACCTCTTCTTGAATGCTTAAATCCTCAACAGAGGCGAGATGCTTTGCAACCCTTCTAAAAATCGTATCCGCGTCTTTTTCACCGCTTTTTAAATATTTCTCAGCTAATACATCGGTGCTAATTGGCTGCATAACCATATTCAAGCGGCTCCATATCTGACAACAATTGAGTGATTAAATCTAAAACAGGACGAATTTGATTGCCAAATGGCAATGCGCCCGCCCCTCTAAAGAAAAGCCCTTTTTGCACGCTACCCACCAAGGCGCTTCCTAGTACCTTATCAATGCAAAATTGACCCCATGAACTATTGCCATCTCTTAAACCGCAATCATGAAGACAATCAAAAATCATGGTGCAACGGGGCTTTTTGCGAGCAGTCTCTTGTAGAACGCTTTCTACTTTTAAATACTTACCTAGCCACGGTGTTTTTACCGCTCTCGCAGGTAAACCTGCCACGCTTAAAAACTCAACAATGTCTTTCTTCTTGGCGTTAGCAAGGACATGCTTAAAAGCGTCATCAGCATCTCCTTCAACTGTGACAGCAAATGCGGTCCCTAGCTGTACCGCGGACGCCCCTAAGGATTGCAATCGTTTTATATCAGCAAGACTTGAAATGCCGCCTGCGGCAATGAGTGGAATTTGCTCCTCAATACCTGCGGCTTTAAAAAATTCAAGAACTTCGGGAATTACATTTTCAAAGTCAAATTTGGTATTGTGAATATCGGAAACATTAGAGGCGCCAACATGGCCGCCAGCCAGACGAGGATTTTCAATCACGATAGCATCGGGCAGTCGCCCTTTTTTCATCCACTTCTTCACCAATAATTGCACACCCCGCGCCTCGGAAAGAATCGGCACCAAAATGGCATTTGGATGATCCGCAGCCAAATCTGGCAGATCTAGTGGTAGCCCAGCGCCAACCACAATCATGTCGGCACCATTTTCTAAAGAGCACTTTACATATTGCGCGTATTCATTCACCGCTTTCATTACATTGACTGCAATCAGACCAAATCCATTCGACTCTTTTCTAGCCTGAATAATTTCACGCTTAAGCGCCTCAATATTGGCGGCATTGATTAATTCACGACTATCAGCGCATGGTGTTAGGTGCTGGGTTTGCTCCATTAAGTCGGAATGGAGCCTTCTCAAATCAATGGATGAAATAGTCCCAATGCCACCAGATTTAGCGACAGCACCCGCTAGTCGATGAGCCGAAACCCCGACGCCCATTCCACCTTGCACAATCGGCAGAACTGTTTTTCCCTTGATCACCAGAGGAGTAACACCGCTCTTAGAGAGCAATTCAGAAATGCCAGCAGGAATTAATGTCGTCAATTGATTCACCCAATACATTAAGCGTCGAAAACTATCCCGGCCGGCCATCTATACGGGGCTTCGTTAACCAAGGAAAGTACTTATACAGATACAAAATAAAAGCAGTGCACCAACATATCCCAGCCCATCCAATCAATGCATGAAACCATGTGCCGCTTAATAGATGCGCCAATATCCAGAATATGACCGTCGCCTGCACCAAAGCGTAAGAAAGATTCTCAATAGTGCCAGCAACCAGTTGGCGACCTGTGTGCCCCAATGCGGTCCTGGTAATCATGCCAATAATGAGTCCGGCGGTAGCACCGATTCCAAATGCATGCACTGGAATGTAAATACTGATGTATCCAAGTGCGGATAAGCCGAGCAAAATAAATCCTATCGGAATCCAGAAATAAGCAGCATGCAATACCAAAACAATCGGTTTTGAGAAGGTCGCAAAAGGCCTCCAACCCCATAACAAGATCAATTGAATGGTCCCAGTAAATAAGCAAAGGATTGCGGTGATGTAGCTATTAGGGACGAATACCCACAACACAAAAGAAGCGCCGCAACAAGCCATTACCAATGTGGCCAGGTTCTTATTGCGAACCTGCTTTAATCCAAAAAAAGCATTGGCAGTAAATCCGGGAATGACTCTGCCCCCAATCATGATCTCAATCATCACAATCAAAAACAGAGAAATGATCAATACCTGATTAGCATCAATATCAATTCGGTCAAAAACGGATAAATAAAATACTGCATTCAGAATCCCCAGGAAACTCAGAATGAAGGGGAGAAATAAATTTCTATACATCCGTTGCAGCAAAATCAATCTGCCAATCGCAATAGCGATAGCTGGCAAAAATAAGACGTCGATAATAGCGAGATACGGACTTAATAGAGGCCCAATCCTGCCGCCAATCCAGAGAAGAACCAGCAACATTAGGGATGTTCCTGTTGGGGTTTCCAACCCAGTCCACGCCTTTACCGCAGTAAGCGCAAATCCCGCAACGACAGTAGCAGCAAAGCCAAATATCATTTCATGTGCATGCCATTGAATACCCGGTATTTGAGTGTTTCCCCTAAAGCTATAGCCATTTAATTCAAATAACCATTCAATAATGGCAATGACCGACCAAAGAGCAGCCAACAGATAAAACGGCCTGAAGCCCAACGCAAATATTGACAGCTCTTTTTTTGACATAACAGTTAACTCTTAGACGCAGCTTCTAACTCAGCAATACGCTTCTTTAATGAACGATCATTTTGAAAGCGCTCAGTATCATCCCGCACGATTGCCGCGATTCCGGTAACCTTTCCGAATTCATTCGTCAACATTGCTACCGTAAATGCGATGGAAAGTGGTTTACCTTCTTTATGCAAAGCTGGAACAGTCAACAATGTTGTGCCATAACGTGTTGTGCCAGTTTCCATTGAATGCTTATACCCATCATTGTGACGCTGACGTAGGCGCTCAGGAATAATCAGGTCTAGACTTTTTCCGATCGCCTCAGCCTGTGTGAACCCAAAAATTCTCTGGGCAGCGGCATTCCAAAAAATAATATCGCCCTTGGCGTCTGAAATCACAACCCCGTCACCCATGACATTTGCAAGCTGCTCGAAATCCACTTGGTTTTGCATACGATCCTCTTCCATAATTAACCGGCACGCCGTCATTCAATTACTCAAGGATTTTCTTTTTAACTAGGAAAGATTGAAATAGCTCGTAAGAACTATATGAAGAAATAAGGTTTCTAGCTAATATTCAATAAAAGCCAATTACTTGCTTTAGATCAAATGTGGCGACCTTGGTTTACCATCAAATAATGTCTATGCAGAAGAAATTCCCTATCAATCCACCACATCCCGAGCGCATTTGCTGGGGGTGTGAGCGCTATTGCCCTTCTGATTCCATGGCATGCGGCAATGGATCCGAAAGATCACAACATCCATTTGAGCTATTTGGCGAGGGCTGGGAGACATGGGGAGTGGATGACCGCGATTTACTGCAAAAGAATACTAATTCATGAATGATTTAACGCTAGCCAGAGCAATTCATATTCTCAGCATCGTAGTTTGGATGGGTGGCGTTACTTTCGTAACCCTAATACTCATACCTGTATTAAGAAGATCTGCGCCAAAAACCGATCAATTGACTATATTCAATCTTATAGAAAATCGTTTTGCCTCGATTGCGAGATTCATGGTTTTATTGGCTGGCATTAGTGGCTTTTACATGACATACAAATTAGATGCTTGGGATCGGTTTTTGCAAGCCCAGTTCTTTTGGATGCATGCGATGGTTATCGTCTGGAGTTTATTTTTCCTGGCGCTTTTTGTGATTGAACCATTCATTCTCAAAAACCATGGTCGCATGGTGAAGAATGGCCATAACATCAGCAATCTTCGCAAAACCCAAATAGTTCATCTAATTATTCTGACGCTAAGCCTATTCACAATTGTGGTTTCTGTATTGGGTGCCCACGGATTCTTCTATTAGCGCATTTAGATTGCTCCGTCTTCTCGAGCATATGAGGCAGGGAGAATAAATAGACCGCTATAGCGGCAACCTTCTTCATTTGAACCCCACCGCATCCAGCAACAAACTAAGTCCCCTCCACATCAATTTTCGATAATCGCTAAAATCAATGCAAAACATTATTAGGCGAGACAGCAATGATTTTAGATTTTTTGAGAAAGTGGTCAGGCGCTCTTGTCACCACCCGCAAAGAACTCTATATAGGCGCAATTGGTGCAAGTTTAGGCCTGCTATGCACTGAGGCCGTTTGTCGATGGACACTAGGAATTTCCCAACCCTGGTTTGCAATCCCCATGGGCGCATCCGCAGTGTTGTTATTTGCAGTACCAGCCAGCCCACTTGCTCAGCCCTGGTCCATTATTGGCGGCAATACCGTTTCCGCCCTCTCCGGAATCATTTGCTACAAATTACTGGGCGACAGTGGCTATGCAATAGCACTTGCAGGTGGACTCGCCGTAGGCGGCATGTTCTTTTTTAGATGCGTTCACCCGCCGGGAGGCGCAATTGCTTTAACTGCAGTACTGGGAAGCAGCTCTATTCATGAACTTGGATTCGGATTTGCATTTGTACCGGTAATGCTCAATAGCGCAATCCTATTATTGATTGCGATTTTATTTAACAAACTCTCTGGTAGAAAATACCCCCATCATCCGCAACCCGCCAAAAATACACATATCACCAGCGATCCAATGCCCAGTCAACGTTTTGGCGTACAGCGCGAAGACCTTGATGCCGCCCTTGCATCTTATGGTGAAGTACTCGACATTAATCCAGGTGACTTGCAGGAAATTCTTGTACGCGCACAGATGCAAGCACAACGCCGTCATTGGGGCCACCTGCTTTGCAAAGACATTATGTCTCAAGACTTAATTACAGTAAATCCAGACTCATCCATTGCAGATGCCTGGAAATTATTGGCTCAACATAGAATTAAAAGCCTGCCTGTTACCACCTCAGATAACGAACTCGTTGGGATTGTGTCTGTACCTGATTTTTTCATTGATCGACATAATCCGGCAATGCAAAGCACTCCCCGGATGATTAACTCTCAATATGTGCATGAGATCATGTCCACCAAGCTTCGAACAGCCAAACCAAATCAATCAATATCCGATCTTGCGCAAGCCTTTACTGATCTCGGAACACACTATATGCCGGTCGCCGATGAAACGGGAAAACTAGTGGGAATGCTGACCCAGTCTGATCTGCTGGCCGCCCTGTTCTCGAAAAGCGACTAAAGAAGAATTAGAGGAGAATATCCAGGTTGTTCACCAAAACATGGCGGCTCTATGCAAAAGTATTATGGGATTGGAGATAGCTTTTCTTACGGCATTAGACCAATTCACCAAGATGATAAGCAGAAACTGGTTGAGCTATTTAATCAGCTTTCGCCAGAAAATCGCTATCTACGGTTTGCCCATGCTATCTCAAAGCTGCCTGATGAATTTTTGGAAGATGTACTGGAGCTAGACTACGAAAAGGAAATGGCTTTAGTAGCATACCTTGAGCAAGAAGATGGCAATGGAGCGATTATTGGGATTGCAAGGTATGTTTCTGATGCGACTGGGAATACTTGTGAATTTTCAATTAGCGTGAGCGATCTATATGCGGCACATGGCGTTGGAATGAACCTCATGAAACATCTGATTGATTACGCCAAACACAATAAGATACAAAAGATGGTTGGTTATATCTTAAGCAGCAATGTGAAAATGCTACACATGACCAGAGAATTAGGCTTTCAGATTGAATTTCTGAATAATGAACCTGAGTTTAAGATCGCCACTCTTGACTTAAAATCTCCTTAAATACCGATAAATGCTAATGAAATTCTCATCTCACGAATCTACGCTGATATTCATTGATCTACAAAGTAGGCTAATGCCATCAATTGATCGTGGCAATGATGTTTTGCAGCAATGCATTCGAATCGCAAAAATTGCTCAAATTCTAGGGGCACCCATTATTGGCACGGAACAAAGTCCTAATAGCTTAGGTCATAACGTCACTGAAATCTCCGACTATTGCCAAGTAACCATTCATAAAGAGCACTTCAATGCATGTCAAGACGGTCTTATCGAGGCGCTCCCAAAAAATAGAGAAAGACTTGTTATAGCCGGCTGTGAAACCCATGTTTGCGTCATGCAAACCGCTCTAGAGTTGCTCAATCAAGGCTACCAACTCACTATTCTGGTTGATGCGGTAGGCTCTAGAAGATCTTTGGATAAAGAAGTTGCCATTCAAAGACTCTGCGCCAATGGTGCCATAGCGTCCACGGTTGAGATGATAGCTTTTGAATGGTTGGGAGCAGCTACCAACCCAAACTTCAAAAAAGTGCTTGAGCTGATTAAAGCCTAAATTCAGAATGGGCAAAATAAAGCCACCCAAGTGGCTTGGGTGGCTTTACTCAGATGAGTTTATTCAATACTGATTGAAATACTTTGTTAATGCTGATGGCCTGAATTACCCGCAGGCATGCTTTGATGCATTTGCTTCATTTGCTGCATTTGTTCTGGGGTCATATTTCCCATCATCTGTTCGTGCATTTGCATCATTTGTGAATGCATAGCGGGATCACATTGTTCATGAGTTGCGCCACCGCCCATTTGATGAGTATTTGCACCTTGATAACCAAGTAAAGATGGATCTAGCATTCCAGCGATCATGGCAATGTGACCAAACACTAAGAACAAAGCGACGCAAATTGCATGCACTCTCATCTTACCCATTTGATCCAGGGCTTTATTCACCAACCCAAACTCTTGCAGGGCAATCCAAATCAAAGGCAAGCCACCAATGAGGTAACTACCTACCGCGATAACATCAATCGCAGTCCTCCATTGGCCAGCCTTTGTAATGGGAAGAACTGCGGTTGTCACCAAGTAAACAATAATCCCGATGAAGTAAAGCCCAACAGTTGTACCTGAAAAGCGATTCAGGTGATAAACAAAGCCATCAAACTTGCGCGTAAAGAGGATATACAGCTCAGTAATTGCTAGCGTTTCAGCTAGCACCACTGGTATAGCCATAAAGATCAACAGATTCCATGGCTGGTTATCAGCCAATAACTGCATATAGTGAGTCATATTCATTACCAAATCTCCAAAACATAAGTTATCAATACGGCTAAAGCGGTGAAAATGGTCACCACAATAGTCGTTTAATCAAAAGTGATTACAGATGATGTTTTGGTGGCTTATAGATTGATTCGGCAATATATGAAACGAGCCTCGCCGATTGATTTGGCTGGTAAATATAGGATGGGGCTTCAATTGGGAAAGTAACTGAATTATGCAACACCGCCATAGTGAAACAGCAATAGTGATTAACGCTTAACTTTCCAGCAGTTTTGGATTCTTCATGAGAGGCGAAATTGACCGCTTCTTCGCAATGTCTATGCGAGTCGGTTTGAGCGGCATTTGAGGGTCCGCCTGAAAAAATAGGCATTGCGCTGGCATTTACCGCGGTCACCAAGATACTCAAAAAGAGCATGACTGCAATCTTCTTCATGGTCTGATTCTACGCCTGACCAATCAATTTTGCTTAGCCATTAGCCGCAACAACAACCAGCACCACCGCAACCACCCTCTTTGCCAGGCTTTTGCTCAGACTGCTCATTTAAATCTAGACTAGAAGGGTAACCTTCCTCGTTTAAGGTATGGATCAAGTCAGCTGACTCATTTGAAGTCCTCTCCACCTGAACACGCCCTGATTCTAAGTCAACATGGATACCTTGCACCCCAGCAAGCGACTCTAATGCCTTAGTAACATGAGCAACACAAGACCCGCAACTCATTCCCTGTACGTTTAGATTAATGTGAGACATTGCTTTCTCCTAAATTAGGTATTGATCATATATATGCTGGCATATAAGACAAAAACAAGGGTTTATTTAGGCTTTGATTGAAATAAATGTAATTAGCCAAATGGGCATCTGAGTGACATTTGGACAAAATAAGCATAAGATGAATCAGATTCTAAGCAATCCTATTTCATGTCTCTTATTTTTCTTATCCTTTCCCCCGCTTTATTTGGCCTCTATTTAATTATTCGCTTCCAGATATGCGCCGCCCGTCGCAGGCGGCTTATTGACACCTATGGGATTGATGCAAAAAAACTAAGAAAAATGAGCTGTAAAGAGGTCAGAAAACTGAGAGACCGCATTGATGAGCTGCAAGACAAGTATGACGTATATGGGCTCGAATCATTGCTCAGGCCCTATAGGGCATAGATATATATAATTGTTTAGTGCATTAATTTGACTTACACTGAGACAAGAAATTTACTATAAATAGAAAGGGTAAAAATGAAAGTATTGCTACCGATAGATGGCTCAAAATCCTCCCTAAATGCAGTCAAATATGTTGCCAAGTTAGCGAAAAACTCTCGCAGCCCGGTAAAGGTTACTTTGGTAAACGTTCATGATGACGCTGGACTGTCACATGTAAAGCAATTTGTATCTAAAAGCGTAGTTGACGATTACTTGCGCGAAATAAGCGAAAAAGAGTTGAAACCAGCGCAAAAGGTTCTAGATACAGCCAGTGTCAAACATAATATGGTGATTAGACGTGGTCATATCGCAAACGAAATCATTGCCTTAGCCAATAAAGACAAAGTTGACATGATTGTTATGGGCGTCAAGGGCCGCAGTGGTCTTTTAGATGTTCTGATTGGATCCGTAGCACAGCGTGTATCTAGCTCAGCTAAACAGCCAGTTTTATTAATTAAGTAAAACCTCCCTCAGTTGGCCGTGTTTAGCGGCCAACTGAGTCCATTGATTTTCTCGACTCGCAATCATGCAAATTCCTGCACCCTCGCAGGGCCTCACTAAGTCAGAAGTCATTCATTTACAGAAGCAGCATGGATTTAACGAGCTTGCAGCTGCGGATAAAAAAACGATCTTAAAGTTACTGTTGCGAATATTGGCTGAGCCCACATTCGCACTACTATTATTGGCGGGCACAATTTACCTTGTCATTGGAAAAATTGATGACGCATTAATTTTGCTTGGCTTTATCTTTATATCTGTTGGAATTACCCTATTCCAAGAAAGAAAAAGTGAAAAGGCGATTGACGCCCTTAAAGAATTATCGAGCCCCAGAGCAATCGTGATTCGCAATGGCATTACCGAACGAATTGCCGGCAAGGATATTGTTATTGGGGACATTCTTATTCTTGAAGAAGGCGATAGAATTCCAGCGGATATTATCCTGCTAGAAACTCACGACCTACTGGTAGATGAATCTATGCTTACTGGCGAATCGGAACCTGTAAGTAAGGGTAATGCTAGCTCCGCTTACTCTGGGTGTATGGTGATCCGAGGTGGTGGAGTAGCGAGAGTTACTGCTATCGGCATGAAAACCGAGTTAGGCAAGATTGGCGGTAGCCTCAAACAAATTAATAAGCTCGATAGCCCTCTACAAGAAGACATAGGTGTCCTAATTAAAAGGTTTACGATATTCGGGATTTCGCTCTCAATTCTCGTACTAGTCATTTACGGACTCATACATGACAACTGGCTTCAGGGGGCACTTACCGCAATTAGCCTAACCATGGCTTTACTACCCGAAGAATTTACTGTCATTTTGACGGTATTTATGGCGCTTGGGGTCTGGAGAATCTCCCATCAAAAGGTGCTCACTAGACATGCACCTGTGATTGAAACTTTAGGAAGCATCACCACTCTATGCGTCGATAAAACTGGCACCCTCACTGTAAATAAGATGTCTCTTGAAACGCTTGTCACTCCAGAAGATATCTTCACGTTTGACTTGAAACATGGAGAGCTAAATTCATCGCAAAAGGAGCTTCTTGAATATTGCATTCTTGCAAGTGAAATAAAACCTTTTGATCCCATGGAACAAGCGTTTCATGAGAAACGTCATCTCATACCCGAGTATGAACTTGAATATTCAGGCTACGAATTAATTCATGAATATGGTTTAAGTCCTGAACTTCCTGCAATGACCCATCTTTGGCAAAAACCAAACTCAAATGAATGCATCGTGGCCATGAAAGGGGCTCCAGAGGCCGTACTTCAATGCTGCAATTTAACGCCAACCCAGAAATTAGCGATTGAGAGCCAGATCCAAAATCTTGCTTCCCAAGGATTACGTTTGCTGGGGGTCGCAAAGTCGTGCTATATCAAGCAATCCAGCGATTGGCCAAGTGACATAGGATCTTTTGAATTTACTTGGCTAGGTCTTGTTGGACTGAAAGATCCAATCCGCAAAGAAGTTCCAGAAGCGATCAAGCGGTGTCAAGATGCCGGTATTCGAGTCATCATGATCACGGGGGATCATGCCATAACTGCACAGGCAATTGCAAAACAAGCAGGCATCGACAGCGCCAATGTTTTATCGGGTGCGGATATCAATGCACTCGACGATATTGAACTTCGAGAAGCGGCAAAGAAGACTTCTGTGTATGTTCGCATTAAATCCATCCAAAAATTACGACTTGTTAAAGCATTGCAAGCAAATCATGAAATCGTCGCTATGACAGGCGATGGCGTGAATGATGCGCCCGCCCTAAAAGCTGCCCATGTTGGAGTGGCTATGGGACAACGAGGAACAGATGTTGCTAGGGAAGCTGCATCCTTAGTATTACTCAATGATGATTTTGCTTCTATCGTTCATACCATTGGGCAAGGCAGACAGATCTACGATAACTTACATAAGGCTATTATTTATGTGGTTGCCATCCATATACCAATGGCAGGCGCGGTCTTTATTCCGATTCTATTTGGAATTGAGCCGATTCTGGATCCCATCCATATCGTTTTCTTGCAGATGATTATTGATCCAGCTTGCGCCATTATTTTTGAGAGGGAGGCGCCCGAGAAAGACGTCATGCTCAGACCCCCGAGAGACATTAATCAAAAGCTTTTTAGCTTGGAAAACATTTCAATGGCCCTGCTTCAAGGGACTGGCTTAACCTTTATTGTTGTTGGCCTGTATTTTTGGCTTCTCAAGCTAGGTCACTCCCATGCCATGGCCACAACCCTATCGTTTGGTTGCTTGGTGCTTGGCAATATCTCCTTAATTATTGTTAGTCGTTCGAAAAAAGATCACCTGTTTAACATTCTCAGAAAATCCAACCCTTCTCAAAAATGGATTCTAGGAGTTGGAGTGGTGTCATTTATCTTTTTAGTGACAACCCCATTCCTACGTGATCGCTTTCAATTTACACAACCCACTACAGAAGGCGCATTAGTGATTCTTGCCTCTGGTTTAGTTGGACTAGTATGGTACGAACTTGTTAAATTCGGCTATAGAAGAAATTGGGCTCAGTAACTAACAGTCAAAAATTAGTCCTACTAAGATCCAACAAAATGACACACCAAAGAAAAACCACCCGAAGGTGGTTTTTGTTTCCTTACAACAAACCATTAATTTGTTGGGATAGTAAGCAAAGGCTGGTTCAGTTTAGTGAACTTAATGTCTTTTGCATTCATGTCCATCTTCTTCATATCAAAGACATAGATATTAGTATTCTCAAACATTTTGACCGCGTATGTCATGCTCTTGTTGTTTGCCGTCACGCTCCATTCGGTAATTTCAATACCACCAATACCACCACCATAAGGATTGCTAGCTGGTAGCGTGATTGCGCCAGGAGGTATATCAAAGCTACCCAAAATGTGCCAAGCTGCGGCATTCATTTGCGCGGTGCTGTAATTTTTAGGAACGGAATTCGATAGGAATAAGGCACGAATAAAACGGCTTGGACTTAAAAAGTCGCCAGGCAATCCATGCAAACCAGATCCAGAGCTTGGAGCACTAAATTTAGCGCCATTTATGATGATTGGTGGTTTTTCAATATTAGAGAGATTGATGTAGCTGCCAATATTGTTTAGATGATCTTGAAATGGAGGATCATTTGTCATTACACCAATCGGATTATCGGTAATCTGCAACTCGCCTTTAATGTACTCAACAACAATACTTTTTCCATTGGCATCATGAAATGTGTAATGAACAAGTGGTGTATTGTTGTTGTAAAGAGCAATTTTGGCGCCATTTACCTTGATCTTTCTTAACCCCACCTTAACTTCATCAACTGTCGCAAAATTTGTCAGCGCATAAGTAAGCACTTGAAGTGAGCTAATACTTTCCCCAGAATTAGCCTGCGTCACTGCTTGGTACTGGGCGCTATCAGGCAAATTTAAAACGCCTCCAATGAGGCCTTTCTCATTCATACCATCGACTAACTCAGGCAAACCCATTGGATTCATGCCAACAGCAGCATACTTTGTTGTCCAACCCAATCCAGAGCCATATTTACCATCCAAGCCAATACCTTTAGCAGCGTAGTTTCTTGGGATGGAAGTTAATTCAGACTTGAGCGGCAAACCAAACTCCATCGTGCGCCCATATACGGTACCGCCATCATTGCCTTTTAAGATAAAACTAGTGCAAGCATTGCTTGCAATTGGTGCAAATGCCAAAGACATTGATAGGCCAGTAATTGCCATTTTCTTCAAGAAGCGATGTTTCATAAATCAACCTTTCTGGTAAAAGCTTTTATTTCACAAGCACATAATGCGCCAAAGAAAAACCACCTAGGGTGGTTTCATCCATCCGATGCTTATTTAATGAGATCCAAGAATTGAACGTTGTTATTAATGTTTACGAATGATGATGAATCATATACATAGTTACCATTGGTCGTGAACAAGAACATATAGGCTTTTAGTGGGCCATAACCGCCTGAGCGTTCTTTAGCATTCACATCGCAAACCACCATCCAACCAAATTTAGCTGGTTCATGGCTAAATTCTCTAGCCCATGCTTTGCGTGGAGGAGCACACTCTTTCCTAGCAGCCTCAGGCTCATTGATATTTGCTTTGAGATACGAATTTACCTCTTTATCAATCTCCGCTTGTTTTGGCTGCGCAGTGAATTTAGCTTGCTGGATCTCTGTTTTGGTTACAGGTGTGGCACAAGCTACTAATACAATAGCGGCCAAGGCACTTAAGAGTTTGGTTTTCATATTTTTAAGTTCTCTAATAATCAAATAATTTGAAGCAAGAATATCTCTTGCTTCTATGTGCGGATTATAGAAGAAGGTCTTAAAAGATGACCCTCATTACTGCGCCTTCATAATAGGTGACAGCTCCCAGCTGCCACCCAAAATTGATGGGTTTTTTGAGCTTGAGCCAGTATTTATTGGAGAGTTGACTTAGATTGAAGTCTTTGCAATAAAGAATGCTTTAGGCACTTCAGTGCACCACACAACACCATCACCAACCTGCCCTGTTTGACAAACAGTGACAATTTTATCCATGAGTACTAGCGCGATTTCATCATTACAGATGATCTCTATCCTCACCTTTGCTGAGTAGTCAGTTAACTCATCTTTGATATTGGTCTTATTTGTTTTATTTGGAGCACTACATCCTTCGACCTTAGCAACAGTCATTCCGGGAAAGCCAGGCGTTTCCATTAGAGCTGTTCTAAGGGCGGGTAATCTATTGGGGCGAATAACCGCCTTGACTTCCATCATGCTTCCACCTCTTTCTCTTCAAACCATCTGTACAAGACGGGCAATACTAATAGGGTTAGCGCTGTCGAGGTAAGCAAACCTGCGATCACCACAGCGGCTAAAGGGCGGGTCACTTCGGAACCAGGACCTCCTGAGAACAACATCGGCACCAATGCCAACATCGCCACTGAAGCCGTCATCATGACCGGTCTAAAGCGATGGCCGCAACCATGCAGTAAAGCTTCTTCCATGCTGTAACCATCTTCACGCAATTGTTTAATAAACGAAATCAACACCACACCATTGAGCACCGCAATACCCCAGAGATTAATAAATCCTACGGCGGCGGGAACCGATAAATATTCGCCCGTTAGGAATAATCCAAACACACCACCAATTGATGCAAATGGCAAAACCATAATGATGAGACCAGCCAAGCGAACGGACTTGAATAACATAAACAACAAGAAGAAGATGGCCAAAATCGTGAGCGGAATAATGATCATCAAACGAGCCATCGCGCGCTGCATATTTTCGAATTGGCCACCCCACTGCAAGGTATACCCTTGGGGTAATTCCACATTCTTAGCAATGAGCGCTTGGGCTTCTTTGACAAAGCCACCTAAATCTCGACCTTCCACATTCACACCAACCACCAAACGTCGTTTACCCGATTCTCGTGAAATCTGCGCAGGACCTTCTACCAAGCTAATCTCAGCCAAATCTCGCATCAACACCTGGGCGCCGTCTGGGGAGTGCAAAATAATATTTTGGATGGCATCAATATTATTTCGATAAGCGCTTGGGTAACGCAACAGCAATGGGAAGCGACGCTCCCCTTCGTAAATCGTACTCGCCTGTTTACCCCCAATAGCAGTTTCAATGACTTCATTGACATCAGAGACATTGATTCCATAGCGCGCGATCGCATCACGATCGATCTTGATGTTAAGGTAATTTTGTCCTGAGGCTTGCTCAATGCGTAAGTCATTACTTCCTTTCATCTTGGTCAAGATCTGACCAATTTGAGAGCCTAATTTTTGCAGGATGGCGAGATCATCGCCAAATATTTTGACGGCTACTTGTGAACGGACCCCCGAGACCATTTCATCGACTCGTGCCGCGATTGGCTGTGAGATCGCTAATTCAATACCAGGGAGCGTTTTAAGCTTCTCGCGAATTTGTTGAGCAATCTCTTCTTGGCTTAAATCTCTATCCCCAAGCGGTTTAAGCGTCACAATCGGATCAGACTCATTTGGCTGGCCTGGATCAGCGGGCGACTCGCCCTTACCTAAACGAGAGACCGCCATCTCCACTCCAGGAATAGTCATGATGCGCTTGATTGCCTCAAACTCCAGTTTGATTGACTCATCTAATGAAATATTCGGGGCGCGTACGATCACCGGAGTAATTGATCCCTCCTGCATTACCGGAATAAATGCTTTACCCAAGAAAACAAACCCAACCAAGCTAACGCCCAATGCAATGACAGAACGCTTTACTACTAACCTTGGATGTTCCAGACTCCAGTGCAGCCAGCGTTCATAGGGGCCGCGCATTTTTTTGACCACTTTCGTGTCATCCTCGCTGCCACCCTTGAGAATATAGGAACAGAGCGCTGGCGATAAAGTGAACGACAGAATGAGGGAGATTGTTAAGGCGATCGCAATGGTGATTGCCATTGGCGAAAACATTTTGCCTTCCATTCCCTCGAGCGAAAGCAGCGGCATAAACACCAAAATGATGATGCCAACACCAAAAAGCACAGGCTTACCTACTTCTGAAGCTGCCTCCAAGATGATCCTGTTTTTAGACTCACCGGATTTGAGGCGTTCACCCAGTTTTGCGAATGTGTTCTCCACCACCACAACTGAGCCATCGACCATAATGCCGATCGCAATCGCCAAACCACCTAACGACATCAAATTCGCAGAGATGCCATAACGGTTCATAACCAAGAAAGTCAACAATGGCGTTAGCAATAAAGTGGCCACCACAATGAGGGATGAGCGCACATCCCCCAAGAAGAGAAAGAGCAATATGATGACCAAAATCACACCTTCAATAAGCACCTTAGCCACATTGAACATGGCAGCATTTACTAGGTCGGTGCGGTCATAGAAGGGCACAATCTGCAAACCATCGGGCAACAACTTGCCCTCGTTGATTTCCTCTACTTTAAGCTTGATGCGATTCACCACTTCTCTTGCATTGCCACCGCGAATCATTTGCACAATACCAGCAACGCTCTCTGTATAGCCATTCTTAATCGCAGCACCCTGTCGGATTTCACTACCAATAGTGACTTCGGCAACGTTTTTGACATATACCGGAATACCTTTGACTTCTTTGAGAATAATTTTGCCAATGTCCTCCGGCTTATTAATTAATCCCAGGCCGCGGATGAGGTATCGCTCCGCATAAGTGGGCAATTGACCGCCACCAGAATTCGCATTATTTCTGGCAAGTGCTTGATAGACTTCATGCAAACTGATTTGATAATGGCGTAATCTTTCAGGGTTTACAAGCACCTGATACTCTCGAGCATAACCACCCTGTGTATTGATCTCCGCAACACCAGGTATAGAGCGCAACATAGGACGCACGATCCAGTCCTGCACAGCCCGTCGGTCAGATAATTCATCCTCAGAAAGCTCACGGTCTCCATCGGATGGATGATCCAAGGTGTACTGATAAATTTCACCCAATCCTGTAGAGGGTGGAGCCAGTACCGGAGTAATGCCTACCGGCATCTTCGAGGCTACCTCAATCAATCGCTCAGTAACTAATTGACGAGCAAAGTAGATATCCGTTTTTTCAGTAAACACCAAGGTGATAATTGAAATGCCATTCCGATTTAATGAACGCATCTCAGTTAAACCAGGTAAACCAGTCATACCCAATTCAATAGGGATGGTCACAAAGCGCTCCACCTCCTCTGGTGACTTACCAGGAGCCTCTGCAGCAACCTGGACTTGCACATTAGTCACATCTGGAAACGCATCAACAGAGAGTCTTTTCGTTGCCAACAGGCCAGCAATAAGCAAAACAATGGCGATAATGACCACCAAAAGACGTTGCTGTAACGAGAGGCGAACGAGTCTTTCAATCATCGGTATCAACCACCACTTAACTGACGCTTGCGCTCAGTATTTAAGTGATACGCGCCTTCAATAGCAATCTCTTGCCCCTCTTTTAAACCAGAAATCACTGGGCGGTAACCCTTACCTTCTGGACCAAGTTTTACGGGAACCATGCGATAAGTGTCATCATCCAGTCGAACATAAACGTGATCGTGATTATCTTCACGCACGATTGCCGCCAATGGAACTACCAATTTATCTACTGGCTGACTATCAATCAACATAGTTGCCAACATACCAGGCTTAATTAGGCCATCATGATTTGGCAGATCCATTCGAACCACTACAGTGCGGGTCTGGGGATTCACAATCGAATCGACATGCGCAATGACGCCATCAATTTCCATATTTCTTAAGGCGGGAATAATGACTGAGGCCTTCTGACCCTTTTGCATCAGATAAGCATTACTCTCAGGCACCTCAGAGACGGCCCATAAGGTATTCAGATCAGCCACTGTGAATAGCGCATCAGATGGCTGAACTACCTGACCACGATTAATTTTACGCTCCACAATTTCACCGGGAATCGTAGCAATCACATTATTAATCGATTCAATTACGCCAGATTTAGCAAGCTCATCAATGTTCGCCTGATCCATGCCCTGGACCTTTAACTGATCATTAGCAGCGCGAAACTCTGCCCTAGCGCTACTCGCCTCAGCCTCGCGTCTTTGCAACTCCGCTAACGCAATAACATCCTCTTTATAGAGAATCTTTGCGCGATTAGCAGCTTGATCAGCTAACTGACTTGCGCTTTTTGCCTTTAAATACGCTAACTGTGATTGAGTTAATTCTGTAGAGGTGATTTTGGCTAACACATCACCCTGCTTGACCACTTGTCCAGGCACAGCCAAGATTTCAGAAACTCGTCCAGTAACGTTTGCGCCAATTCGCGCCAAAAAGCGCTCATTAAAATCAATTCGACCAGAAGCGCGCAACTCTTCCACGAATGGAGATACTTGGGCTTTGCCATCGGCAATCATTTTGCGTAAGTCATCATTCACAATCACCACATTGGGATCTTGGACAGACTTAACAGGCGGCTTGAAATCAAAAACATTGAAGTAATTCAGGACTACTAAAAAAACACAAAACCAAGGCAAATAAAATACGCCCTTCTTGAACCAGGACGGAGTTTTGTCATAGCGATTACTCACTACAGGCGCATGACCTGCAATCCATTGATGGACTTGTTGATATAACTCATCTTGAGTCTGCAAAACTTGAGTAGTCCATTCCTTGGCATAGAATTTGACCTTTCTCATCAGAAAGGTTTTCCAGGCCTTTGCTTTTCTTAAGGCTTTAGACAGTTCTTGGTTCATTGCAATCCACTTTCTATCTTTGCAAGCCATTCTGGACTTGCTCTTAATCTCTGAATTTCCGTTGTGACAGCCGCCAAATCAAAGCGCGCCCGAATCAAATCGTTCCTAGCGGCCCGGAATGTTCTTTGCGCGTCTAAATATTCGAGCATGCCGCGCTCGCCATAACGATAGGAAACTTCCGCAATTCGCTGAGCACTAGCCGCCAACTGCACCACTTCCTGACTTAATACTTTTACTTGGTAACTCGTCATTTGATAGAGCTTGTAAGCGGTTTCCATTTGCTGATCTAAGGTTTGGCTTTGGGCGTTTAATTGGTTTTTCGCCTTCGAAGCATTTGCCTCCGCTTCCGCAATCTGACCACCTTTGAAATCCCAGATAGGAATGCTAATTTGCAAACCATACAAACGATCAGTAAAGTTTGGATCGTTATATTGCGAGGCCTTAAATGCTAAGCGCGGCAAACGAGAGTTTTTTTCAAAACTCAGTTTTGATTCTGACGCATCGACCTCAGCCTTCGCTTTTTGTAACTCTGGACTTTGGGCTTGAACTTCGCTTAAAAGCGTTGGCAAGGGCGGCAATACTTCAGGCTTTGGTTGCTCAACAACCACCGTGAAGTCTGCCGGCAACTGGTGACCGACTGTTTGGCGCAATTGACTCCTAGCTTGCTCTACGCGCAACTTACTGGACTCAGCGGCAATTTGCGCATTAAGAAATTCGGTTTGCACGCGAATAAGTTCAAAGCGAGCGGTCTCACCAACGTCATAACGAATTTGCATGCGATCACGAATTTGCTTAGTCAAATTCATATCTTCTTCGGCAGCCTTTTGCTCTGCTTCACGGCGCATCAACTCATAAAAACGCTGCTGCACCTTAGAAATCGTCTCCACCTCAAATGCGATACGCGTAGCTTCTGCCGCCCTAAGGTTTGCCTCAGCCGCATTCACACGAGGAAAACGCGTGTATGGCATATCCAATGGTTGAGTCACCGCCCATGAAGAAACATTGCCTACTGTTAACGGGCCAGTGGCAGAGCGTTGCTGGCCAGTTGAAATCTCAAACTCGGGATTAGGTATCGCCCTGGCGGTTGATAACTGCCCTTTAATTGCCTTAGCCTGATCTCGAGCTGCCAAAACTTGGGGATTAGACTCTAGCGATAAAGCAATCAAATCATTTACGGTGAATGATTTTTGAGTTTGTGCGTTGGCATGAGCGGTCATAGTGATTACCGCGAAGGCAACTGCGACAATATTCAAACTACGATAGAGCAACATAGGCACGAGTCGTGAATAATTTAGATATAAATTATCCAAGCCCTCAACAGAGGAATTTAAAAATATTCCCCACTTTAGGGCAGGAAAGCGCCTATAAATGCGACTACTGTGGCAGTAAGTTTTTTGCTTGTACGGTATCAATATATGGCCATTTAATTAAAGGTAAATGGTCTTGCCTTAAAAATTACCCGCATACCGGACCTATTAGTCGTAATGACGATATGCGGGACCCATTGCTAGGCAGGCTACTCCCCGTTTAAGTCCTTATTAGATCACAATTAAGTGATAAAAGTGATTTAGCCTATACATACACTTGCTTAGATAGACGTCCGTACTTCTGGGCTTTATGAAAGGCTTTCTGCATATGCTTGTAAACCTTTTTTAAGCCCATATCGAGAGCGGTTCGACGATCCCTTGCCGTAAAGCTGACCTCAATCTGGCGATTATCAAAAGTATGAAGTTCGATAATGCAATTTTGATTGCAGCTTGATTTTGCTTGGGCTACAGAGGCGTACTTCACCTTAATTTTGCGCACGAGCCAAAATAGACGCTTTAGGGAAAACTTCACGCGATTTTCAGTAAATGTTTTGAACTCTGGCTCAATGGCTTCTTTTGTTTCTAGTATGACATTCATGATTTATCTCCTTTTTTGAAGTTATGGGATAAATATAGGGACATTATTATTCCTAATAAAGCAGATATTTTTTGATATTAGTTCAGTTATTTACAGAATATAAAATAAAAAAAATGCCCTCATAAGAGGGCAAAAGAGAACCGCAGGAAATGGATTAAATCTAAAACTAATCAATTACCGCCGCCAGCAAAGCAGTGGCTGCGCCTGCTCCAGCAGCAGGTATTCCCCAACGCTCCAAGGTTGACTGGGATTGACCAGTAACCACCTCCACTGGGATATCGCTAATTTCTAGCAATTTGGCTGTAGTAGAGTTTTCAAACAAACGACTTAAGGTGTTCTTTTTGGCAGTGCCAATCACAATTCGACTGCACTCTAAACGCTGTGCCTCATCACGCAAGGCCTCACCTTTATCGCCAGTTACGTAGGTGAATGAAAAATTTACACCCGCTTTTTCCAAAAACTGTGCGGCTGACTGGGATGCCATCTTTGCACGCTCGGCCTGCCACTCGCAAATGGTTTTCTTATTCAAAAACTTGCGGATGTGGGTATAGAGTGTTGGCTGCACATTACAAATATGAAAGTGCGCCTGCGGGTCCCTACCGTACACATTTACAGCATGCTTCAAGGCCAGCATGGAATTACTAGATTCATCTACTGGTATAAGGATTTTATTCATAGCACTACCTCCTAGAGTATGAGACTGCTCGTTAAGCTGCGCTTGGGACGCAACAGATTCAACTTCTGCTGGCGCAATAGATTCTTCCAGCGCCAACCGACTTTTAATAAAGCCCCCAAATAGAACACCAACAATCACCAAGACCTGAATTACGTAATCAACCAGCGAGTTTTGGAAGAGAGCCAAATCTCGCACCATAGGCTCGGAAGTCATCATCTTGGCTGCAGTCCATGCCAGCACGCCTGCGCCGATATAGGTAACCGAAGGGAAGCGCTCAACTAGCTTGAGAACTTGCGTAGACCCCCAAATCACTACCGGAATGCTGATCAATAATCCAAGAACAACCAACACATAACTTCCATGCGATGCGCCTGCTACCGCCAACACATTGTCCAAGCCCATCACTGCGTCTGCGATCACAATGGTTTTCATCGCACCCCAAAAACTAGTTGAAGCATGATCATGCGCGCCATCTTCCTCTTTTGCAGGATTCAGAAGCTTGTAGGCAATCCATACCAAGAGCAGGCCGCCAATCAACATCAAACCTGGAATTTTGAGTAGATATACGACCAATAAAGTCATTGCACTTCTAACCGCAATTGCACCGACCGCTCCCCAAACAATTGCTTTCTTTTGAAGATGTGGTGGCAAATTGCGAGCAGCCATTGCAATCACGATTGCGTTATCACCGGCCAATACCAAGTCGATCACGACGATTGCCAGTAATGCAGAAAAAAACTCGGGGCTAAATAGTTCCAATTGATTAACCTCTATTTGTGTAAGTTAAATAAGAAGTACATGAATGCCATGACTTTTCATGGGGTTAATGTAGGCGTATTTGCACTAAGCAAAAAGCAGATATATATTGATAATAATTTCGTAAAAAACTGAATATCCCCTGAATATGTCCATTAGCTATAACTACCGCCATCTCTACTATTTCTGGGTTGTTGCCAAGGAAGGCAGCATGTCCAAAGCCGCAGAACGCCTTGATATGGCTATTCAAACCATTAGCGCCCAAGTACATGAATTAGAAAAATCCTTGGGTTACATGCTTTTTAAGCCCGCCGGACGCGGCATCACACTTACGGAATCTGGATACGCCGCCCTAGCAATTGCCGATCAAATTTTTTCTATTGGAGAAAAACTCCCCGAGGCAGTAAGAGATGCCGCCAAATCCCCAAAAACCAAAATTACTGTGGGTGTTTCAGATGGTCTGCCAAAGTTTGTGACCCGACAGTTGTTAGAGCCGATCTTGAAACACAAGGGTGTGCAGCTTGTTGCTCACGAAGGTGAATTTGAAGATTTATTAGCTGACCTCGCATTGCATCGTTTGGATATCGTGCTAGCTGACCGCCCCGCCCCTAGCAATAAAAATCTTAATGTCTATAGCGATGAGTTAACTAAAACAGAAATTGCTTGGTACGCACCAAAGCAACTGGTGAAAAAGCTAAAAGGAAAGTTTCCGGAATGCATTAAAGATTTGCCCGTATTACTCCCCACTGCTCATTCCACCGCAAGACCATTAATTGATCAATGGCTCAGAAAGAACGACATCAATCCTAATATTGTCGGCGAGTTCGAAGATAGCGCCCTTCTCAAGACCTTTGCAGCCAACGGCCTGGGAATCTTTCCCGCAGGCAAGCTGATTCAAAAAGACCTCAAAGATATCTATGGCATCGAATTTTTAGGCGCTTGCGATGACATTCATGAATACTTCTATGCCATTCGCTCAGAAAAGAAAATTCAGCACCCACTAGTTCAGGCAATTATTAAGCAACAATAATGAAGTAGCAGCAGTAAAACTCAAAATAGACACATGACCAACTTTCTTGATCCCGCAATATTATTTTTTATATTTGGGGTATTCGCAGGATCCGTTAAATCGAATTTGGAGATTCCACCACAAATCTCCCGGTTCTTGTCGCTCTATTTATTAATGGCACTGGGACTAAAGGGTGGCTTTGCACTTCATAAGTCTGGCTTTACAAGCGAAATTGCCCTCTCATTGGGTCTCGCCATTTTTCTAGCCGTCACCATTCCCGTAATTGGGTATTGGATTTTGCGTAGAAAGCTTAGCGCCTTTGATGCTGCAGCAATTGCCGCAACTTATGGATCGGTGAGTGCCGTTACCTTTATCACTGCCACACAATATTTAGATCAATTTCATATTGCCTATGGCGGACATATGGCAGCGGCGATGGCACTCATGGAGTCACCCGCAATTATTCTGGCAATAGTACTAGCCAATAAAGCAAGAAAATCCATGGCCACAAACCCAGCAGAAAAAAATGGGGCGGTTGGGATTTCAAAAATCCTTCATGAGTCGTTTACTGATGGCGCTCAATTGCTTCTTCTAGGTTCAATGGTAGTTGCCTTGGTTAGCGGTGATGCTGGGCAAAAATTAATGGCACCCTTCTCAATTGATTTATTTAAGGGTATGTTGTCATTCTTCCTATTGGATATGGGACTTATGGCCGCCAGAAATATGAAAGGTCTTAAGGGTAAGCCAACTATCACTTTGCTATATGCCATTGGCTCACCACTTACGCATGCGCTGTTAGCGCTAATACTGTGCAAACTCCTTGGCCTCCCACTAGGAAACACCATCTTGCTGATGGTGCTAGCTTCGAGCGCATCGTATATTGCAGTACCAGCAGTACTGCGCCACGCATTACCTGAAGTTAATCCTGCTTTGTATATGGGGATGTCGCTAGGGATCACTTTCCCCTTTAACATTATTTTGGGTATTCCGCTCTACAGCCTCATTGCAAGCGCCCTTCTGTAATCTGAAGCTTGTCGAGCCAAACTGGATGTTTTTGCATCACACTCTTAAATAGATCTGACTCTAGATGATTAGCTAACCATTTTTTGGTTGCCGGCAATGGAAGTTGTTCAAATTTATTTTGATCAACCATAGAAAACTGTCTGATAAATGGAAAGATGGCGATATCAATCCAGCTCAACTTGCTCCCAAGCAAATATTGCGTTCTTTGCAACGCCATTTCGATTGGCAAAAGCATGAACTCTAAAGCTTCATTGAGAACTGCTGCTTGATCATGGTCCGGAAATCTGTTGGGGTACTTATATTGATCAAGCAAAGATTTAAATCGACCGTCATTTTTCTCAATCCAAGAATGCGCAATCACCTCATCCACTTCACTCCACTTATCTAGATCCGACTGCTGCATTGCCCAGCGCATGATGTCAATGCTCTGGTCAATCACTTGATTTTCCAAGCAAAGTACCGGAACAGTTCCCTTGGGCGACAACTCGAGCATTGATCTTGGCTTATTACGAAGCTCAATCTCTCGATGCTCGAGCTCGATGCCGGCGTATTTCAAGGCCATACGCGCACGCATAGCATAAGGACACCTGCGATAGGAGTATAAAATTGGCTTCATTAACCTATTGTCTAATATTCTCCGAACTTAATGGTCTATTTAGCTAGCGCCCCTAAAATGCTGCCCGCCCCTGAAATTGAGTAGAATATTTTTTCTATTTACACAAAAGGATGCGCTAATGTTGGCACCAAAAAAGCGGGGGATTCCTTCCCAATTACTAGCAGGTATGCTGGTTACCGCGCTCAGTTTTCCCGCGGTAGTTCCAGTCACTTACGCTCAAGGTAGCGGTCAAACCCAAACAGCTAAACAATCACAAGCGCAATTGGAAGCACTCGTTGCACCAATCGCTTTATACCCAGATCCCTTGGTATCGCAAGTGCTGATGGCCTCTACCTATCCTTTGGAAGTTGCCGAAGCCAGTAACTGGCTTCGTAGCAATAGCAACCTGAAAGGCGATGCGCTCAATAATGCTTTGCAACAACAAAACTGGGATCCAAGCGTTAAATCTCTGGTGTCCTTCCCGCCCGTTCTCGAGATGATGGGTTCACAATTAAGCTGGACCCAAAACTTGGGTAATGTTGTGCTGGCTCAGCAATCAGATGTGATGACCGCAATTCAAGCATTGCGCGCTAAAGCAAAAAGCAGTGGCGCATTGCAATCAAATGCTCAGCAAACCGTGACAACCCAAGGCAGCGGCTCTTCTCAAGTCATTGTGATTCAACCAGCTAATCCGCAAGTTGTCTATGTTCCATCCTACAACCCAACAGTGGTGTATGGTGCCTGGCCATACCCAGCTTATCCGCCAGTCGCCTACTATCCCCCAGGATATGTAGCCGGCACCGCGCTACTTTCTTTTGGCGTGGGTATGGCAGTTGGAGCAGCGCTTTGGGGTGGATGCCATTGGGGCGGCGGCTGGGGTGGTGGTAATTCACTCACTATCAATAACAATAACTTTAATAACTTCAACCGCAATACCAACAATAACTGGAGTGGTAGCAACAATCGCGGCACTAGCAATTGGCAAGCTGATGCGCAACGCCGTAATGCCAATCTTGGTGGCCAAGGCGGCAACCTCAATCGTGATGCAGAGCGTAACCAGCTACGCCAAAACATGGAACGCAATGGCATCAGCGGTGGCGATCG
>CAZHWF010000003.1:0-17145 GCA_964536365.1 uncultured Polynucleobacter sp.
AGGTCGTCGTCGTGAAGTGCAGCCGATGGCCTTAGCTGTTGGCGGACAGCCAGACCTGAAGAGTTATGGCATGACTTTGGCGGATGGCGCGCTACTCATCTTCTTAGCCTGTGTAGGTCTTGCGCAACGCGCCCATGAAACTACGCCCATGATGGCGCAACTCATGGGCATCAGTATTGTTTTGTACGGTACCGTTCGCGGTTTAGATAAACCATGGCAAGGCGGTTTATGGACTGGTCTTGGAATTGCTATTGTTGCGCTATCGGGCAATCTCACCCTCAGTCTGATTGTTGTTACCTCCACCATCATTGCAGTAATTGCAAGCAATGCCAAATTGCGTTTTCGCTGGACGCTTACCAGCACAGCTTTAGGCTTAATCGGTTTTGCGATTTGGCCGCTAGTTTGGTATCTCAGTGATCTGCCGCCGTACTGGCGTCACATTGCTGAGGAAGGCTGGCGCAATATGCCAGAAATGCGCACGACCCCTTCAATTGAATCTTTGGGTTTCTTGAGTGTGAACTTTTGGGCCTATGCCTGGCCAGTGTGGCCATTAGCCATTGTGTCGCTCGCCCACTGGGGTCGCATCAAAGAAGCTGGCGCATGGCGTGCGCCGCACCTTGCGATTCCACTCAGTTTATTTATTGGCTGCTTAATTTATGTTTTATTTCGCCTAGAGGCGAATGAGCATGACTTAATGATTTTGATTCCGAGCCTGTCTATTATTGCGGCATTTAGCTTGCCTGTTCTCAAGCGCAGTGTGATTAGCTTTATTGATTGGTTCGCGATGTTTAGCTTCACACTCATCGCTCTGGCAATTTGGATTATTTGGCTCGCAAAAGTAACCGGCTATCCAGAAACAACCGCTGCCAACATCTCGCGACTGCTGCCGGGCTTTGAGAGTCAATTTAATCTCTTGGCATTTATTGTGGCGCTGGTGATTACAGGTCTGTGGCTGGCTGTGGTGCGCTGGAGAACCTCCCGCGCTCCCAAGGAAATCTGGCGTTGCCTCATTATCTCAGCCTCTGGTACAACCTTGATGTGGGTACTCCTGATGACCCTTTGGCTACCCACCATTAACTATGCCAAAACTTATCGACATGTATCGGCAAGACTCGCTAAAGTTGTGCCTTCTGGCGGCGGCTGTATCGATACCAGCAATCTTGGTTTTGCGCAGCTAGCGTCTTTTGAATATTTTTCTAAACTCAATTTACGCGATGACACCAATTGCCCATGGATGCTGACTCACAGCCAATCTGAAGCAAAAGCGTATGCGCAATTAAATAATAAAAAGCTCACCCTACTTTGGGAAGACCGTCGTGCCGCCGACCGTGACGAGCGCCTGCGTCTTTACGAAGTTATTCCGGAATAGCTCGTGCTGCACTTTAAATTATCGCGGCTACGCGAGGATATCCCCTCCCTATTAAAACTCGCTGGACCTTTATTGATTGGTCAGCTAGCAGTCATTGCGTTTGGGGTCTTAGATACCGCTATGACAGCGCGTTACTCTGCCGATGATCTCGCAGCGCTTGCGATGGCTTCAGCCATCTTCATCAGTATTTATGTTGGCCTAACTGGGGTCATCTCCGCACTGGCGCCAATTGCTGGACAGCTGTTTGGCGCCAAACGATTCTCAGAAATTGGTGAAGAAGTTTGGCAGGCGACATGGCTTGCTCTAGGCTTAACGGTGCTCGGTTGCCTGATCTTACTCAATGCAGATCATTTGCTTGCCATCTCGCAGATGAATGCTGTCATCGAAGATAAGGCAAAACTCTATCTGAGTATTTTGGCCATTGGTTTACCGGCTAGCATGGGCATGCGGGTTTTAATGGCGCTTCACAACGCTGTATCACGCCCTACCGTAATTACCGTGGTACAAATTATTGGTCTTGTTCTCAAGCTTCCACTCAATCTACTTTTTATTTACGGCGGTCTCGGCATTGAAGGCATGGGCGGGCCTGGTTGCGCGGTGGCCACTATCATCATCAACTGGTCATGGCTACTCATGACTTTAGGGTTTGTGTTATTTGATCGTTTTTACAGACCATTTAAGATCTTTGCGCGCTTTAGCATGCCTGATGCACATCGCATTTGGACTTTATTAAAACTCGGTACGCCGATTGGATTTAGCTATCTCATTGAAGTGACTTCATTTACCTTTATGTCCTTATTTATTGCCCGCCTTGGCACAACTGCTTTGGCGGGACATCAGATTGTGGCTAATATGGGAACGGTCATTTATATGGTTCCCTTATCGCTCTCAATTGCAACAATGACTTTAGTGTCCCAATCGATTGGCGCCAATAAACAAGAGCGAGCTGAAGAGATAGGCTGGTCCTCAGTCTTTTTTACCACCATAGTTTGCATCAGCATTGGCATTGCTGTTTGGCTTTTTAGGATTGAACTATTAAATTTTTATGATCCGCCTGAAGAGGTCAAGGCATTCTCCATCCCCCTCTTTTTGTTTATCGCGTTTTATCAAGTCTTTGATGCGCTACAAATTACTGCGGCATTTATTTTGCGCGCATACCGAATCGCCTTTTGGCCAATGGTGATTTACGCTGGATCACTTTGGGGTGTAGGTCTGGGTGGCGGCTATTTAATGGGCTTTAATGTTTTAGGTAACACGCCAACATTCTTGCAAGGCGCCAATGGCTTTTGGGCTGGCAATAGCTTGAGCCTGGGTTTAGCTGCGTGCCTCTTGCTTTATCTCTTTAGAAGAACGGCGGAGCGCTATGAAAAAACACATCCGCCGGTAGAGGTTTAAAGAGCTAACAAGTGTGAATGAGAATTAACGATAGTTTGGTGGAGGCGGAGCCGAAGGTGCGGCGGATGGGTAACTAGGTACCTGATTGCCCTTTGAATACATGCACTGAGTGTAGGCAATGTTGTATTGCGTTTGCGCTTGGTTTTGCTTGCCAGAGGCATTCATGGCGCCAATAGCTGAGCCGCCTAGTAAGCCAACGCCTGCACCCGTTCCAACGCCCGCATGACTGCCACCACCAATTACCGCACCAGCGGCAGCGCCTAATGCTGCCGCGATAGCTGCGCTAGTAACGCCCTCCTTGAGTGCAGCATCGCCAGTATCTTTAACAGCATTTGCGGCAAATTGTCTGCAAATCTGATCGTCTTGCTGAAAGACATCAAAAGGCTTTCCTTCTCGCGGCATGATCGCAACCGTGGGCCCTGTTGGCGCAGATACGCATGCGCTTAATGAAGTGGCAATAGTTATTGCTGCGACAGTCATACAAGTAAATCGTTTCATATTCATTTCCAAATCACTCTAAATTAGTTTTGCTGACGTTTTTGAGATGAATTTCTGCTGGGCAAAGTTGGAGCTTGTGTTTGCCAGCCAGCAGGACACTCTTGCACATACGGATAATATTTGCCGCTCACTTCGCAGTAGTACCAGACCGCAGGTTCAGGTTGAGCGGCTAATACCACGGGTTGAGGCGGTGGAGTGTATGTGACCACTGGTGGCGGTGCATACACAACGGCAGGTGGGTTGTAATAGCCAACATACGGACCGTAGTAGCCACCTGGGTAGCCCCAATTACCGCGCCAGCCTGACCCCCAACCCGGGCCCCATCCAGGACCCCAGCCGCCATAGGCCGCTGGGCGCCAACCTCCTCCATAGCCACCGCCAACTGAGATATTCCAGCCGACATTACTTGCCTGCGCATAAGAAGACGCAAGGAGCGCAATCAAGGCAAGGCCTAAGATGCTGAATTTATTAATACATTTCATATTCGACCCCCTTTGGTCACCCGCCTCTGCCACTTATTTGTTTTATATCTACTACTAATAACGCCTGAAATCTGATTAAGATTACATAAAAGATATTTATATGGGATGGGTTGCTACTCTAATTTTGCGCCCGATTGATGTACCACTCTGCCCCATTTATTAGCTTCTGTAGCAATCAACTTGGAGAGATCTTTTGCGCTACCTGGGGCAGGATCTAACCCCCCGGCCAAAAGTCGAGCCCTGATTTCTGGATGGCCTAGTGTTTGGCGAACCATCTGATTTAAGCGCGTTTGAATATTGGGGGGCAAATTGGCTGGCGCCATTAATGAAAACCAAGAAACCGCTTCAAAACCAGTGAGCCCCTGCTCAGCGAGCGTTGGAATTTCTGGAGCGGCATGGGAACGCTTTAAAGTAGTTACACCCAGAGCTTGAACTTCACCCGCCTTGATTAAAGCTAAGGATGAAGAAAGGTTATCGAACAGCATCGAAATGCGTCCACTTAATAGATCTGGCAAAGATTGCGCACGACCCTTATATGGAATATGACGTATCTGCACGCCAGCCATCTCTTTAAAGAGTTCGCCAGACATATGCAGTGATGTGCCGACTCCAGACGAACCAAAAGTGAGTTGATCAGGTTTTGATTTCGCAAGATCGATCAATTCATGGAGATTGTTTACGCCTAACTTCTTATTAACGATTAATACATTAGGAGTGCTTGCTAGAAAGCTAATGGGCGTGAAATCCTTAACAGGATCAAAAGACATCTTTTCATAAAGAGCGCCATTGATCGCATGAATACCAACCGTACCAATCAGCAATGTGTAACCATCTGGCTCGCTCTTGGCAACCAAATCGGCGCCAATATTACCGCCGTAGCCTGGGCGATTCTCCACTACCACTGGCACGCCCAATTCACGCTGCCAACTTTCCGCTAAAACACGGGCCAGGATATCGGGAGCGCCCCCAGGCGTAAAGGTAACGATGATCCGAATGGTCTGCTTAGGCCAAGTGGATTTCGCAGATGATGTGGGTTGTGCTTGAGCGGCAGATACCGATAAGTACAGCGCAAAAATCAATACGAGATTCTGAATCGCTTTTTTGAAGGACATGCTTTATGAATTCAAACTAGACGAAGTTGAAAACCAAGGGTCTAAATTAAAAGCCAAAGCGAGAGCGTAGCCATAGCCAACCCTCATATTTACTAGGGTCATCAGCACAAGGCCCGATACCGCACTCCAGCAGGGTGGAAACGAGATTGCCTAATACCAAAAGAATAAAAAGAATTACTAAAGTATTAGCAAACCAAGTGCGTGAACGCACTTCACGATTTGGCAACATCAACAAAATTGCTAAGCCAATCAAAAGACCGGTGTAACCGACATAGGCCCACGTATAAAAATGCAACTCTAGAAAGGTTGTACCAAATCCCTTATCACCCGGCAGAATATGTAGAAACACCTGGCGCAGGGACACCATCATGCCAACTAATCCGCCAATAATGCCCCAGCCATAATGAGATGAATGGGCGCCACAACGAATATTCAAAACCAATGCAAAGCCGATAATGATAAATCCGACACGCTGCATAAGACACAAAGGACAAGGCAATTCCCCGAAGTAAATCTGATCGAAAAATGCATAAGCAAGCGTGCCGACAACCGCTAACAAAGCAAATTGATTGCCCAAGGCTGCCAGAGAGGGGAAAGAATGTCTGCTCACAATAATTACAGACTGATATTTAAATGGCTATTCGCGTGAAAGCGGAACCACACTACCAAAATTGCAATTGTCACTACCAAAAGAATAAGACCTGCAAAACGCTTCTCAAACCAGACCAATACAAGTCCGATCAAGGCCGTCAGAAAAGGTAGAAACATATACATACGGGAATTCTAGCGCAGGAGACTTCTGGCAAGTAAAAAACCCTGATTGCACAGTTTATGAGGGGTCTTTTTAGAGTCATTGCCGTAATCCATTGTTTAGAATGTTTGCATGAATATACATACTCAATCCACCCCGCCCTGCTTAGATCTAGCGATTGACGGCAATATTGCAAGAGTTACCTTTAATAATCCTGCAGCGCGTAACGCATTGACATGGCCCATGTACGAGGAACTCAAAAAGATTTGTGACTCATTAGCCAAAAACCCGTGCATTCGGGTTGTCATTTTTAGAGGGGCCGGCGATAAAGCATTTGTCTCTGGAAGTGACATTCAACAATTTGTTGATTTAAAAAAAGATGAAGCGTATGAAGTAGCCGTAGACCATATCTTTAGCTCGCTTCAACAATTGCCTATGCCAACGATTGCCATGATTGAGGGTCTGGCTGTTGGTAGCGGTCTATTGATGTCGACTGCCTGTGACTTTCGGATTTCCACTCCCGATGCGCGCTTTGGTATCCCGGTAGCTAAAACCCTGGGCAATTGCCTATCACCGAGCAATCTATCGTGGATAGCCGCGCATCTTGGCGTTCCTACTGTTAAAAAAATGCTGCTTACTGCCGAGTTGGTTAAAGCACCTGAATTATTAGAGTCGGGCTTTCTATATCAAACAGCAGAAGCCTCAGATATTGAATCAGCGACAAATACGCTGGCACAAAAATTAGTCGCGCTAGCGCCTATTACACAAAAAGCCAGCAAACTCACATTAGCGCGTCTACTCCAAAACAATCTACCTGATTGCACGGATCTCATGCGCGAAACATACAACAGTCAAGACTTTAGAGAAGGGGTGAACGCCTTTCTTGAAGGACGTTCACCCAAATGGAGCGGCAAATAAGGAGGTCACACCACCTTGTGGTGCAAGCTCTTATTTAAATAATTTTTGTTTTTAGATTAGCCAATCCAGCAACACTACCTTCCAGTAGATCGCCTTTTTTTACCGGTCCAACGCCAGCCGGTGTGCCAGAGAAAATCAAGTCTCCTGGCTCCAAAGTGAATAAGGTAGAAAGATAAGCAATCGTATCAGGCACATTCCAAATCAACTGATTGAGATCGCCCTCTTGGCGCACTTCACCATTAACCAGCAACTTCACTGCGCCCTTAGCGGGATGGCCGCATTGACTTACCGGGGTAATTTCACCACAAGGAGCGGATTGATCAAATGCCTTGCCTGTATCCCAAGGGCGCCCCATCTTTTTAGCTTCGCCCTGAAGATCGCGACGTGTCATGTCTAAACCAACACCATAACCATAAACATGCTCGAGCGCTTTATCCGCTGGAATATTCGCCCCACCCTTACCAATTGCAACCACCATTTCGATTTCATGGTGCACATCGTTGGATAAATTTGGATAAGCCATATCCTTGCCATCGGTCACGATGGAATTGGCGGGCTTCATAAAAAAGAATGGCGGCTCACGATCAGGGTCGTGACCCATCTCGCGGGCATGATCAGCATAGTTACGTCCTACACAATAAATTCGATTAACGGCAAAGCGTCGACTGTCACCCGTTACAGGCAAAGAAATCACTACTGGGGGATCAATCACAAATGCTGATGACATAAAAACCTTTCTAATAATTATGTGGGGATGCTAGCCCCTATGCTTACTGACGATATTTAGAAGTATGACGCAATTTCAAGAACAGGATGCTAAGAGCCAAGGCAAAGGTCAGGGCATTAGCCAATATGAGGGGCCATTTTTCAATAATCAGGCCATAGACTAGCCATAAACCAACCCCAGCAGTAAACAGAGAGTACATGCCCAAGGAGATTCCAGAAAGATCACGGGTACGCCAGGACTGAACCGCCTGCGGCAGAAAGGCAATCGTAGTTAAGAATGCAGCGCAATATCCAATAATCTCAATATGATGTGGCTCTAGATTCATTTGGTCATTGTAGATAAAGAACCTAGCGAACCCTTGTGCACATCGCTTTTTGCTTTTGCTTTGTTTTTGCTTTGTTTTGCTTTACTTCTTATTCATGCCAGCTTTGCGCGCTTCAACCTCTTTATTGATTGCGGCAATTGTTTTGGCATCGGGCGATTTCCAGTTACCGCCAGAATTATTGACCATATAAACCAAGGCATCTGAAAAAGCTTCAATACTGAGGTTAGGGTTACCACCTTTTGGAGGCATACCTCTCACACCATAATAGGCATGCGCTGTAAGCGTCACTTGACCCTCGGCAATCAGAGGCGCCCATTTAGCTTTATCTCCAAACTTAGGGGCATTTAAAACCCCCGTACCATGGCAAGCGGCACAAACCTGCTTGTAGGTATTCTCGCCAGATTGAGCACTCGCTGTTTGAGTAAATAGGCTGGCCAACAAAAAGCTTGAAACAAAGAAGATGGATTGCAAGGGCTGGAAATTCATCAGGTAACCTCATAGTCAATGGATGACTATGAATGTATCTCAATTTGAGAAAAATTGCTCTACCCCATCCACCGTCAGCGTATCTAAATAATTACCCCAGGCCAAGCGCACTAGCTATTTGATAGGTGCTCAATGCCGCTAGATACGCGAGTCCAAATAGATAGCCGAGCATGATGATCGGAATCTTCCAACCACCAGTTTCACGTTTAACCGCTGCGATGGTAGAGAGGCATTGGGGTGCGAATACAAACCACGCCAACAATGACAGCGCGGTAGCCAATGACCAATCACCAGAGATGATTGGAATCAGTGCATCTACAGCATCAATATTGGAGTTTGATAACGCATATACCGTAGCTAGAGAACTTACAACTACCTCACGCGCAGCCATGCCGGGCACTAAGGCAACACTGATCTGCCAATTAAAACCAATTGGAGCAAAGACATGGGCCAATGCGCCGCCCAGCATCCCAGCAAAGCTATATTGAATAGGTGAACCAACGGCGCCCTCGGGCGGAAGCGGAAAGCTTGAAAATACCCACAAACCAATCGTCATCAGCAAAATAATCCCACCAACACGACGTAAAAATATTTCCGCACGTTGCCACAAACTAATAGCCAAATTACCTAAGCGCGGCAAATGATAGCTAGGCAACTCCATCATGAGTGCATTCATCTTAAATTGTTCGCTAGTAAAACGTTTGAGTATCCAAGCCACTGCCATCGCGCCCAAGATGCCTGCAAGGTATAGCAAGAATAAAACCAGGCCTTGCAAATCAATGCCGGCCCATACCTTTTTCTCGGGAATAAACGCGGAAATTAAGAGCGCATAAACCGGAAGACGCGCGGAGCACGTCATCATAGGAGCAATCAAAATCGTTACCATACGATCACGAGTATTCGAGATACTTCTAGTGGACATAATCCCCGGAATGGCGCAGGCAAAACTTGATAACAAGGGGATGAAAGATCGACCAGAGAGACCAACTGAACCCATCACGCGGTCAAGCAAATAAGCTGCTCTTGGTAGATGGCCTGACTCTTCAAGCAAAAGAATAAAAAAGAAGAGAATCAGAATTTGTGGCAAGAAAATCACCACGCCGCCCACGCCCGCTAGAATTCCATTTAATAACAGGCTGCGCATCCAGCTATTCGGCATTACCTCTGCAATCTGTCCACCAAGATATTCAACCGTACTTTTGATCAGATCCATCGGCACAGTAGCCCAACTAAATACCGCCTGAAAAATAAAAAATAGTAGGCCAACCAAAATCAATGGACCAAATACCGGGTGCAATAAAACCGCATCCAAGCGATCACTCAAATGGTCTGGAACAATTTGATCAAGTTTGAGGTTATGCAATATTCTTTGCACTTGAATATTGTCGGTTTCAGTATGGGTAATATGCGAGGCAACATCTTCAAAACTTCCATCGCTTGTCCCTGAACGAAGATTATTGAGATTGCGCCAATCCAACTCCGTTAAAAACCGCTTAATCTCATCAGCACCATTGGGCTGAATACCGATACTAGTTAAAACAGGTAACCCCAGCTCTTTAGAGAGCTCGGCAGTATCGATATGCAATCCTTGGCGCTTAGCAATATCGAGCATATTGAGCACTACTACGCATGGCAGATCCAAACGCTTTGCCGCTAATACCAAACGCAGATTACGGCGCAAGTTCATTGCACTCAGCACACAGATAACTAAGTCTGGGCGCTTTTCACCTTCTGCCCTGCCCAACAATACATTGCAGGTTACTTCTTCATCAAGCGATCTTGGATATAAGCTATAAGCGCCAGGCAAGTCTAGAACGCGAATATTTTTTCCAGAGGATAAAGATAGGCGACCTTCCTTACGCTCAACAGTGACCCCAGAATAATTTGCTACTTTTTGACGGCTGCCAGTAAGCAAATTAAATAAGGCGGTTTTTCCACAATTGGGGTTGCCCAATAATGCGACGAGCGGTTCGCTCGAATAAAAATGAATCCTAGACTCAGGCATGCGTAGCGGATTCAACTGTAATCATGCGCGCCTCTGATTGGCGTAATGCGAAAGTCGAAGCGCCAACTCGAACCATATATGGCCCCTTACCCAGAAGACCTTTGCGCAATACAGTCACCTGTTCGCCAGGCAAAAAACCAATGTCCTCTAATTGCCCCTTAATTTGAGGGGCACCTTTGGGCGCATTCACTTCGCTAACGCAATAGAGACTGCCCAGACTGACTTGGTCTAAATTCATTTACTTTGCATTTGAAGAAACTAAGGTAATTGTAGCCCTAAATGAGAATGAATATCATTCTTTAATCAAAGAGTCGCACTAGAAATAATCGCCCATTTAGACACCCAGGACTTTGATTTAAAACAAAATACTCATAGTTAATGCATACTGAGCAATATTCCACTTTTGCAATTGACCTATGTACCTGCCAAAACATTTCGCGGTTGAAGATCCAGCCATCTTGGCGCAGCTGATCAAAGAATACCCCCTCGCAACTATTGTCGCGAATCTGGGTGGTCATTTTGAGATCAACCACCTACCCCTGATGTTGAGTAACGATAAATCCAAACTTTATGGACATATCGCCAGAATGAATCCGCTGGTAAAGGTTGCGCAGAGCGATAGCACTTTAGTAACAGCAGTTTTTCATGGCCCCAACGCTTATGTAACTCCCGCATGGTACCCATCAAAACAAGAGAGTGGAAAAGTAGTTCCCACATGGAACTACGCAACAGTTCACGCGCAAGGAACCATTCGATTAATTGATGATCCTCAATGGTTGAGACATCATGTCTCGCAGATGACCGATAATCATGAGCCCACTTATCAATCGAACTGGAAGCTGAATGACGCACCCGAAGAGTATGTGCAGAGCATGCTCAAAGCCATCATTGGCATTGAAATTGAAGTAACAAGCTTACTTGGGAAATTTAAGCTAAGTCAAAATCGCCCAACCCAAGACTATGAAGCTGTTGTGAGTGAACTCCAAAAATCTTCACAAGAAGTCTTGCGCGAAATGCTGCGATATATGAGACCCCCTCAATAATGAAGTAATTAAGGAGTCGTGTATCCATATTTTTGCAAGATCGCTTTTGCTCGAGAGCCTTGCATAAAGCGATATAAATCCAGCGCCTCTTGAGGCGCACCCTTCATGAGTACCATTCTCTGCTTAATGGGTTCATACAGCCTTGAGTTGACCGCCAAGAAATTTGTTTCCTTGGTGACCTCAGGCGACTTGGCAAGTGATATAGCGGTAAAACCCATATCGGCGGCGCCACTAACTACATAGTTTGTAGCAACAGCAATATTATCGGCATAAACCAGCTTATTTTTTGCCGACTCCCATAAACCTTCGGCCTTCAAATACTCTACGGCAGCTTTTCCATAGGGCGCTAGTTCGGGCTTAGCAAGCGCAATCTTATTAGCCATGCCAACCGCCTTAACAATGTCAGCTCTATTGTCTGTAAGTGCAATTCCAGATGATGTTTTAGCAAGTAGCGCCAACTTACCGATTGCATATACCGCGCCCTCATCTATTGTTTTTCCCTTTTTATACAGTTCAAGCGGAAAATACTCATCGGCTGCAATAAATAAACTAAATGGTGCGCCATTCAGAATTTGCGCAGCAAAATTTCCTGAGGAGCCATAAACAATTCTGAGGTCTGGCTTTCCAGTTGATTTAAATGCGGTGCTTATTTCAGAAAAAGCATCTTTCATATTTGCCGCGACTGCTACCGTAGCAACCTGCGCAAATGCGCCACTAGCAAACAAGGTGAGCGCCAAAAAGGTGGCAAGTATCCGCTTTCTCATATGAGAACTATTCTAGCGGATCAAGGTTTTAGGACTATAGCCACTCCTGAATTTGCCTATTCAAGCTCACCGCCTTATATCCTGGAGTTTCACCTGAGGCACTGCGGATTCTTCGAATGAGTTTTGAGGCTTCCGTTTGCTTGGCCATGTCCTGATCCATGGCTATAAAGAAAATCTCATCTTTTAGAGGAACAAAGCTCAAGCCATTCTCTAGAGCAATATTTTTTACCCCCAAGCCCACGTCGGCTTTACCAGCAAGAATAGCGTTAGCCACAGCCGAATGCGTGAACTCTTCAGCAAGGTAGCCATTAATATCCGCTGGATCAATACCCTCCTCCATGAGGAGCGTATCAAGCAATAACCTGGTGCCAGAACCGATCTGACGATTAATAAAGCGTACTTTCTTATTCGTCAAATCCTCTAGGGAGCGAATATGCAGTGGATTTCCTTTTTTAACAATCAGCCCCTGAATGCGCTTCATCACTGGATATATCTCGATATCATTTTTTGAAAGCCGCTGATAAATCGCTTTGGAGTTTTTAGGATCCGACACATGGTAGCCGGCAATATGCGCCTCCCTATTGAGGAGTCGCTCCAGTGATTCGCCTGATCCAGCTATCTTTAATTCAACGCCTTTGATCTCGCCAACAGCCTTTTGTATCACTGAATCACTGCTCGAGAAAAATTTCCAGCGAACGCTTTCCGCCTTTTTTATCGCCTTAATTTCTTTGAGCAGAATATTTTGATAATGGTCGCCATGCTCAACATACCCAGCTTGCATATTTTCAATAAATTGAATTAAGAACTGGCCAAACTCGGTCAAGACAGATCCATGTCCTTTTGTTCTCGTAATCAAAGGCATCCCCAAAGCAGCTTCAACCTGATTTAGCTTGCCCCAAGCACCTCGATAAGAGGTGCCTGCCTTTTTGCTAGCCACTACCAGCGAGCTACCCCTACCTATATCCTCAAGTAGTTGAGAAAGCCAAATAAGATCAACGGAGCTTTTTCTATCGGCCTGGGTATTAACAATTAGGGTGGGACGAACCTCAATTTGCATATGTAATCTTTTGCATATTCAATAAGTATTAATGTATGCGATGATATAACTTTAATCAACCACTCAGAGTGAATTTATGAAAACAATGATCTCCAAACTGCTTTTCACCGCCCTACTGGCAGCCTCTATTCATACCCCACTAGCTTTTGCGCAAGACAAAAGCATTGTGGTGTCATCTACTACCTCGACCGAGCAATCCGGACTTTTTAATTTCATGCTTCCAATCTTCAAAATGAAAACCGGGATTGACGTGAAAGTGGTTGCAGTTGGAACTGGTCAAGCGCTAGACATTGGTCGCCGTGGCGATGCTGATGTGGTATTTGTGCATGACAAGCCTGCTGAAGAAAAATTTGTAGATGAAGGCTTCTCTACAAAACGTTATGAAGTGATGTACAACGACTTCGTTCTGATCGGACCTAAATCCGACCCCGCAAAAGTAGGTGGTGGCAAAGACATTCAAGTAGCCCTTCAAAAAATTGCTGCAGCACAAGCGCCGTTTGTTTCTCGCGCAGACAAGAGCGGCACACATGCTGCAGAGTTGCGCTACTGGAAAGGCGCTGGAATCACACCTTCAGCTAGCCAATCATGGTACAAAGAGACAGGCTCTGGCATGGGTCCCGCACTCAACACCGCTTCAGCCATGAATGGTTATATCTTGGCTGACCGTGGCACTTGGCTGAGCTTTAAGAATCGCGGCGATCTAGCTATTCTGGTGCAAGGTGATCCAAAGATGTTCAATCAATATGGCGTGATGTTGGTGAATCCAGCCAAGTACCCTCACGTTAAAAAAGCACAAGGCCAAGAATTCATTGACTGGCTTATTTCCAAGAATGGTCAAGACGTGATTGCTAGCTACAAGATTGATGGCGAGCAACTCTTCTTCCCGAATGCTAAGAAGCAATAATTACTAATCAATCTATTGGAAAAATCATGGAACTTAAAGTCAAACTCAGCGCACGCAATACGCTTAGCGGTAAAGTAGTTGAACTAAAGAAGGGTCAAACCACTTCTCATGTAAAGCTCGATATTGGAAGCGGTCACATTATCACCGCTTCAATCACCAATGAAGCTGTTGATGAGCTTAATCTGAAGGTGGGCGATCAAGCCTGGGCGGTAATTAAAGCCTCGGATGTCATGATTGCCAAAGGCGCCTAATATCTTTATATGTTTTACGCCTTATGCATTAAGCAAAAAAGCCCGCTGCTGCGGGCTTTTTTACAACTGGCCTATTAACCTGCTATCTATGCATGCTTACTTCTTTGGTGTTACGAAGCCAATAGCTGTATCGTCAACGAATTCAACCATGACATCGTCACCAGCTTTGAATTTCTCCAAACCGAGAACAGCTGGGTCAACTTTCACTTTTTGCTTCTCGCCACTTGGCATTGTGAAAGTCACAATGCGAGTCTTTTGATCGATTGTGGAGATCTTCACTGTAGCGTAAACAGTATCTGTAGTTTCTTCAAATGGCTTAGCAGAACCTTTGCCAGCAATCACTACAGAGCGAACACCTGAAACACCAGGCTTCTGATCTTTACCGGCAGCAGTCAATCCAACTGCAACCGCTTGCGCATGCTCTACCAAGAACACATCGCCTTTTTTAACTTTATCCAAATCATTGATGGACTTGGACACGTTCATTTGAGCCAAATTACCATTCGCATCCTTTAATACAACGATGCGCTTTTTTACATCCACAGAATCAACAGTTGCGCTTAAAACTACAGCATCAGCCGCCAAAGGCAACATTTTTGCGGGAACTTGCGCGAAAACTGAAGATGCACAAACAATGCCTGCTGCGGCAAACAAAACAGCTAATAAAGATTTCTTCAAAATAACTCCTAAATGAGTAAAAGATTTTATGGGCCTTATTCAAAGCCACGATTCATTGTAACCATGGAATGAGGCACTTTTAAACCCCCAACCCATTTATAGCCCTTCTTTGGTAAATTGAGGGAAATTCATGAATCTGGGCACCTAACATCGTGAAAATACTCGTTAAATCCTGGGAAGAAGCCAAGGATCCTGCTTTTGGGGTGCGCGAAGAAGTATTCATACGAGAACAAGGCGTTCCTGCTGAAATGGAATTGGACGAACTTGACCCCATAGCAATCCATGCGCTGGCTTACCAAGATGGAATGTGTATCGGCACAGCTAGAATCGTGAAGCTTGATAACTCACAGTCTCAAATTGGCCGCATGGCTGTTTTAGCCCCATTCAGAAAACAAGGGGTGGGCAGCCTTATCCTCGCAAAGCTAACTGAGGCAGCTAAATCCCAAGGCGCAAGCTCCATCATCTTGCATGCCCAAATAGGCGCTATACCCTTCTATGAAAAACTGGGCTTTCAAGTTGAAGGGACTAGTTATATCGAAGCTGGCATCCCCCATCGTAATATGATTCTTGTACTAGCAAATTGATTTCTACACTATGACCGCACAGAAAACTTCAGATTCACCTGTTTTTACCTATGTTCATCGCGTCTGTTATTCCGATACCGATGCAGCTGGCTTTGTTTACCATGGACGCTACCTAGAGATATTTGAGCGCAGTCGCGCTGAATGGCTTGCTAAAAAAGGTTTAAGCCCAACCAAACTGATTAACGAGATGAACATCGTGATGCCAGTACGCGAGCTCACCATGAATTTCTATAAACCAGGTCGCCTCGACGATATTCTATATATCGACCAGATAATTGAACATCGAGGTCGTACCCAAGTATCGGTTAAACAAACAGCACAGAGAAAACTTCCCAATAGTGAAGAGCTTCAGGTCATTGCTAGCGCCACACTACACATCGTTTGCGTTGATACCAACACACTCAAACCCAAGGCATGGCCTGATGGAATTTTTGATACACAAGAATATTCAAACTAGGATTTTTTATGTCTCATGAAAAACTACTGAGCTTTGTCAAAGACCTCAGCTTGCTGCTCGAAAAAAATCCCAGCGAGCAAATTATTTTTACCGATGGTAAAAAATTACTAGAGAAACTAACAGCCATTGATGACTGGTTGCCAGAGGACTTTACCAAACCCCATCCGCAGTACTATCAGCAATACCTACTCTATGCAGACCCCCTAGATCGATTTTCGATTGTGAGTTTTGTTTGGGGTCCTGGTCAAAAAACACCCCTTCACAACCATACGGTATGGGGAATGGTTGGTCAGTTACGTGGCGAAGAAAAAAGCACCCCCTACTTCCGTCAAGCAGACGGCAGTTTTATTGCTGGCTCAACCACTACATGTAAACCTGGTCATGTCGATACGGTTTCACCAAATACCCATGACATCCATATCGTGGAAAACAGTTTGAGCGATAAAACTTCAGTCAGCATTCATGTGTACGGCGGTAATATCGGACGTATTCACCGTTCGGTATTTGATCCCGCCACTGGAGCTGAAAAATCATTTGTCTCTGGATATGTAAATACTGTCTTACCAAATCTTTGGAATATGGCGTCTATCTAGTCAAGCTCCTCTGATATCCTTAGCTCATGAATATTCCAAATCCAGTCTCTGAGCCTCGTCTCACCTCCCTTTCTCATGGCGGTGGCTGTGGCTGCAAGATTGCGCCAGGCGTCCTATCTGAAATTCTAAAAAATGTGCCCCAACTGCCTTTTCCAAAAGAACTGTTGATTGGTATTGAAACGTCTGATGATGCGGCTGTGTATCAAATCAATGAATCACAAGCTATCGTGGCGACAACGGATTTCTTCATGCCCATCGTTGATGATCCATTTGATTTTGGAAAAATTGCCGCCACTAATGCGATTAGCGACATTTATGCAATGGGTGGAACGCCTTTATTTGCATTGGCATTGGTTGGCATGCCAATCAAGAACCTATCCAACCAAACCATTGCTCGCATCTTAGAGGGCGGCTCTGAAGCCTGTCGTTCTGCGGGCATTCCGATTGCTGGTGGGCACACCATTGACTCTGTAGAACCTATTTATGGTTTAGTTGCAATCGGCATCGTTGATCCTAAGCGCGTCAAGAGTAATGCCAGCGCCCAGGCAGGAGATGTACTCATTCTTGGCAAGCCTTTAGGGGTTGGTATTTTGTCAGCAGCACTGAAGAAGGACCTTTTGGGTCCAGATGGTTATCGAGAAATGATTTCCAACACCACGAAACTCAATTTAGCCGGTCCAGATTTAGCAAAATTATCAGGAGTCCATGCTTTAACCGATGTCACAGGATTTGGTTTAGCTGGGCAC
>CAZHWF010000003.1:17245-51140 GCA_964536365.1 uncultured Polynucleobacter sp.
GTGCAAGAGGTGTTGGAAATATTTAGTCGACACCAATTTCTTGATGCAGGCGTTATTGGTCACATGAGCGAACGTCAAAATAAACCGCTAGTTGTTTCTTGAGTTTTTTCTTGAGTTGTCTCTGAAGTTTTTTATTTTTGAAGTTGATTATTTCTTAAGTTGTTCATTCTTGAGATTAAACACGCTCGAGAAATCCAACTGACCATTGCCGGCTTTGCTATGGGCTTCATACAACTGTTGCGCCAATTTACCAAGCGGTACGCTTGCGTCTAAATTCTCCGCATTTTCAACCGCCAAACCCAGATCTTTGAGCATGAGATCAACACCAAAGCCACCGGCATACCCTTTTGATGATGGCGCGTTATCCATCACGCCCGGGCATGGGTTATAGAGCTCCAAAGTCCAATTGCGCCCTGAACTTTTAGACATAATGTCAGAGAGCACCTTTGGATCCAAGCCGTTAGCAATCCCCAAACGGAGGGCCTCGCTCGTTCCCAGCATCTGAATACCCAATAGCATGTTGTTACAGACTTTGACTGTTTGACCTGCCCCATTCGCGCCAGCATGAAAAATATTCTTGCCCATTTTTTCTAATACCGAACGAGCGCACTCGACCGCACTCGCATCCCCGCCCACCATAAAGGTCAATGTACCAGCCTGTGCGCCAGCTGTTCCGCCCGATACCGGGGCATCAATCATGACAAATCCTTTTTCTTTGGCGCTAGCTGCAACAGCTTGGGCCACCTTCGGCGAGATGGTTGAACAATCAATCAAGAGGGTCTTGGGATTTGCATTTGTCAATAAACCTTCATCGCCAAGATACAAGCCCTCCACATGCCGCGAAGCTGGCAACATCGTGATAAGGACATCGGCATCTTTTGTTGTGGCGTTTGCATTTTTCGCAACAGCGCCACCCGCGGCAGCAAAGGCATCAAGCCGACTTTGCATAAGATCAAAACCTGTTACTTGATACCCCGATTTTAATAAATTGAGGGCCATTGGTAGGCCCATATTTCCAAGCCCAATAAATCCGATTTTCATAAGCGCTCGCTTCTTAAATATTTATTGCAATAGGTTTAATGTTTTCTTGATGCCAAATACTTCACGCCAGTAGGCCCATATGATTCTGAATGTGGCTGCTTAAAACTTAACTGAAAAATATCGCCCGCCTTATAAGTCTTGACATTACCATCAATATTGATATCTATTGAACCATCAATAATTAAGGCCATTACTTCAAATGGGTGCTCATGCATGCCCAGTTGACCATTAGGCACTTGCTCCACTTTTACCGGCTCCGGAAATCCTTCCTTTTGGAGTAAGTGCAAAAATTCTTCAGTATTCATATCTGAACTATAGCGTGGATATACACTCTTAGCATTGCGCCATTTATACGAGGAACGGCAATGGTTAAAGTAATTGGATTAATAGAGCTATGCAATCAAGATGCCTTTGCGCAGTACCGCTCCCAAGTCAGTCAAACGGTTGAGCTTTATAAAGGCTCCATCAAAAATCGCGGCATGGTTAAGGAGATATTCTGGAATGAGCTTGGTAGCGCATCCTTCAATACCTTTGTTGAGCTAGAATTCCCCACGGCGCAAGACGCCCATGCTTGGGCCAATAGCAAAGAGTATCAAGCTTTGGTTCCTATTCGCAATCAAGCAATGAAACTCACCCTCTTTAGCGTTGTCATTTAGAACCTGAATTCATCTAGCGCATTAATCAGGAGTTCTTGCAATAAAAAAGCCTAGCTAAGCTAGGCTTTTTGTTTAGTCTGAAGCCAGAATTACTTCTTCGCTTCCATTGCTTCTTTAGCGGCAGTGATTTCTTTGCGGCGCTCTTTGCAAGCACCAGCGATTTCTTGCAAGGCTTTACGTGCACGAGCAGCGGATGCCTTAATACCTTTTTCAATAAATTTTTCGTTTTCAGCTTTGTAAGTTTCAAAAGCAGCTAACAATGTATCGTGTTGTGACATCTCGTCTCCTATTAACAAATAAATATTCATCCCGACAACCAAATCAGTATATCCCTATAAAAACCATAGGAAATCGCCCCTCAAATCAGGGATAACTCTTATATTTTTGGGTTCGATCAAAATAAGCAAATCGCCCTTTTTGGGCCAGGAACCACTCAAAATGCCTAGAAAAACGCCTCTATTGCTAATTACCGCCTTATTTGACCTCTTACCCTCAAATAGGGTGGCGGGTGCTTTTGGTGGCGCGTTTCCCGGCGGAAGAGGCAAAACGGTTATAAATAGGGATACCTAGCCTGCCGATGCAGCAAACAGCTCGCTAGATTTAAAAGATTTTCAATTAAAAATAAATAAACAATATAGAGACAACATGGGTATTCAGACTAAAGACTATTCCTTCGTTCGCAACAAACTCCTCAATAAAGAGGAAATTGCATTTTTAGATGTACGTGAAGAAGACCCTCACGCGCAGGAGCATCCCCTATTTGCAGCGAATCTTCCTCTTTCAAGAATAGAGGTCGATGCTTATGCAAAATTACCTAAGAAGAATGTACCAATCGTTACGCTAGATGATGGCGAAGGATTTGCGCAACTGGCTGCAGAGCGCTTAGTCAAGCTTGGCTATACGGATGTTGCTGTATTTAAAGACGGCGTTCAAGGTTGGAAGGCGGCAGGCGGTGAGCTCTTTAAAGATGTGAACGTTCCAAGCAAGTCTTTTGGTGAATTTGTGGAATCCAAACGCCATACTCCTTCTTTGTCAGCCCAGGAAGTGAAGCACTTACTTGATAACAAAGAAGATGTTGTTGTTGTGGATGTGCGTCGCTTTGATGAATACAACACTATGAGCATTCCAACGGGCATTAGCGTTCCTGGTGCGGAGCTTGTTTTGAGAGTGCCGGAGCTGGCACCCAACCCCAAAACAAAAGTGATTGTGAATTGTGCTGGCAGAACACGCAGCATTATCGGCACACAATCCCTTATTAACGCTGGTATTCCGAACGAAGTGAACGCACTTCGCAATGGCACCATTGGTTGGACCCTAGCAGGCCAAGAGTTAGACAAAGGCCAAAGCAGGAAATTTCAAGAGGTTAGCGAAAGCACAAAACACGATGCCGCACAGCGCGCTCGCAGCGTAGCTGATAGAGCTGGTGTTAAGCGTGCAAGCCTTGATGATGTACAACAGTGGAAATCTCAGTCCGAGCGCACTACCTACTTCTTTGATACTCGAACCCCCGAAGAGTATGAGGCTGGGCATCTACCCGGTTTTAAATCAGTGCCCGGGGGTCAACTTGTTCAGGAAACTGAGATGGTCGCCCCCGTTCGTGGCGCGCGTATTGTTTTGGTAGACCCCAGTGGTGGTGGCGTGCGCGCCAATATGCCCGCATCCTGGCTAGCGCAAATGGCATGGGATGTTTATGTGCTCGACAACATTAGTAGCGCTAATTTGACAGAAACAGGTCCTTGGCAAGCGCCCCTACCTACGCTTCCTCAAATTGAAAGCGTCGATGCAAAAACGGTTTCCAATTGGCTAAAAACGGACAGTAATACGATCGCTATTGATTTCAGCACCCATGCTAACTATGTCAAAGGACATATTCCTGGCAGTTGGTACGCCCTGCGTTCGCAATTGGCTATGGCTTTGAAAAACCTTCCCAAGGTAGATCGCTATGTTGTCACTAGCGCGCCGAGCGAACTCAGCCTATTTGCCGCGCAAGAATTACAAACATTAACGAATGCCGAGGTACTGGTTTTGGAGGGCGGAAATGCTGCCTGGGTAAAAGCAGGTCTAGAACTAGAAAAAGGGCCTAGTCACTTAGCCTCACCGCCGCTGGATCGCTACAAACGTCCTTATGAAGGCACAAGCGTCGATCCCGCAGCAATGCAGGCGTACTTGGACTGGGAGTTTGGTTTAGTTGAGCAGCTAGGCAAGGACGGAACTCACCACTTCTGGGTTCTTTAAATTCCAAGTCTCTTTCTCATCTCCTTCTTATTACTTTATTGCCTTGTTTTTAAGCAATGTTATTGATTCATCAATCTACATTCATTCGCTATTTGCTAAGTCTCTGCGTATTTCTAGGGTTATGCGCGTGCGAACGTGAAACCTATACCAGCTGGAGTTGCAACTCACCAACGGAGGCCAAAATCCCTATGGTGTTACGCAAGGCCAAAATGGAATTAAGAGATGAGCAATTAAATTACTGCGGAAGTCTTGGTAATCAAAGTTATTTTGATGCTAAATGCCCTATTCAAACCTCAGACTCCAGCACCATATTTACACCGTCCACGGGCGCACTCGTGAGCAAGGGGCAGACTATTCAATGTTCCGCCCTTTAAGAAATATTGACTGCTGATGAATGCTGATGAATGCCTTGAACCCCAAAAAATTACTATTAAGCAAATGGACGGCGGTAAAGCCAATCGCCAAACAAAAGCATTTTTTGGTGAGTAAAGTCATTGTTCCTGAGTCGCCAAATGAAAAAATTGAGTTTGTGGAGATTGAGGCGATCTATTCTAAGAAGACTACCCAGGTCGCCTGGCGCGACCTAAGCAATAGCGAGCTGTGGATTCAGGGTTGGAAATGAAAAACCGCCTCATCTGAGGCGGTTCTGAAAAATGATGAAACTCCAGATTTCATCTAAATGAGAATCGCGATTAATCTGACTTTTTCTTTGCTCCAGATTTTTTTACCAATTCATCAATATTCTTTTCAGCGGACTCAGCCACCTGGTTAACAATACGACGGCCTTCTTTAAACATTTTTTGTCCTGTTATCGACATTTCGTTAACGACTTTTGAAAGTTTGTCAGCATGGCTTGGCAATTTATTTTCAGCATCCTCAAGCCAGCTCACCAATGAACTTCTTACTTTCTCCAAATGCTTCTCGGTTTCATCGGCAGCGCTTTCACCAATATCCTTGAGCACAGACTTTACTTTCTTCTGATAAACCGATGCGCGTTTTGCAGCTTCTTTGGCAGCCTCCTCCTGCAAGACTTTTAATTTGGCCAAATCATTTTTAGCGGCGGACTTGGCGCTATCCAGAGCATTCTTCATGCCCCACTCCATTTCAGCGATATGGTGCTCACTGAGTTGTTTTGCGGCATCCAATAACTTATGAGAATAATCAAACAACTCTTTTGCTTTTTCTTGCTGCCACTTTTGCAGATCTTTTGCGTCCATTCCAACTCTCCTAAAGGCTAGGGGTTAATCAGGCTTCATCAAGACTTAATTAAGGTTTAATTAAGTCTTAATAAGGGCTCAAAACAACTTCTATCTTTAACTCTATACCGAAATAGACCAACTGCCAATTCCCCTGATTCTAGGCATTAAAATGAAGGTATGACAGAAAGAAAAACCGTTTTCGAGCTTATTGGCGGCATCGACAAAATTGATGAATTGGTCGATCGCTTTTACGATTTAATGGACTTAGAGCCGGGAGCCGCCGATATTCGAGCCATGCACGCTGCTGACCTTTCTACCTCGCGTGAAAAACTCAAACTCTTTCTATGTGGTTGGATGGGAGGTCCTGACATCTATTCACCAAAATATGGGCACCCAATGTTACGCGCCAGACATCTACCCTTCAAGATCGGTCTCAAGGAACGCAATCAATGGCTCGCCTGCATGTATCAAGCCATGGAAGAATGCGGTATTGATGGCAACGTTGCCAAACAATTAGAAGAATCTTTTTTCAATACGGCTGACTGGATGAGAAATCAGCCAAATTAACTCTGATGGGTTTCTTATAAGGCTTGTGCGCAAGCAAAACCGCTCGCCCAAGCCCACTGGAAGTTATGCCCACCTAGGTGACCTGTTACGTCCACACATTCACCTATGAAGAAAAGGCCTGGATGTTTACGTGACATCATGCTTTGACCATCCAACTCTTTGGTATCAACACCACCCAACATCACCTCGGCTTTTTTCCAGCCAAGAGTACCCGCGGGTTTTACAGACCAGTTTGTAATCAATTCTTTTAGAGCTTGACGATCTCTTTTGGAAACCTCAGCCCATTTACGACCCATTAATTTCGATTGCTCTGCAAATGCCTTTGCAAGACGCTGAGGAAGTACCGATGCCAGAATCGTTTCAGCTTGTTTTAAGCGATTCTCTTCACGATTAAATAGCTCATCGCAATTAAATCCACCAGGACACCCTACTGCGCCAAGCCAATCAATATGAATCGGCTCACCCTCTTCCCAGTAACTACTTGCTTGCAATACCGCAGGGCCCGACAAGCCCTTATGGGTGAGCAAGAGATCCTCATTAAATCTACAAGCTCCATAGCGATGTCCTTTGGCTCCAGATGCAATTCTGACCGGAACGCTTAGGCCGGCCAAATCATTAAGATTGCCAAAAGTATCAGCAGTAAATGACAACGGCACTAAAGCGGGTCTTGGATCAATCACATTCAAGCCAAACTGTTTAGCGATATCCAATGCATAGGCAGATGCTCCAATGGCTGGGACTGGCAAGCCCCCCGTCGCCATGACTACCGCCCGAGATTCTTCGGCTCCGAAGTTGGTCTCCACAAACCATTGGTCGCCAGCCCGTCTAATTGCCTGAACTTTATCTGGATTGCGAATAGTTACTTTTCCCTTGGCGCATTGCTCAAACAGCATATCAATAATTTGTTTTGCTGAATCATCGCAAAATAATTGACCTTGATGTTTTTCATGGAAGGCTATTCCATATGAGCTTACTAGCTTAATAAATTCACTTGAGGGATAGCGCGCCAAAGCACTTTTAACAAAATGTGGATTTAGCGAGAGAAAATTAGCTGGACCGCTATGTACATTCGTGAAATTACAGCGCCCGCCACCGCTAATGCGAATCTTCTCACCCAAAATTTGCGCATGATCGAGCACTAAAACCTTTTTACCCAGACCGCCAGCAACCCCAGCACAAAAAAGGCCTGCCGCGCCGCCGCCGACAATAACGGCATCCCAAATTTTGCTCATGATTTACTCGAAACGATCAATAATGTCGGATGAGATTTTTAACTTATGCATATGTAGCTTGGCATAAGCCTGACGAAAACTTTTCGTCATAGAAATCATGACCGATGCAGTCCATGCAAATGCAAACATTCCTGAAAAGGCGATGATGACCGCCAACATCTTCCATCCGTCCGGGAGAATATCTTCCATAAACCCCATCGCGGTATAGGTACTGCCGCTAAACAAAATACTTTGACCCAATACCGGCAATAATTTAATTGCGTATAGCGCGATACCCCAAATCAATATTTCTGCGATGTGCGTCAAAAATAAACAAAAGACGCTGACATAAAAACATAGGGCTACGGCAGAGTATTTTTTCTCAGCTAGATACAAAAAGGTTTTTACTTCGTAGCGTTTTGAGATTTGCAATAAGACAACACCATGAAACACCATGACTACCAATAGCATGATGCCCCCCAATAAATAACCAGGGAGATCGAGAGAGTTTGCGATATTTGCTTGAGATGGGTTCATAGGTCAGATTTTACTTTGCTAACCTAGTCGATACCAATCACGAATAGTCTGCCATGCCTCTTGCGCAGTCTCGACAAAATGGATGATTTGCATATCTGTCTCATCAATCACCCCAAACTCCGTCATACGCTTGAAGTTCACCATATCGTTCCAGTAATCTTTACCCACTAGAATTACCGGGATCGGCACTACTTTTTTGGTTTGTATCAGGGTGAGAACCTCGAACAATTCATCAAAAGAGCCAAAGCCCCCAGGATAGGCAACAATCGCTCTGGCCCTGAGCATGAAGTGCATCTTACGTAGAGCGAAGTAATGAAAGCGAAAACTTAAACCAGGGCTGATATAGGGATTGGGATGCTGCTCTCTTGGTAGGCTGATATTAAAACCAATTGTTTTATCACCTCCTTCAAATGCCCCGCGATTAGCGGCTTCCATAATGCCGGGTCCACCGCCTGTGCAAATATGCAATTTATTTGAATCATGTTTTTGGCTTGCGTTGTAACGCGCAACCAATGCACCGAATTCTCGTGCAGACTCGTAGTACTTACTATGCAATACCGCTTTTTTCGCAGCCGCTATCTCTTTTGGGGTCTTTGCATTCTTCTCCAGCTCTAAAGCATGCTGATGACTAACAAAGCGCGTAGAGCCAAAGACAGTAATCGTGTGATCAATACCATGCTCTTTGAGCAAGACTTCTGGTTTAAGCAACTCCAACTCAAAACGAATGCCCATCGTCTCACGACGAGCTAGAAATGCTTCGTCCGCAAAGGCGAACTTATAAGAGTCATCCGAACCCTCTTCGGCTATTTGACTTTGATGTAAATTCAAAAACTCAGTAATGGTTTGTGAGTTATGCACTGGCAGTCTTGGACTCATATGCTCGCCCTTAAAAATCGATATAAATTCATCTTAACTCGTACAATTCATTAGTATTAATACCTAGTTTAACGATGGATCTAGGCTACTAGGGCTATTTGGGATTTACCCATACCCCTTCCCGAGTTAATATTGCACTAATTTCAACTAAATCGAAGGAAAAGCAATGAGCAACCGTTCACTTATCATCATCGTTCTGGCATTAATCAGTGCCACAGCCTATTTACTTCTCAAAGGCGATGGCGACATTGATATGGGCGGCGAAAAACATGGCGCAGAAGCAACGCATATTGAAGAATCCAAGAAAGATGCTCCAGCTGCTACTCCCGCAGCCCCTGCAGCTCCAGCTGCTGATGCCAAGAAGTAATAGTTTCAAGCATTCATAAAAACCGCGGTCCGCCGCGGTTTTTTTATCTCGTCAATTTGCTAAATCCCACCCCTTATGAAAACTCTTGATGCCGCATCCCTATCTTCATTTACACCCACTGGCGCTTTGCGTGTTGGCATTAACCTAGGCAACCCTATCTTGGCTAATGAAGATCCGACTTCAAAAAAGTTGTATGGCGTCACTATCGATATCGCCAATGAAATCGGGAAACGGACTTCTCTTGCAGTGCATCTCATCCCCTTTAAAACGGCAGGAGCAACAGTAGATGCGCTTAAGTCAGGCGAGATCGATCTGGTGTTTGTGGCTATTGATCCAGTCCGTGGTGCAGATATCAGCTATACCCCAGCTTATATTCAGATTGAAGGCGCTTATATGGTGAAAGATACATCGCCATTAAAGGCTAATGAGGAAGTTGACGCAGTAGGAAATGAAATCGTTGTTGGCAAAGGCAGTGCTTATGATCTGCACCTCAGCCGCGAAATTCAGAAGGCAAGTTTGCTGCGCGCCGCCAGCTCTCAAGCGGTGGTTGATGACTTTATGTCTGGTATGGGCAACGTCGCAGCAGGAGTAAAGCAGCAACTGGAGAGTGATGCCAAACGTTATAAAGGCTTGCGCATGCTACCGGGACGTTTTATGGTTATCAACCAAGCCATAGGCATCCCTAAAGCACGGGTACATTATGAAAACACTACTGCGTTTTTAACTACTGTGATCACTGACTTAAAGCAATCTGGGTTTATTGCCCAAGCAATGGAGAGGCACAAAGTTCAAGGCGCAAAGGTAGCAGACTAAATTGGCCGGTTAAGTTAGCATTCGTAGGTGTGTAAGCGCTCTGGAATGATGACATTTTTCCAATCAAGCTCTTCGCGAATACACTCCGCCAATACCGATGATGATTCTGGCTCACCGTGGACTACAAATACTTTTCCCGGCGGCTTCTTAAAACCTTTTAGCCAATCTAATAATCCGGCTTGATCCGCATGGGCAGATAAGCCCCCAATGGTATGAATTGATGCTTTTACGGGCACCTCTTCTCCAAATAAACGAACTTTTTTCACTTTATCGACTAGGCGCCTACCAAGACTTCCATATGCTTGAAAGCCAGTAATGACAATCGCATTTTGCGGTCTGGGTAAATTATTGGCGAGATGATGCACTATACGACCGGCATCGCACATACCACTTGCGGAAATAATGATTGCGCCGCCTTTGATTTTATTCAGCGCTTTTGATTCTTCCACATCCGCAATAAAACGAAGATCTACCGCACTAGGATTATTTTTGTACCACGCGAAACTTGCTTGTGAAGCACCATCAAGCTGAGCAAAAAAATGTTGTGTTAAGTGAGTTGCTGCGGTTGCCATGGGTGAGTCAACCCAAATACTGAGATGAGGAAGTCGCCCTCTTCGCACCAAATCAATGAGGATAAATAATATTTCCTGCGTACGACCAACCGCAAAGGCAGGCATCACTATATTACCGCGGGCTGTCATGGTTGATGAGATTACCTCGACTAGCTCATCTTCAGTATCTTGCAGGCTGCGGTGCAGTCGATCACCGTAGGTAGATTCCACCACCACTATATCGGCTTCATGAATTAAATCTGGATCAGGCATCAACACTTTGCCCTTCATGCCAATATCGCCCGAGAAAACGCAGCGTTTTTTCTTGGTACCATCTTCAGTGATATCCAATATCGCAATAGCCGAACCTAATATATGGCCAGCATTACGAAACTCTAGCGATATTCCCGATACCAGCTCCTGAACTTGACCGTAATCTAGAGTTTGAAATTGTGACAAAGTCAGCTCAACATCTTCCCTAGAATACAAAGCTACTGGCATTTCACCATGCCACTTACCTGCTTTTTGTTTTCTCTCAGCTCGCTCCACATCAGCGCGTTGCAGGTGAGCGCTATCGAGCAACAAGATTTTTAATAATTCGAAAGTGGCTTTAGTGCAGTAAATAGGCCCAGCAAATCCCTGCGCGCACAAACGCGGCAATAGACCGCTGTGATCAATATGCGCATGCGTTAGCACTACAAAATCGAGTGCTTTTGGCGAGAATGGTAACGGTTCGAGGTTTTTATTGGTAGCCTCACGACCACCCTGAAACATCCCATAATCCACCATGAAATGTTTTGTTTGACCAGATAGCATCACTTCTACCGAATGCCGTGAGCCAGTTACTTCACCTGCCGCACCAAGAAATTGAATCTTCATGTCATCAGGATACTCTTTCCTATAATTAGCTCAAGAAATCCATGATCGGAGCGATACTATTCATATGAATCCCAACCCTACTACTTTAGATGCGCTTTCGCTGATCAAACATCTAAAGCGTCAGCCCTCAGAACACAAAGGCCATGCTGGGAAAGTTGTCTTGGTGGGTGGCGCACCTAGTATGGCAGGCGCACTCCTGCTTGCTGGCAATGCTTGCTTGCACTTGGGTGCAGGCTGGACGATTCTGGAAATGCTGGATCCCGCCTCAGCCCATGTTGACATCCATCAGCCTGAGCTCATGATTCGTCTTGCAAATGCCCATTTTCAAGAAAATCTCCAGTCTACGCAGCCCGATGTCATTGCAATTGGTCCAGGGCTTGGTAAATCAGAGCTGGCAACTCAATGCCTACGAACAGCATTAACCACAGAAAAAATTCCGCTGGTGATTGATGCGGATGCGCTCAATCTCATTAGTGAATCGCAAGAGTTATTGGCGGTTTTAAAAAAACGTAATGAGAAATCGCCTGAGCTTACAGTTATCACACCTCATCCCGGTGAAGCAGCCAAGCTTTTAAACACCACAACTGAGTCCGTTCAATCAGACCGTATCAGCGCAGTAGAACAACTCGTGACATTAACGCAATCGATTGTGGTTCTGAAAGGTCAACACACATTGATCGCATCCGCCAAGCACAACCCATGCCAATGTCTTTCGGGTAACCCAGGAATGGGCACTGGAGGTATGGGGGATGTTTTGACAGGAAGTATTGCCGCCATCGCTGCCCAAGGAATTCGCCATCACATCAATCTATGGCAAGCCACCGTAATTGCAGTGGAGCTGCATGCGAGCGCGGCAGACAACCTTGTAGGTAAAGGTGTTGGCCCAATTGGCCTTACTCCCTCCGAAACTATTTTAGAGATGCGATCACTACTTAACAAACTGTTATAAATAGTGATGCATTCAGCAAGCGCAGTCCACCAACATCGACGTTATCTCTCTGGCATCTTGATGGCCGGAGTTGGTTCCATGCTATTTTCAGGCAAAGCCATCTTAGTGAAGCTTGCTTTTGAATATAACGCAAATGCGGAAACGCTTTTAGCGCTGCGCATGCTAATGGCTCTGCCCTTATTTTGGGGAATTTTTTGGTGGGAATCTAGGCGAAAAACAATCACCCCAATCACCTGGCTTGATCGCGCTAAATTATTTTTCTTGGGATTCTTGGGTTACTTTTTATCGAGCTACATCGACTTCTTGGGGCTCCAATACATCTCGGTTGGCTTGGAAAGAATTGTCTTATATCTCACGCCAACTATTGTCTTGGTGATCTCTTACTTTGTTCTAAAAAAGCCCATTTCTCGCTTGCAGTGGTATGCGCTCATTGTTGGATATATTGGGGTGTTCATCGTTTTCATACAGGATGCCAGCTCCACCGGCATTAACGCATGGCTCGGTATGGCTCTGGTCTTTGGTAGCGCCTGCTCTTATGCAGCCTATATGATTGGTGCTGGAGAGATGGTTAAACGCATCGGTAGTGTGCGCCTCGTTGTCTATGCGAGCTCCGCCTCGGCTATCCTCAGCATTGCGCAATCAACACTACTTAATCCGCTCGCTATTTTTGAGCAACTGCCACAGATCTATTGGTTTAGTCTACTGAATGCTAGCTTATGTACGGTTATTCCGATGCTGCTAATTATGATCGCTATCAATCGGATTGGCTCGCCACTGGTTGCCCAAGCCGGAATACTAGGGCCAGTCTCCACTATTTTTCTGGGCTATTTAATACTGGCTGAGCCGATCACGTGGGTACAAATTGGTGGCATGATTTTGGTGATGGCGGCGATGTGGCTATTGGTTCGCAATGATGCGCCAAAGAAAAAGTCACCAGAACCTAAACGGTCTGATGACTTCGAGGGAACCGAACCCCTCAATTAAGGGGGATGAAATTATTGAGCAGCTGCGTCTGGGGCTGCCGCTGGTTTCTTTTTAGATTTCTTTTTAGATTTTTTCTCGGCTTTCTTTTCTTTCTTAGCTTTTTTCTTAGCCTTTTTCTCAGTAGATTTCTCAGAAGGAACGGCTGGTGTAGCAGCTGGTGCTTGCGCAGGTGTAGCGGCTGGAGCCGGCGCAGGTGCTGGAGCCGGGTCTGCTGCCATTACGGAGAATGGCGCAAAACCAATGGCGGCAGAAATAAGGGATGCAAGGCTCAAGCGTGCAATGCGAGAAATCATGTAATTCTCCAAGAAAGTTTGTGGATAATTTAATAATACTCAAAATTTTGAGATAAATGCTTCATTTTTAAAGGGCAGGCTATGAGCAATTTTCCGAGTGACATTTTCACAGAACCACAGGGCTACTCAGTGAACACGCTTGAACAACTTGGCCCCTTAACAGGAATGGCTGGCATCTGGGAAGGCGCCCGCGGTCTAGATGTCAAGCCGAAGGCCGAAGGTCCAAAAAAACAAGCTTACGTGGAACGCATTGAATTACAACCAATCGATCCCCAGACTAATGGTCCACAATTGTTTTACGGCTTGCGATATCACACTCACATTACCAAGCCAGATCAGGTGAAGACCTATCACGATCAAGTGGGCTACTGGTTGTGGGAGCCGGCTACCGGCAATATTATTCACACCCTGACCATTCCCAGAGGAATGATTACGATGGCAAGCGGCAATACCACTGCCGATGCAAAGCAATTTGAGCTACACGCCAAAGAAGATGATCGCCACTCAGGAATCTCATCTAATCCATTCTTAGATTACGCATTCAGGACAGTGGAGTTTCGTATTGAGGTTTCCATTAACGATGATGGCACTTGGTCTTATGAGCAAGACACCGTCATGAAAATTAAAGATCAGGCTGAGTTGTTTCATCACGTTGACAACAACACCCTATATAAAGTTGGTGAGGCAACCCCTAATCCATTGGCTAGATAATCTGTCGAAAACATCAACACGTAAATCCATACACCAGTTTGATTTAATTTTTCTAAATGTAATAAAGGCCATCATATGATGGCCTTTATTCTTGTTACTACCTTACTACCAAGTCATTAAGCAGCCTGCGCTTCAGTCTCGGTAATTTTCTCCAATGCAGCAGCAAGGTGTCCAACAGTGCGATCAACATGCGTCAACTTCTCTAAACCAAACAAACCAATACGGAATGTGCGAAAGTCTGGTCTTTCGTCGCATTGCAATGGCACACCCGCTGCGGTTTGCAAACCAAGCGCGATAAATTTCTTGCCTGACTGAATATCTGGATCTTTGGTGTAGCTCACCACTACACCGGGTGCCTGGAAGCCCTTGGCAGAAACGGAGTTGTAACCTTTAGAAACCAACAGATTACGTACTTTGGTTCCCAGCTCCACCTGCTTATCTTTGAGAGCGGCAAAGCCCAGAGCCTGAGTTTCTTTCATGACATTGCGCAAAATCTTTAATGCGTCAGTAGGCATTGTGGTGTGATACACATGGCCACCCTTTTCGTAGGCTTCCATAATTTGCAACCACTTTTTGAGATCCATTGAGAAGCTGCTACTTTGAGTAGCATCAATACGCTCGCGAGCACGATCGCCAAGCGCGATTAATGCGCAGCAAGGAGAACTACTCCAGCCTTTTTGCGGTGCAGTAATCAAAACGTCCACATGGCATGCCTTCATATCAACCCACATTGCACCTGAAGCGATGCAATCCAATACAAACAGGCCGTTAACAGAGCGCACCGCCTCGCCAACCGCTTTGAGGTATTCGTCTGGAAGAATAATTCCGGCAGATGTTTCAACATGCGGCGCAAATACTACCGCTGGCTTTTCTTTCTTAATAAATGCCACCACCTCTTCGATTGGAGCTGGAGCAAATACACCCTGAGCAGAATCTTCTAATTGATGACCTTTGAGTACGGTGATGTCATTAGTGATGTGAGCCAAATCGAAAATTTGCGTCCAGCGGTAGCTAAACCAACCATTACGCAAAACTAAACATTTCTCATTATTAGCGAATTGGCGAGCAACTGCTTCCATGCCAAATGTGCCGCTTCCAGGAACGATCACTGCGGAGCTGGCGTTATAAGCATCCTTTAATACGCTCGATATATCCACCATGACGCGCTTAAACTCTTCAGACATGTGATTTAAAGAGCGGTCCGTGTAAACGACCGAGAACTCTAGCAAACCGTCTGGATCAACGTGTGGAAGTAAGCCTGGCATAGTAATTTCCTAGGTATTTCTGTGAATAGCCCTAAATGATACCGATTTAAGACTTTTTTGGGGGGTTCTAAGCCAAAAACCCGCTTTAAAAGCCTTAATTACCTGTTTTTTTGGGTAATTTAAGACTACTTGTCAGTTTTTGAAGAAATAGCGATTCCAGCCACAATTAATGCAAAAGCAACCCCGTGGAATAGTTGGGGCGGCTCACCCAACATGGCCGCAGATAACAGCGCAGTAAATAAGGGGATAAAGTTAGCAAAAAAAGCTGCGACTGTCGGGCCCGCTCCATTTACACCGAGACCCCAGCAACGATAAGCAATAAGTGATGGGCCAATAGCCACAAAAACAATCAAAGACAAAGTCCACCAATTGAGATCTATATAAGCATGGCCAGCAGCAATTTCAAAACCATCAAAGAGGCAGGTCCAAAAAAGGCCGACAGTTACCTGCGCCATTAAAAATTCCGCCCAAGGCCATTGACGCTCTGTACTAGCGCCGGGACGACTTAACATCCAACTATAAAAAGCCCATAAGATCGTGGCCAACATAATGAGAAGGTCGCCCATCACCATTTGCATAGATAGCAAGGTAACGAGATCACCACGTGTCAGCACAATTCCAACACCCAACAAGCTCACTACCGCACCAATCATTTGCAAGATGCTGGGCTTCACTTGATAGAACACCGCGCCGATAAACAACATCCAAATAGGCATACTCGCACCAATCAAGGTGACATTAATGGCGGTGGAAGTTTGCAATGCCAAATATAAAAGTACGTTGTAACTTCCCACCCCAAATAAACCCAATAACAAAAAGCGCTTCTTGTTTTGCCAGAAGGCGCTTCCCGGCATAAAGACACGCCACCCCAAGGGAAGCAAAAGTACAGCAGCTAATCCCCAACGCACCGCACTCAGGGTAATCGGAGAGATACTCCCCACTAATACGCGCCCCGCTATTGCATTACCAGCCCACAAGGCTGTTGCGGTCAGCAAATAGAAAACAGTTGAGATATTCAGTTGTTGCATTTAAGGGCTTTTGGGAGGTGGTAATTTGAGGCTCCCAAATTAGGGATGCCCTAGCATTGTAGAAACAAATCCGCGGTATTGCTAAGATAGAGCTTAAATTTAGCTTTCGCATTAATAAAAAGCATCCATAGAAGGAAACATTGTGGCAATCATTACCAATATAGAAGACTTGCGGATTCTTCATCAAAAACGTACCCCCAAGATGTTCTACGACTACGCGGACTCCGGCTCATGGACAGAGTCAACTTACCGCGCCAATGAATCCGATTTTCAAAAGATTAAATTACGTCAGCGTGTAGCTGTCGATATGACTAACCGCACGACCAAGACAACCATGGTTGGTCAAGAAGTTGCGATGCCAGTCGCACTCGCACCAACGGGTCTAACCGGCATGCAACACGCTGATGGCGAAATTCTGGCGGCCAAAGCTGCGGAAAAATTTGGCGTACCCTTCTGCTTGTCCACCATGAGTATTTGCTCGATTGAGGATGTTGCCGAACGCACAACAAAACCTTTTTGGTTTCAGCTCTACGTCATGAAAGATCGCGGCTTTATTGAGCGCCTCATTGAGCGCGCCAAGGCGGCTAAATGCTCTGCACTAGTGTTAACGTTGGACCTACAAATTCTGGGGCAGCGTCACAAGGATCTAAAAAATGGTCTTTCAGCTCCGCCAAAATTAACGATTGCCAATATGATCAACATGGCCACCAAGCCACGCTGGTGTCTTGGTATGGCGATGACACCACGTAGAACTTTCCGCAATATAGTGGGTCACGCTACGGGCGTAGGCAATATGTCTTCACTCTCCTCATGGACGGCGGAACAATTTGACCCAGGCTTAAATTGGGGCGACGTGGAGTGGATCAAAAAACTTTGGGGTGGCAAACTCATCATCAAGGGAATCTTGGATGAAGGCGATGCCCGTTTAGCAGCTAACTCAGGCGCTGATGCACTCATTGTTTCCAACCATGGCGGCCGCCAACTAGATGGCGCCGTATCAAGCATTCAAGCGCTACCCGGAATCGCAGATGCGGTTGGCAAAGATATTGAGGTTTGGATGGATGGCGGCATTCGGTCAGGACAGGATGTACTAAAGGCATGGGCTTTAGGTGCACGTGGCACCATGATTGGACGTCCATTTTTATATGGCCTGGGCGCTATGGGCGAAGCTGGCGTTACCAAATGCTTGGAAATTATTCACAATGAACTCGATATCACCATGGCATTTACAGGACATCGTGACATTCAGAATGTGACCAAAGATATTCTTTACCCAGGAACGTTTTAAATTTTTCATCTACTCAACTACCCTCTTGCAGTTTTTGGGATTTCATTCCTGATATTCGCGTTTTCAGCATGGGTCGGCCATGCTGCCCTGAGCCGTTTTCGCTCCAAGGGTCTTGAAGCCCCGCAAGATTTAGGCATCATTCAAACAGCTGCGCTAACCTTGCTGGCTTTAATTATTGGCTTTACTTTTTCCATGGCAATCGATCGCTATGATCAGCGCAAGATCCTGGAAGAAAGCGAAGCCAACGCTATTGGCACTGAATATCTCAGAGCGGATCTGTTGCCACCCAAGTCCGCAGCGGCAATCAAAGACCTTTTGCGTCAATATGTAGATCAACGGATTCTGTTCTATTACCAACAGAGTCCTGAGAAAATCCAAGAAATCAAAAAGAAGACCAATAAATTACAGACTGCGCTTTGGGATGAAATTCACCCTATAGCGCGAGCTCAGCCGAATGCCGCCATTACACTAGTGGTATCGGGCATGAATGATGTCCTAAATTCGCAAGGCTACGTGCAGGCAGCATGGTGGAATCGCATCCCTTATGCAGCCTGGGCTTTAATGACCGCAATTGCTATCTGCGCAAATCTCTTGATCGGATTTGGCGCTCGTAATTTCAAAAAAAATACCGGCCTATTTATGATCTTTCCCTTCATCATTTCAGTATCATTTCTTTTAATTGCTGAAATAGATAGCCCCAGAGGTGGCGTCATACAAATCGAAGCCAGAAATTTGCTAGCCTTAAAAAATAGCCTTCCAAGCAAATAGATAAACGAGGCTTAGTAAAGCAATTCCTTAACTGACGTTGGAGCAACACACGCATGAAGCCACTCTCTAAAAAAGCCAAGATGGCCGTAGGCTGGACTATATTAATGACAGTGATTGGTACCGCAATGCTGCATCAATGGGAATTCTTCGCCATGGGCTGCGCATCATTGGCTTTACTGCTGATCGCTAATCATTACGACCTTCTAAAAGATCCGGAAGACAAAAAATAATCCCACCACCCTTGGTCAAAGGCAGTGGGATCTTCTTTTTAATGGGATTTGATTTTTAAAGCGTCGGATAATCTGTATATCCAGCCTCTTTACCACCATAGAAAGTGGCGCGGTTATAAGGATTTAGCGCTGCGCCTTGCTGAAATCTCTCAGCTAAATCAGGATTAGAAATATAGAGTCGACCATAAGCCACTGCGTCAGCCAAGCCCTCTTCTAAAACTTTCTCGCCCATTTGCTGATCATAGCCCCCAGCAGTAATAAATTTTCCTTGATATGTAGCGCGGAACAGTTCCGAAGTGTTTGGCGCTTCTTCATTGATCTGGTCTCCACCACCTGCGCTTGTTGCTCGTGGCTCAATCATGTGAACATAAGCTAGGTTATAGGAATTCAGTTTTGCAATTACGGCAGTAAACAAAGCCACTGGATCACTGTCGCCAATATCATTGAAGGTGCCATACGGCGAAAGGCGAACACCCACTCTATCGCTTGGGAATACTTTGCTAACCACCTCAATCACTTGAGATAACAAGCGCAAACGATTTTCGAACGAGCCGCCATACTCATCGCTACGCTGATTAGTTTTATCTTGCAAAAACTGATCCAACAAGTAGCCATTGGCAGAATGAATTTCAATACCATCGAAGCCAGCAGTCTTTGCATTTTGCGCCGCTGCTTCAAACTCTTTGAGCAAACGAGCGATATCGGCCAAACTCATTGCGTTTGGTGTTTCGTATTTATGTAATTTCCAGTCCGCTCCATAAGTTTGCCCTGCTGGCGCAATTGCTGAGGGCGCTTCAGGCAACCCTTGCTCTGGGTGTAAAGAGGAATGGGAGATGCGGCCGACATGCCATAGTTGGGCAACAATCGAGCCGCCTTTAGCATGTACCGCATTAACGATTTCTTTCCAAGCGGCAGTTTGCTCAGGCGAATAGATGCCTGGTGTTGCTGGGTAACCTTTGCCCAAAGGAGAAATTTGTGTTGCCTCAGTAATGATCAAGCCTGCGCTAGCGCGCTGCGCGTAATACGTTTTTGCTAAAGGGTTTGGTACGTCACCGTCAACCGCACGCATTCTGGTTAATGGGGCCATTACCAAACGGTTTTTTAATTCAATAGCTCCGAGACTCACTGGAGTGAACATGATTTCTTTGCCTGACATATTCAGCCTTTTAATAAAGTAAGTATTGAAAGAACTAACTTTAACAACTATTCCTTATTTTTGCAGAGGCCAAAGTATGGTTACTTATTCACGCTAAATTGCTCACGTATGCAGTTTGCTATGGCATTAAATTCTTGCGAATGGGCAGTTGACTGGCGCGCTACTAAAGCAATCACCCTCTTAGGTGCTGGCGCTGCTAACTCCTTTGCTACTAATTCAGAATTACTCAACAGACTACTCTTAACCGCCATTCCTGGAAGCAAGGCAATCCCCAAGCCCGACTCGACCATCTGCAAAAGTGTCAACAGACTAGTGGCCTCTAGGCCCTCAGCCCTACGAATATCAGCTCGCTTGCAGGCCTGCAAGCTGTGCTCTCTCAAGCAATGCCCCTCCTCCAATAGCAATAGTCGCTCCGCCATCTTGGCCGGCAAAGTAACTTCTTTGCCTTTTAAGGCGGGATCACCCTCCTTAGCGACCAACCAAAATGGGTCATCGAATAATTCTTGTACAAGCAGACCTTCAACATCATATGGCAATGCAATCAAGGCGAAATCCAATTTATGCTCGGCCAGTCTTGAAAGTAAATTGGCAGTGAGATCTTCTCGCAAGGTAATTTTCAGATCCGGAAAACGCGTACGAATTTCTGGCAATACAGCCGGCAATAGAAATGGTGCAATTGTTGGAATCACCCCAAGACGTATGGTTGCGCTCATTGGTTTGCCTGTTGTGCCCGCATACTCCACCAAATCTTCGGATGCTGCCAAAATCAATTTGGCGCGCTCAAGCACTTCCAACCCAATAGGAGTAATCGATACGTTTTGGCGATCACGCTCAACCAAATGTATTCCCAAAGCATCCTCCAACTCCTTGATGCCGGCACTTAATGTGGACTGACCAACAAAGCATGCTTGAGCTGCTCTAGTGAAATTAAGCTCTTTTGCCAAAGCTACAAAATATCCGAGCTGTCTTAAAGAAGGTAAATAGGCCATAGATTTTTTGCTATTGTTTCTTTTTATCGATTTATTAGATAAATACTATCATAATGAATTATTAGACCGATAATTAGGTGAGAAGCACCTAGATCCATAGTTCAGTTATAAGCAAGGAATCAAAATGGCACATTCAGAAATTACAACTATCAAAAACTTAGAATCCGCTTAAATTTAAAATCAAGAGAACAATCGAAGGAAATAATATGAAAACTTGGCAATGTATCGTATGTGGCTATATTTATGATGAGGCAAAAGGCATTCCGGAAGATGGCATCCCGGCTGGTACCGCCTGGGCTGATGTCCCAGACGATTGGGAGTGCCCTGACTGCGGCGTTGCCAAAGCAGATTTCGAGATGGTTCAAGTTAGCTAAACAAAGCTAGTTCCACCACTTATTCAAGCTTCTTATTCCGTCTTTTTTATTGCAATTACTTTTATACCAACTTGGAGAGCCCAGCTTTGGATCAAACTAACCCGCAATCCCCTTCCGCAATTGTCATTATTGGCAGCGGACTGGCTGGCTACACAGTCGCGCGTGAACTTCGCAAATTAGACAAAGCCACTCCAATCACCATGGTTACTCGTGAGCCAGGTTATTTTTACTCCAAGCCAATGCTCTCTACTGCGCTAGCTAGCAAAAAAGAAGCTATGCAATTAATCTCCACTCCAGCAGATGATATGGCGACCCAATTGGAGATGACAATACTCGGCGAATGCGAAGTAAGTGCGATTGATTCAAGTACTCAAACTATCCAAACCAACAAAGGTCTATTACCTTATGGCAAGTTGGTTTTGGCTTTAGGCGCAGATCAGATTCACCTGCCGCTCCAAGGCAATGCCGTGAATGAAGTCATCACAGTCAATGATCTTGAAGACTATGCGCACTTTCGCAATGCCATTGCTGGAAAAAAGAAGATTGCCATACTAGGTGCGGGCTTAATTGGCTGCGAGTTTGCCAATGATCTGGCCTTAGGCGGCTACGAAGTTGATGTGATTGATCTTGCTCCGCAGGCCTTAGGACGTCTTTTGCCAGAAGTGGCAGCACTAGAGCTTCAACAAAAATTGAGCGCTTCTGGCGTGAACTGGCACCTATCCACGACTGTTCAAGCAATTAATCGTCAAGGCGATGTTTTAGAGGTAACGCTTGCTAACAACCACACTATCTCATGCGATGTATTTTTATCTGCTGTTGGCCTCAAACCCAGAATTGAGTTAGCTAAGGCCAGTGGAATCAATATTGGTAGCGGCATTCAGGTAAATCGCCAACTAGAAACCAATATCAAAAACATCTATGCGATTGGCGATTGCGCTGAGGTGGAAGGCTTGGTATTGCCATACGTCATGCCCATCATGCAAGCAGCTAGAGCGCTAGCACCCACACTCACTGGACACGCCACTGATCTTATCTATCCAGCAATGCCAGTCATGGTAAAAACACCTGCACTACCAACAATAGTTTCACCTCCAGCCAAAGGTGCTCAAGGCAAGTGGGTCACAACCTCCGCTGAAGGTGGCATGGAAGCTCGCTTTGAGTCTGCCGATGGAAAGCTATTGGGCTTTGCCTTACTTGGGACTGCAACTACGCAACGAGGAGCGCTCACCAAAGAACTACCAGCCATTTTGACTTAGTTGCTGATGTGAGCCTAGGAAGTGGGCTGAAGATATAACCGACAAAACAAAAGGCCCGCATAGCGGGCCTTTTGTGTAGCGAAAGTTTCTATTAAGAAACGATTACAAACCAAGTAGTATTGTGCGATTGCGCCACCATCAAAAATAACATTGGCACCGACAATATCGTATTAAAACGTGACACCAACATGGCAACGCGAGCAGATTTCGCCTTCACATCCGCCTCAACAGCAACGATACCTAAAGCGCGTTTCTGGTTTGGCCAAATAATGAACCAAACATTAAACGCCATCACCAAAGCAATCCACATACCTAAACCAATTGCTCGGAATGGGGGTTGCAAAGTAAAAGCTTGGTGCAGATAGCCGCTCAAGCCGGCGACGATTAAACCCGTCACAACAGTAAATAACGCCGCATAACGGAACCAAAACAAAGCTGTGGGAGCAATCACTTTACCAATTGCTGGCTTTTGCTCATCTGGAATCTTTGGCATAGAAGGAATTTGCACAAAATTAAAGTACCAAAGCAAACCAACCCACATCACCCCAAACATGACGTGCAACCAACGAAAAATGAATGGAAGCTCAGCAGAGCTAAAGTTACCGCCTAAAGCCAAAATGATCAAAACAAGGAGGACAAAACCCGCAATTATGGTACGCCCCAAAGAGGTCAAAATTGAAGTCATGCGATAACCTTAGCTATTAATACCCACATTAGGCAAAATTTTTGCTAGCAAAATCCCAGTTCACTAAATTCCAAAAATTTTCCAAGTATTTTGGTCGCGCATTACGTGTGTCGATGTAGTAAGCATGCTCCCATACATCACATGTCAGTAATGGCTTTGCATCAGTAGTCAATGGCGTAGCGGCATTGCTAGTGGAAACAAGATCCAAAGAGCCGTCAGGCTTTTTAACTAACCAAGCCCAGCCAGATCCAAAAGTACCCACCGCGCACTTTGTAAATTCTTCCTTGAATTTCTCGAAAGAACCCCACTTGGCATTAATTGCTTCAGCCAAAGGACCGGTAGGAGCACCGCCGCCATTTGGCTTCATTCCCATCCAATAAAAAGTATGGTTCCAAACCTGTGCCGCGTTATTGAAAATACCGCCCGAAGATTTCTTAACAATATCCTCGAGAGAGGCGCTCTCAAACTCAGTGCCCTTGATTAAATTATTTAAGTTGGTTACATAGGTTTGATGGTGCTTGCCATAGTGATATTCCAAAGTCTCCTTGGAAATGAAAGGGGCAAGAGCGTCAAGCGCATAAGGCAACTGAGGTAAGGTGTGTTCCATTTGTATTCCTTTTCAATTAAGCAAAAATAATGGTTATTTTTGAGTAACTATAGACTATTCTGCGGTTTTTGTTTGGCGCAAGAAAAATGCCGGCGAATCTCGCCGGCATCACATTTATGGCTATTTAGGGCGGCTTATTGCGCAGTCCAGCCCCCATCCATATTCCAAGCCACCCCACGAACTTCAGAGGCGTCAGGACCGCAAAGGAATACCGCCAATGCAGCCAATTGCTCAGGGGTCACAAATTCCCCAGAAGGTTGCTTCTCTGAGACGAGCGCGGTTTTAGCCGCCTCGTTAGAAATGCCTTCACGCTCCGCACGAGCATCCACCTGTTTTTGGACTAGCGGCGTCAAAACCCAACCTGGGCAAATGGCGTTACAGGTAATGCCGGTACGCGCATTTTCTAGAGCAGTCACTTTAGTCAGACCAACAATGCCATGTTTAGCGGCTACATAAGCAGCCTTCTGAGTAGAGGCAACCAAACCATGCACAGAGGCGATGTTAATGATGCGGCCCCAGTTACGTTTTTTCATACCTGGTAATGCATGATGTGTTGTATGAAATGCTGAGCTCAAGTTAATAGCAATAATCGCATCCCACTTATCTGTTGGAAACTCTTCGATATTTGCCGTGTACTGAATGCCGGCATTATTAACCAGAATATCCAGCGATCCAAAACGTTTTTCAGTTTGCTTAATCAGATCTTCAATTTCAGCAGGCTTACTCATATCTGCACCGTGGTAATCAACCTCCACTCCACAGGCTTTAATTTTTGCAATAGCTTCATCTTTCTCACCAAAGCCATTGACCATAATATTGGCGCCCTGCTTTGCCAATGCAATAGCCATACCCAAACCAATGCCGCTAGTCGAACCAGTAACCAGGGCTGTTTTACCTTTTAATGTGGACATATCTTTACCGTATCAAGTTATATGGGGCGCTCATCAACAAGATTCGCCCAAAAACCTGATGTTACAGGAAGGCAATGGGTAACGGAAATAGACTGGTTATTACCAGTTAAAACAATCCAGAAAATGCTCAAATGCCGGAGCAGAAACCCTGGTTTAAATTAAATGAAGCCAATGCCCCAGTTGATGCCAAAAACTATTGGGCACAAGTGTGAGCAACCAAGTCAAGGTAATAAACCGCAACAATTTACCAATAAACATATAAATTAGACAGGGTTGCCAGGGAAGCTTTAACCAGCCTGCCGCCAAACATAGCGGATCACCTATACCTGGTAGCCAAGAAAATAGTAATAATTTGGGGCCCCAATTTTCTAGCCAACGTTTTAAACGATGATCACGAGGCTGGTTCATTTCCTTAAAACTATTGCGCGCAATGACGCCAAGCCCCCAATCAAGCATGCCGCCCAATGTATTACCAACGGTTGCAACCATAACAGCCACCCAGAATAAATGTGGATTGAGCGTGATATACCCAAAGAGGATTGGTTCTGATCCCGCTGGGATTAAAGTTGCGGAAATAAATGCACTCAAAAATACCGCGGGTAGACCAACCGAGGGCATCCCAAACCACCCAAAGAAATGTTCGAACAGGTGTTCCATTAGGCGGTTAATTTATCTCTTTGGATTTCATGGGTCTATTTTGCCCTGTTTTGCACAATCTCCATGATTTTCAAATCTTGCTTAAACTAGTAATTGAATTAGCAAATAACCACACAAAACCGATAATTTGAGACTCCTATGAATCACCCCATTCCCAAGCCCGACCAATACCAAGAAATGCGTGAAGCTTTGCGTGATATCTGCGGCTCTTTTGACTCCGCTTATTGGCAAAAAATAGACCATGAGCGCGATTACCCCGAAGCATTTGTAGATGCTATGACCAAAGCTGGATGGTTGGCGGCTCTGATTCCAGAGGAATATGGCGGGTCTGGGTTAGGCCTAGCAGAAGCTTCCGTAATCATGGAGGAGATTAATTTTTCAGGCGGAAACTCAGGCGCATGTCATGGGCAGATGTACAACATGGGCACTTTATTGCGCCATGGATCAGAAGAGCAGAAAAAACTCTACCTCCCCAAAATTGCTACTGGCGAATTACGTTTACAAAGCATGGCAGTTACCGAACCCACTACCGGAACCGATACCACCAAACTCAAAACAACTGCGGTTAAAAAAGGTGATAAGTATGTAGTCAATGGTCAAAAAGTTTGGATCTCCAGAATTCAGCACTCTGATCTGATGATCTTGCTGGCACGCACCACTCCAATTACTGAAGTGCAGCGCAAGTCAGAAGGCATGTCTATATTTATCGTTAATCTTGCCGATGCGATTGGCAAAGGTATGGATGTCAGACCAATTGCGAACATGGTTAATCATGAAACCAATGAAGTCTTTTTCGATAACCTAGAAATACCAGCTGAGAACCTGATTGGCGCAGAAGGTCAAGGATTCAAATATATTTTGGATGGCCTGAACGCGGAGCGCACCCTGATTGCCGCCGAATGTATCGGAGATGCTTATTGGTTTATTGATCGCGCACGTCGTTACGCCAATGATCGTGTTGTTTTTGATCGCCCCATTGGCAAGAACCAAGGAATCCAATTCCCAATTGCTGATAGCTATATCGAGACAGAAGCCGCTAACCTCATGCGCTTTAAGGCCTGCGAACTATTTGACGCCCATCAACCCTGTGGTCCAGAAGCCAATATGGCCAAATATCTTGCCGCCAAAGCATCTTGGGAAGCAGCCAATGTCTGCCTACAAACCCATGGTGGATTTGGATTTGCCAATGAATACGATGTGGAACGAAAGTTTAGAGAAACCCGCCTCTACCAAGTTGCGCCAATCTCCACCAACTTGATCTACTCCTATGTGGCAGAGCATATCCTTGGCCTCCCAAGATCATTCTAAGAAAGTATTGAGATGAGCGTTCGCCCATTAGATGGCATTACAGTGGTTTCTCTTGAGCATGCTATTGCGGCGCCTTTTTGTACGCGTCAATTAGCCGATCTTGGTGCTCGAGTCATTAAAGTAGAGCGCCCTGGCGCAGGTGACTTTGCCAGAGGCTACGATACACAAGTAGATGGACTATGTTCCCACTTTGTTTGGGTAAATCGCTCTAAAGAAAGTTTGACTTTAGACTTAAAACAACCTGCAGCAATTACTACTCTTAGAACACTATTAAAGACTGCCGATGTCTTAGTGCAAAATCTCGCTCCAGGAGCGGCTGCTCGCATGGGCTTAACCGCCGAGGCTCTGCATAAAGATAATCCTAAGTTGATTCTGTGTGACATTTCAGGTTATGGTAATAATGGCCCTTATCGAGATAAGAAGGCCTACGACCTTCTTATTCAGAGTGAGGCTGGCTTCCTATCTGTCACTGGTACCCCAGAAACTCCGAGCAAGGCAGGCAACTCCATCGCGGATATCGCCGCTGGCATGTATGCATACACCAATATCCTTGCTGCATTGCTGCAAAGAGGAAAAACTGGAAAGGGTACTGTCATCGATATCTCGATGCTGGAATCTCTTGGCGAGTGGATGAACTTTCCCATGTATTACGCCTATAAAGGAGCAGAAGCACCAGCGAGAAATGGCGCATCACACGCAACAATCTATCCTTATGGCCCTTTCAAAGCGGGCGATGGGAAAACCGTCATGTTAGGCCTACAGAATGAACGCGAGTGGGTGCAATTTTGCGAAACCGTTTTAGAAAATCCTGAATTAGCAAAAGATGAACGTTTTGATCGCAACTTTAAGCGTAATGAAAAGCGCGCTGAACTATTCCAAATTATTGATGCGTGTTTTAGCAAAATAAACTCTGATCAACTAATAGCTAGGCTCGATAAAGCGCAAATTGCCAATGCCCATTTAAATGATATGGAAGGTCTCTGGAAGCATGAGCAACTAAAAGCCCGCAAGCGCTGGACTGAGGTGGATACACCAAACGGAGCTATTCCGGCTCTACTACCACCAGGTCTTAATAGTAGCTACGACTATCGCATGGACCCCATTCCTGCTGTTGGCGAACATACCAACTTGATCCTCAAAGAATTAGGGGTTTCAGAGTCTGATATCGCCAGTATGCGGGCAAGCGGAGCGATTTAAAGCAGTGGTGATGTAAGGTGTGCCGCATTCTCGAGATAGCGTCGCCATGCTGGTCGTTTTGCCCAAGCTTTAGGATTCACGAAATCGGATTGCGCCAAATAAGACTCAATCAGTTTTTCTAGTTTTAAGCAAAACTCAAGGTTGTACACAATTAAGCTGATTTCAAAATTCAGGCGTAGGCTGCGTTGATCAAAATTCACTGACCCAAAAATTGCAATGCGCTTGTCAATTAGCAAACTCTTGGTATGCAATAGGCCACCATGAAATTCCGCAATAACGACACCCGCATTCATGAGGTCTTCATAAAAACTCTTACTACTCCAGGCAACTAAAGTTGAATCATTTAGCTTTGGAACGATCAAAGTAACCTTCACACCTCTAGCTGCGGCGGCCATCAATGCCTGAATTAAGCCGTCATCAGGCCCAAAGTAAGGCGTGGTGATCGTTAATTCTTCGCGCGCATCCATAATTGCCGAAAGCAAAACTTGATACAAAATATCGTCGCGATAAACAGGTCCCGATGAAAACTCTTGAGCTAGCGCGCCACCCTCGCGAGGCGACGCCACAGGCTCACGATCTTTAAAGCTGGTAATGCTGGGGTTGTCCACGCTCCAGTCAAACGCAAAGGTCAACTCAAACTGCGCCGCTACGGGACCCTCAATACGAACCATCGCATCAACCCACTCACCTACGCCAGAATCCTGTTTGAATGTTCTAGGGTCTACCAAATTCATACTGCCTGTCCATACGACCGCGCCATCAATGACAAAAATTTTGCGATGCAATCGTAAATCAGCGCGGCGGAACTGAAAGCGACCAATCTGAATCGGCAATGCTTCAGTCACTTGAATGCCAGCTTTGCGAAAACGGGCGGGCCATGGAGATTTAAACCAATCCTTACTACCTAAAGAATCAAGCAACACCCTACAGGCAACACCACGTTTAGAAGCGGCAATCAAAGCCTCGCACACTCGATCCGCATCACCCCCTAAAGCCCAGATATAGAACTCCATATGCAAACTTTTTTTGGCTTGGTTTATCTCATCAATAAAACTTTGCAGAATCTTGAGTGAGTCAGTGTGTAATTCAATCTTATTTCCAGCAACCACTGGAGAGCCATTTTTGGACTCAGCCAATAGACTTAGAGCCCTGCCCTCAACCGGAAGCTTTTGTCTATCGCAGGCAAACTCTTGACACATCGACTCTGTAATTTTTTCGTATTCGCGGTTCATGCGAGTGATCTTACGAGTTAACTTTCTGCCAACAGGTCGCTCACCAATCAGAATATACAAAGCTACTCCAAGTATCGGCACCAGAATCACAATTAAAAACCAGGCAAATGCTACCGCTACAGGTCTTCTTACCGCGATCATATGAAACCCAAATGCAAGCACAATAGCGGCGTGCAAAATCGGAACCCATATTAACGAGACCCCGAAGAGAGATCCAAAAATAAATGCCAATATATTCATAAAAGTTCCAATTCAGCAGTAATGCCTAAATGATCCGATAGTTTGAGCCACTCATGCAAAATTTGCGCAGAATGCACTTTTAGCCCGCGCACATAAATACGATCCATGGGTAGTATCGGCTTAACACTCGGAAAAGTTTTTGCGGGAGCGCCGGTAAGCACCTCAAATACCTCATTAAATCCCGCATTTTTCATGGGCATGCTTACGCGATTACGCCAATCATTAAAGTCTCCAGCGACAATAGTTGGGCCATCCTGAGTAAGGCTCTGAATATGCCCAATAATCGCCTCCAACTGCCTCTCTCGACCCCGTTCAAAGAGTGCTAGATGCACACAAAAACAATGGATCGGTTGATCTATGCCGGCAATGGTTGCAATGCTATGTAAAAGTCCGCGACTCTCAAATCGATATGCCGATATATCGTAGTTATTCCCTTTTTGCTGTGGATGCTTTGAAAGAATTGCGTTGCCATGATGGCCATCGCGATACTCGGCATTTTTTCCATAATGCCAGTCATGCCAAAAATCTTCAGAAAGAAAGTGGGTTAATTCAGTGAGTGGCCACTGTCCAAATCTTCTAACTCTTCCCCGATGCTCTTGTTGCAACTCTTGCAGAAAAAGCAGGTCTGGGTAGCAACTCCGCATTTTTTGACGCAACTGATAAATAGTGGAACGTCGATGCAAAGGTGATAAACCCTTGTGAACATTCATACTCAGCACTGTAAAACGGGGTGCGACATTAGAGGTCATTAAAACTGCCCTGCCGCGCGCTGTCGCCTAACTCGCGCTAAATAGATTTCACCCTCAACCAAGTCCTGGCACTGCATGCACTTGTTACAAATGGATGCTTGTTCCCGCAACTCATCAATAGAGTCAATCGGATGCGTATCTAAATAAGCACGCAAGTCCACATCGTAGACCTCGTTACAGAGGCAAACCACTTCAGCCATGGGTCAAAAATTGGTAATTTCGTCTCATCACACTCATTTTGCCATTGACTTGCTAGAATCGAGCCCATGCTCAAAGCCTTTCAAGACGCCTTTGCCCTTCTTGCCCATCTCGACAGCGGGGTAATAGGCATCGTCTTAGTGTCCCTGCAGGTAAGCCTTACCGCCCTTTTAATAGGCACACTCATTGGCCTACCAATAGGGGCGCTGCTGGCTACTGAGCAATTTGTAGGCAAAAAAACGATTATTGTGACCCTCAATACCCTCATGGGAGTGCCCACAGTAATTGTGGGTGTCTTGGTTTACCTGATGCTATCTCGCACAGGCCCACTTGGTATGTGGGGCTGGTTATTTACCACCAAAGGCATGATTGTTGCCCAAACCCTGCTCACCACCCCTTTAATCGCCGCCTTGAGCCGCCAACTGCTTGAAGATGCCTGGAAGATTCATCGCGATTCATTTTTGAGCCTCAGATTACCCCCCTTGTCCCGCTTTAAGTGGTTGATTTGGGATTGCCGGTTCTCACTCACAATTGCCATCCTTGCTGGCCTAGCCAGAGCAATCTCTGAGGTAGGTGCAGTCATGATTGTTGGCGGCAATATTGATCGCTCCACTCGAACCATGACTACGGCGATTGCATTAGAGACAAGCAAAGGCGATCTTCCATTGGCCCTTGCTTTGGGATTGGTTTTGCTCAGTATTGTTTTATTGGCCAACCTGTTCACTTTTAAAGTGCGGCAAATTGCGGAGCGCCGCTATGGTTAACACAGCTGAGCATTTTGAAAAGTTTATTGAACTCAAAGACATTATCGTTAAGAGCAATAACAGAACCATCCTGAATATTCCCCATGCGATTATTCCGGCAGACAGAATCACAGCCTGCATCGGACCCAATGGCGCAGGTAAAACCACCTTAATGAAACTTCTCGATGGACTCATCAAACCCGATAGCGGGACCGTGAGCTATTCATTCAAAACAAAAATTGCTCTGGTACTGCATCACACGCCAATGATCAAAGCCTCTGCTTTAGCGAATATCAAAATGATTCAGGATGTTGATGCAAGCATTACTGAATCCGATATCAAAAAGGTGATGGAAGAAGTTGGACTTGCTAAATTGGGCAATAGTCCAGCACATAAGTTATCCGCTGGCGAAAGGCAAAAGCTGTGTCTTGGCAGGGCCATCCTCCAAAAGCCAAATTTGGTTTTACTGGACGAACCAACCGCCAACCTAGATCCAAATACCACTGAGCAAGTTGAGGATCTGATTCGTCGCTTTCATCAAGAGGGATCGGATATTATCTTCTCCTCCCATCAGCTAGCTCAAGTTCAAAGATTAGCTGAGTACATTATCTTTGTCGATCGAGGAGAGATAAAGGAAAAGGGACCCGTAGGCCCCTTCTTTGATAATCCTCAAACAGCTGCAGCTAAACGCTACTTACACCAAGAATTACTCGCTGACTAATTACTTTGCTGCTGCAGGTGCGGCAGCTACTGGCGGAGTAAATGGTGGCGGAGCCACGCATGCCGCTGGCGCTGGAGTGCCAGAAACTCTAAATTGATCTGCCACCTTGTTTTGAGCCAAGCACAACTTATATGCCCCAACCTTATCGCCGTAAGCGGTTTTTGCTTTAGCTAAAGCGGCAGCCTCAGCTTGCTCAGGGGTCAATGGTGGCAAAGCAGCCATCAAGGATGAAGCGGCAAATGCGCAAAATGCAAAAGCGATGATTTTTTTCATGGCTTTATCCCTTTTTATTGATTTCGTTATACCAAAGCTCATGATGCTCTTTTGCCCAAGTGGCATCGACATAGCCAGTTTTCATACCATCAATAGAGCCTTGAGAACCAATTGTGCCAATGTAAATGTGGCCCATCGCCATTGCTGTCATCAAAATTGCGGCGCTACTATGAATGATGTTGGCGATTTGCATCGTGCCACGGGTGTACTCAATCGTCATGAATGGGACGATCATATCGAGCACAAAACCTGAGCCAGAAATAATTAAACCCAAGAATGTCATACCAAACCAGAACCAAAACTTCTCGCCAAAGTTAAAGAAACCTGCCGGAATATGTTTGCCGGAAAAAATTCCGCCAAAGCCCATAATCCAAGCCATATCACCCTTGCCAAAAACATTCTTGTGCGCAAAGAGGAAGAAGAAAATAACAATACAAATGGTGAATAAGGGGCCAGTGAAATTATGGATATTTTTGCAAACATTTAAAAATGATCCGTAAGCTACTCCGCCCATTAAAGGCATTGCAAAATATTTTCCGTACAGAATTAGCAACCCAGTAAACGCCAACGCCAAGAAGCTAAATGCCATCAGCCAGTGCACAAGGCGATCAAAAGCGCTAAAGCGTTTGATTTTCACCCCAGACAAGGGCTCGTGCAATTTCATTGGGCCTTTAAGCGTGTATGTCGCAATGACTCCAAAAAAAGCTAGGGCCAATAACCATCCGCCATAAACCGTAATAACGCCATTTCGAATCAGACGCCATTCTTGGCCAGAGCGCTGAATTAAAACACTCGCTTCTTTATCGGGAATGCTAACGTAGTTGTAGGGATCACTATTTGCGCCAGTAAAAACTGAAGGGTTTGCAGGCCGCGCTTGCGCTTCACTTCCCTTAGCCAAATCGTTTGGATTAGCTGGAACATACAAAGGGTGATCTACTCCGCTTGGAGAAGGCAGAGGCACCAATTGAGCGCGCTCTGCAAAAGCGGATCCACCCATCATGCTTAGCGACAAACCAGCAGTCACCACCAAAGTGCGTAGAACTTTAGAAAATGATCGTTTCATACACATGTCCTTAAACGTTTTCGTTTTATTTATTGTTATTTAGTTGATCACTTAACGCGACTGTATTCGTTTTGACCTTGAGTACGCTTTTCGATCGACTCAGTCCAGCTGGCCTGATTGCCCGGCGTCCAATTCTTAGTCATAAATCCGTTATTAGCACCCATGTAAGGCGCCATATCAGGACGCTTAGACGCTTTAGCTGCGATTTCTGGAGGCTCCGAACAGGCAGCCAACAGCGTTGCTGCAGCAAAACACAATCCGAGGGTCTTCAATTTAATTTTCATTATTTGGCTCCCGGAATTTTTGCAGCAGGGGTTGGTGTTGGCGCAGGCGTATCTGGGCCACCATAGGCGGTTGTCCAACCAAAAGCTTTGGATCCTGGATACTTACCATTCTTCTCACGCAAACTGACGCGTTGATTGAAGATGCTAGAAATAATATCGCTATCACCACCAATTAAAGCCTTGGTAGAGCACATCTCAGCACAAAGCGGTAACTTACCTTCCGCCAAGCGATTGCGGCCATACTTTTCAAACTCCGCAACACTACCGTTTTCCTCCGGACCACCGCTGCAGAATGTGCACTTATCCATTTTGCTACGAGAACCAAACGCGCCCTTACTAAGGAACTGTGGCGCGCCAAACGGACAAGCAAATGAGCAGTATCCGCAGCCGATACAGATATCCTTATCATGCAGAACCACACCCTCATCAGTGCGGTAGAAGCAATCTACCGGACATACCGCCATACAAGGGGCATCAGTACAGTGCATGCAAGCAACTGAAACGGATTTTTCTTGGCCGATGATGCCGTCATTAACCGTTACAACGCGACGACGGTTAACGCCCCAAGGTACTTCGTTATCGTTCTTACAGGCGGTAACACAGCCGTTGCACTCAATGCATCGCTCTGTGTCACAAATAAATTTCATTCTTGCCATTGTGTTCTCCTGACTTTATTTTTTACTTAGGCAAATTTCTCGATTTGACACATAGTGGTTTTGGTCTCTTGCATCATCGTTACTTGGTAGTAACCATATGTCGTTGCAGTATTGACTGCCTCGCCCTGCACTACTGGAGCGGCGCCTT
>CAZHWF010000004.1:0-23222 GCA_964536365.1 uncultured Polynucleobacter sp.
GCAATGTACAAAACAACACCGATAGTGGCAATCCAGAAATGCAACTCAATCCACTTGGTGCTGTACATCTCTTTTTGCCCAACTAAACGCGGGATCAAGTAATAAAGAGAGCCAATGGTAATCATGGCAACCCAACCCAAAGCACCTGAGTGAACGTGACCAATAGTCCAGTCCGTGTAATGAGACAAGCTATTTACAGTCTTAATCGACATCATAGAACCTTCGAAGGTAGACATACCGTAGAAGGAAAGGGCTACAACTAAGAATTTCAAGATAGGGTCACGGCGGAGTTTGTACCAAGCGCCAGACAAAGTCATGATGCCGTTGATCATGCCGCCCCAAGATGGCGCTAACAAGATTAGAGAGAATACTGTTCCGAGAGACTGGGTCCAATCAGGCAAAGAGGTGTGTTGCAAATGGTGAGGACCAGCCCACATGTAAGTAAAGTTCAAAGCCCAGAAGTGAACAATGGACAAACGATATGAATAAATTGGGCGCTCTGCTTGCTTTGGAATAAAGTAGTACATCATGCCCAAGAAGCTAGTAGTCAAGAAGAAGCCTACCGCGTTATGACCGTACCACCACTGCACCATCGCATCTTGTACGCCTGCATATGCTGAATATGACTTCCACAATGTCGCAGGCATTTCCAAGTTATTGAAAATATGCAGAATGGCGATTGTCAGAATGTAAGCGCCGAAGAACCAGTTCGAAACATAAATATGTTTCGTCTTGCGCTTCATGATGGTGCCGAAGAAAACTACTGCATAGGCTACCCAAACCAAGGTGATCAAGATATCAATTGGCCACTCAAGTTCAGCGTACTCTTTTGAAGTTGAAATACCCAATGGCAATGTCACAGCAGCCAAAACAATCACCGCCTGCCATCCCCAAAAAGTAAATGCTGCTAACTTGTCACAGAATAAACGCGCCTGACTTGTGCGCTGAACGATGTAATAAGACGTTGCAAATAACGCCGAACCACCGAAAGCAAAAATCACCGCATTGGTATGTAGTGGCCGCAAACGACCATAGCTTAACCAAGGAATATTAAAAGTGATGTCAGGCCAGATAAGCTGAGCCGCGAGAATAACTCCCACGAGCATGCCAACAATCCCCCAAAGCACAGTAACGATGGCAAACTGGCTGACAACCTTGTAATTGAAGGTATCCTGATTACTCCCCACGGTAAGTCCCATGGTTTCTCCTTTTTTGTGACCAAACAGCGACATAATCCAAATAGACTGGATCGATTATCAAAGTAAGGCCACTAAGGGGGTTTGATCTATGTCAAAAAGGATGGGGTCAATTCAGAGGGGATTCTGCAATTTATCAATCGAATCCAATAGGATCAATATTTATAAGGTGTTAAACGATAGCAATTACTAACTTATTTAGCCTTTGGAGTATCATCATCCATCAAAACCGCCTCTCCTGGGCCGTCTAAATCATCAAACTGACCGCTCTTAATTGACCAGTTCAAAATCCAAACCAAAAGACCGATGAGGACCAGTGACAGCGGGACTAAAAGATAGAGGCTTTCCATCCCTATAGTCTAAGCCTTTCGCAAACGCCAGGCGTTTAACGTAACTGCAAGGGATGAGAGAGACATGCCAATCCCGGCAACCCAGGGATTTACCAGACCCATCATTGCCACTGGAATGGCCAGCGCGTTATAGGCAAAAGCCCACCATAAGTTTTCTTTAATAATGATTTGGGTTTTATCCGCCAGCAATAATGCTTTTGCGAGGGGCTCTAAAGAATTTGCCGTGAGAATCGCATCAGCACCCGCGGCGGCCAATGGCGCACCCGCCCCCACCGCGACAGAGACATCCGCACGGGCAAGCAAAGGCGCATCATTAACGCCATCACCAACCGCCCACACAAAACGTTTTTGTTTTTGCAGTCGTTCAATGTAGTCATATTTATCTTCTGGCGTACAAGCACCTTGATAGTGTTCTATGCCCATATGCTGCGCCCACCAAGATACGGTTGCAGGATCATCACCAGAAACCAAATGAATCGATATCTTTCTCAATTTCACAGCATTTAAAAATTGCTGTAATCCAGGTCTTGGCGTATCCAAGAAAACAAAGCTGGCGATCAGACCTTTTTCATCGGCTAAATGCACCTGACCATATTGCCCTTGTTGAGCGCCCTGCTCCACGCCCAACCATAATGCACTTCCCAGTCGATAAGGCCCTGAACTTAGACCCCTACCCAAAAGATTAATAACAGGTTCGCTTAACAAAGGTAATTTGAGCACCTCACCTTCTGCAGCACGCAGTAATGAAAGTGCTAGTGGATGTCTCTGCCCAATCTCTAATGCTGCTGCCAATGCTAAGGCATCCTCGCGACGATAACCGGAGCGCAAATTGATAACTTCTTGCAGCTCTGGTTGCCCCATCGTCAAGGTACCGGTTTTATCTAATACTAAATCCGTTGCCTTTACCAAACCCTCCATGACATGACCGCGCACAATCAATAAGCCTAGTTTAGTTACCGCACCTTGCGCCGCCGCCATTGCTGTAGGTACCGCAAGCGATAATGCACAAGGGCAACTTGCAACCAAAACAGAAACTAGAACAGTCCATGCGCGACTAGAATCAAAGTACAGCCAAATTGCTGACGAAACGCATGCGCCAAATAATAAGAAAGCAACAAAATACGCCGTCCACTTTTCAGCAAGACTTACCATTACTGGCTTAGCAAGTAATGCCTGGTCTAAGAGCGCCGCGATTCCTGCGATACGAGTCGATTGCCCTATAGCCTCAATCTTCATATAGAAAGGATTGAGAATATTGTGGGTGCCTGCATAGATAGAATCTCCAATTTTCTTTTCAACTGGCTTTGACTCGCCCGTTAACAGAGATTCATCTAAGGCGCTGGTGTTTTCAATTAACACGCCGTCTGCAGGAACTACTTCCCCAGGAGAAACGCGCAAGACATCCCCAGGGTTGCAATTGACTACGGCAACAACTTCAATATCCTGAGTATTGGGATAATTGGATGCGCGCTCACAAGTTGCGGGTAACTGCTTTGCCAAAGCTTCCGCACCGCCTTGAGCATCTTGTCGCGCTAATAACTCAACGTATCTCGCAGCCAAAATAAATGCCACAAACATCGTGATGGAATCAAAGTAGCTTTGCCCAGAACCTGTCACTAAGTTGATCGTGCCTGCAATAAAAGCTAATGAAAGCGCTAAAGCAATTGGCACATCCATACCCAACATATGCGTTTGCCTGAAGGATTGGATGCTGCGCCACGCAGCCTGGAATATTGGCCCTGCTGAATACACCATTACGGGTACCGTCAAAGCCCAGCTAGTCCACCCAAGAAGAATCTCAAATTCTGGAGTAATGTCCGCGCCAACATAAGTAGGCCATGCGTACATCATGACCTGCATCATCCCTAGCATCGCTACGCCTAGACGCAATAAAAGACTGCGCCTTTCTTTTTTAGCACGATCCAAAGATTGAGATGGCTCAAAAGGCCAAGCTTCATAACCTATCCGCTCGATTTCAAATAGCAATCTTGCTAAACTTGTTTTGTCAGATGCAAAACGCACGATCGCTTTTTGGGTGACGTAATTAATTTGCACTTCTTGAACACCAGGGTTACGGCGCAAATGTTGCTCACACAACCATACACAAGCTGCGCAACGAATTTTCTCTAAACGCAATGTAGTAACTAAATTATTATCTTCTCCATCGGTGCGTGTGAACCGCCCTAACAATGATGGATCATCATAGGGCTTGAGCTTTTCTGGAATCTCATTGCTCGCAAGATAAGATGCCGGCTTCTCTCCTGATTGCGAACGTCTGGCATAAAAAACCTCTAAACCTTCACCATGAATTGTTTGCGCAATTGCCATGCAACCAGGGCAACAAAAGGCGCGGTTCTGACCACCCAATTGCGCCTCAATCAAATCACTTGGAAGAATCTGGCTTGAGCAGTGATAGCAAACTAAAGTTTGATTCTTGTCCATCTATTGATTCGGATGCCCTTTGGCACCCCAGCCATTTTGGCGCTCATAAATAACAAATAAAACCCCCCATACCACTACCGCAATATAGGCGCACACCCATGCGAACTGGGAAGTGCGACTACCAGAAATATCCAACACAAATCCAAAAATTGCAGGACCCAACAACCCGCCACCAAATCCCATTAATGAATGCAAGCCCATCGCGGCACCTTTGATATTTTCCTGGGCGCTGATAACCAAGCCTGCGGTTAATGTTGCGGAATCGGCCATGATGAAAATAGCGTGACCAATAGCTAAGGCCACTATCAACCACCATGAATGCCCAGTGGCACTAGCTAATGCAACCCCCATTACCGCACTAGTTAACATCACAATACATACCCACTTTTGGCGACCCACTCGGAGTGCGATTTCATTACCCAAGATAGAAGATGGCACCCCAAAAAAATTAATCACTCCCGCCAAAGTGGTAGCCGCCAGGAAAAAATTTTCTCCTGAAGCAATTGCGCAAAAAACAAAGAAGGCCACAATCCAACTTCGTGAGGCAAAGAGTTCTAAAGAGTGTGCTGTATATCCAAAAATAAACCCTGAAGCATTTTTATCTTGCAAAACAAGCTTCCATTTATCTACCGGGAAAATGTCATGCAAGCGAAAATTGATCGGCCCCTTCCATTTCTCATGCTGTAAAGCGGGGATAAATAGGAAGACAATCAGAAATGCGACAAACGGTCCCATGGCAATCACACCAAAGACATAACGCCAACCAAGGGCACTCAAAATCCATCCCGAACATAAATAAGAAAATCCTGTTCCGATGCCAAAGAATGCCGTATAAAAAGCGATATGCCGCGTCAACTCACCAGCCTGAATACGATCGGATAATATTTTGAGGCCAGGCATGTAAGTGCCCGCAAGACCAGCGCCATTTAGCGCCATAAAAAATAGTGCTGTCCAAAAGTTATAAGCCAGCAAGCTCATACCCAAAAGGCCACAAGTTGCAGCAAGACCGCCAATAAGATACACCTTGCGTGCATCCACTCGATCCGTCAATGCGGTAGCCAAAGGAACCGCGAGCATATAACCAAAGAAAAAAGCGCTAGCAATCAAGCCTGATTGCAAATTTGTGAGGCGCCACTCTTCCTGTAAGGTGGTCAGCACTACAGCGTAGCAGGCGAACCCCAATAGGGCACAAGTTTGTGCCATGAGCATAAGAGGGGTGTAACCGACTGAACGAATGCGCATAAATAATTAATGGAAATGTGAATCCATTCTACTCGCCCGCAAGAAAATATACCCGCCGCACTACGACTGGAGTAAATGGACAGTAATTACTGCTGACTCAGGTTTGGTGAATCTTGAAATCCATTAGAGCGATAAGTGAGAACCAGGGTATCTCGATAACCATAATCAGCAATTGGCTGAATTGGCGTGGATTCATGAATCATGCGTTGATCATTCATCAACAATAAAGACCATGGCTGAGTCAAAGTGAAACGTAAGCCGGCAGATCCAGATGCTTGGAAGATTCTTGTCTCGCCACCTTTGATTGCCGAGCGATCCAATAAAAACACGGCCACAAAATCCACCCCATCCCGATGCGCTCCCTCAGGGGTTGGCCTACCAATACCGTCGGTTGTATCAATCCGAAATTGATGTGCTTCAACAAACCAAGTGGTCACGGGCTTGAGCCCATTCAAAATATGCGCAAGACCAAGCAAGACCGATTTCCAAGCGGTGTTGCTCAATAACTCATCTTTAATTGGCTCAAACCAACGCTCAATGCCACCATGCAGCGCGTTGTAATCTAGAGACTGCCAATGAGCACGATGGGGGACCAAAGTAAGCTCATCGCCTTTAATCTGGTAACTGGCATGGCGACGAAAACGATAGCGACCGCCATCTTTTAAATATGGGTCGCGTGGTAAGTCTTCCCAGAACTTCGCGAGCTCTTGAATACTCGACAAATCTACATGACTAAATTGGGCGACAGTCTGCGCGGATACCACGACAAAGCCGTCATCCCGCAAGGCTCGATCTATTTGATCAAGAGCAGTTAAGGGTGGAGCGAGATTGGCTGCAGTCATGGCTTATTTTAAGGCGTCCGAATAATTGATCTAGTGAACCAAGCCCAAACGACCACGCACCTCACCCACATGCCCTTTTAAGTCATATAGCTCTTTGGCATCGAGCATAGAAACCTTAATATTGCCAACCCTTCTTTCAATATCCGCAAGATCTTTGAAGTTCTTTTCCTTTAAAGCGGGGTTTTGGGCATTTTTCTCAATAATCTTGAGCTCCTCATAAACCTGAGCAAGTTTCAAACGTAAGAAGAAATTCTTAGCCGACGGAATGTAAGTAAAGAGCGGAATTAGAATGACCAGCAATGGAATCACAATCTTCACAAATCGCCCCGCCCAAACAGCAGTCCAAAACGGCAGGTGACGATGTAAAAATGATGGGCCATCTTTTAAATAGATTTCCGCATCTACATGAAGTGGAAAATCCAGGCCAGTGCTAGAAGGAAATTCACCCACTTTTTGCAGGCGTGAATAGGATTTCAAAATATCATATGAGGCGCCAAGTAATAGGGAGACCATTGCTGGACTAACATTGTCGTGAGCTACTAATGTAGCTGTTGCCGCCATTACTTGTATATCTTGTCGCGGCTGGTCATGCGCAATACTCAGCAATCCCCTAGGCACGGTTACCTTTGAGAGATAAGTGAGATTGCGGGTATAGGCATCCGCTTGATTAAAGCTCATCAAACGAATGTCAGGGATGGAGTAAAACTTTTTCAAAATCGGCGCTTCGGCCGCGGCTACGATGAAAGCGGCGTCCAAATCTCCAGCAGTAAGCTTGCTGATAGCCTCATCAGGCTTTAGCTTTTCCGCGCCGATTTCTTTATCGGTAATCCCGCTGGTCCGCAATAAATCCATAGCAAGAACTAAAGTACCGCTCCCGTCGTTTCCTATAGAAACACGCTTACCCTTAAGTTGACTTAAAACGTCCAGCTGACCACCTGCATCCTTAAATGCGCTCGGGCGATACCAAACCCAAATTGGTTCATAAAACATTCCAGCTATTGATACTAAATTTGGATAGTCGCTAATATTGGCAACGCCACCTTGCACCATCGCAAATTCAACTCCCGATTTAGGATCATTCAAAAGTGCCAAGTTATCCAATGTTCCACCGGTGGATCGCACCCCGAGATCAACGCCATCTTTAGATAGCTCTGTTTTTAAGCGCTCGCCAAATTGATAGTAGAGCCCCGTTGGGAAGCCGGTCGCCATTTCAATGGTTTTTGGTGGTGGCGGCACCAGGATCCACAACACCCCAAAAAGGATTATCAACACCGTAAAAAAGGCTGCAAGCAGCGCCACAGGATTGTAAATTTGTCGTTTAATGAAGTTCATTGAAGTCTCTTCTGTTTTTGGCATTATGCCCCGAGGATGGCAATCGTAAAAGGTTTCAAAACGGATCAAATAATTCACGATAAGATGAGGCTTTTCTTAAGCCTCAAGGGTCATCATGAATTCAGCAAAAACCAAAGTAGCCCTAGTGACTGGAGCCGGCACTGGCATTGGCAAGGCGGCTGCTAAAGCCCTTCTCAAGGGAGGTTACCAAGTAGTCCTGACGGGTCGCAACCTTGATAGGTTACAAAAAGCGATTACGGATATTGGCGGCAATCAGAGTAATTGTCTTGCTGTTTCCTGTGATGTTGGAAAACCCGATGAGGTCAAGAATTTATTTTTAGCCTTGAAGAATAAATTTGGTCGCATAGATGTGCTGTTTAATAACGCTGGAATGGGCGCTCCAGCTATTCCCATGGAAGATCTTAGCTACGAACAATGGATGAATGTGGTTAACGCCAACCTGTGTGGACCATTTTTATGCTCGCAAGAGGCGATTCGCATGATGAAGACGCAATCCCCTCAGGGTGGCAGAATTATTAATAATGGCTCAATTTCGGCTCATGCGCCGCGCCCGATGTCCGCACCCTACACTGCGACTAAACATGCAATTAGCGGCTTAACTAAAACGATTGCATTAGATGGTCGCCCATTTAATATTGCTTGCGGACAAATTGATATTGGTAATGCAGCCACTGAAATGACAGAACGCATGGCTGCCGGCATCATGCAAGCCGATCAATCTATCAAAGTAGAACCACGAATGGATGTTGATCACGTAGGAGAGGCTGTTCTACATATGGCTCAATTGCCACTGGAAAGCAATATTCTCTCCATGACCATTATGGCAACCAATATGCCATTTGTTGGCAGAGGGTGATTACTGGCGCACCTGATCTATAAGAAGTCGCACTTCTTTTGAACCGACCTTGACGATTTGCGCGGCGGAGATTAAATCCCCCGGCTCTGACTTGGCCATTCCACTCTTTGAAATACGAACCTCAATACTCGCTTCAGTTAACTGAGATAGTGGTGCACTTGGATTCATTGCTAGAGAATCATTCAAAGTAAAACGCACCGGGAAATCTGCCGCAGCAATCTTTAAGACCGCTACCGGCATCCGCTCGCCCGGTTTGCGGGCGATCACCATCAGCACATCACCTGGATTAACTTTAGATTTGAGATTGGCTGATAGCTCTACTGTGCCACTAATGCTCTTGCCTGATGCTACAAGTGTGCCTTGAGAGTTAACGCCACCTTTCAGGCGAGCTTCTGCAATTGATCCTTGAATAGCGCGAGCTTCATCAGTATCTGGCGGTAATTGCTGCGCTAGCTTTTCCCAAGTCTGGACAGCGGCCTTGTAATTGCCGACGTTATATGCAGCAGTTCCTGACAACCAAAGTGCCATCAGGTAATTTGGATCCAACTTTAAAGCCTGGTTAATTAACTGCAAAGGCTTTCCGGCAAAACTACCATTCGCATTTGTTGCTAATGCATCTGCATAGTCGGCCAACAATTGCGGGTCAGAATCAATATAGTTGCCTGCGCGAGCATATGCTTTGGCAGCATCCTCATTACGGCCCAAGATGCGATACGAGCGCGCAAGCATTGCCCAGCCCTTTAAGTTTTCAGGGTCCTTCTCCATCTTGGCAGCAAATTCAGCCACCATTTTTTCAACCCCTTCCTGAGTCACGGGTTTCTCAGAGTTTCTTTGCGCTATGCGAACTGCATCACCCAAAGAAAAGTACAGTACCGAAGAAAGGATGATGATGAAGACGCATAAACCAATTGCAGTTTTCTTGGAAGAACCTGCCACCTCGCGATCATCCTCTTCAACCGTGTCCTGAAATAAACGCCGACGCATTTCAGCATGAGCAATCTCATAATCAGAGGCTGAAATTAAGCCAGCAGCATGCTCACCTTCCAACTTATCAAGTTCTTCCCGGTAAATGGCGGCATTCATTTGCCTGCGTGATCTTGCATGGCTCTTAGCGGGAAAAATATACGGGCGTAGAAGCAATAGCAACACCAGAAGCAATAGCAAAAACGCAGGGATTAAAAAGCTAAGCATTAAACCCCTCCCTCTTTTTGATTGCTCGCATCCAATAATGCATCAATTCTCTGGTTATCCGCTTCAGTAAGAGACACGGAAGGGACGCTATTATTTCTGCGTCGCAAATAAGCTAGCAAGCCAATTATTCCGATAGCTAAGATTACAAATGGCCCAATCCAAAGAAGCCATGTCAACGGTTTGACTGGTGGACGATAAAGTACAAAGTCACCATAACGCTCAACCATAAAAGACCGAATTTGATCATCACTCTTACCCTCTTTGATAAGGGTCCGAATTTCACGGCGCAAATCATTCGCCAAATCAGAACGTGAACCTGCTAAGGATTCGTTTTGACATACCAAACAACGCATCTCTTCAGAGATACTGATTAATCGCTGCTCAGTAGCAGGATCATCTGCAAGAGGTGCAGCCTCATTGGCATATGCAATACCGATACCAAATGCGCATATAGCGGCCATCAGAAACTGCTTCATCATTTCTTTAGCTCGCTCAATATTGGATAAATCTTTTTATTTAACAAGTCCATAGTGAGTGGGCCGATATGTTTAAAACGAATGATGCCTGCCTTATCAATTATGTAAGTCTCTGGCACCCCATAGACCCCGTAATCTATACCCACTCGCCCATTGCCATCAAAAGCCGATAAAACATAAGGGTTACCATGTTTAGCCAGCATTGCTAAAGCATCTTCACGCTTGTCCTTATAGTCGAGACCAATGATGGGAGCTATTTGTGATTTAGCTAGTTCGACCAAAACGGGATGTTCCTCGCGACAAGCAACGCACCATGATGCCCATACATTCAGAACCCAGACTTGTCCTTTCATGCTCGAAGGCGAGAATGTTTTACCTGGCTGCTCTAACTCAGGAATTTCAAATGCTGGGGCAGCCTTATTAATTAGTGGTGAAGGCACTTCATGTGGATCGCGATTCAGGCCAATAGCCAAAAAGATCACCAAGCCAATAAACAATACAAGCGGAATTAAGAATTTGGCTTTCATGACAACTTACTCTTTAACTTTAAGCGATAACGTTTGTCAGATATTGCCAGAACACCACCCAATGCCATCAATAAACAACCGCCCCAAATCCAATCAACAAATGGCTTGTAATACACACGTACAGCCCATGATTGATCGCCTAACTCTTCACCAAGGGAAACATAAATATCGCGCGTCAGTCCCGCATCAATCGCCGCTTCAGTCATTGGCATCGAGGAGGAAAAGTAACTTCTTTTCTCGGGATAGAGGTAAATCTGACCATCGCCATTCTTGGATAACAAAAAGGTGCCTCGCATTGCTTGGTAATTTGGGCCACGAGCAGCGCCAACACCTTGCAACTGAATTTGATATCCGCCAACACTAACTGTATCGCCCGCAGACATGCGCACATCCTTCTCTTCTTGATAGGCGCCCACCATAGTCACGCCAATAACAAATACAGCAATACCTAAATGCGCTACCTGCATTCCAATGAAAGAACGTGTAGGCTTACCAGCCTTAGCTTGGCGAATAATCTGCATGCATCCGGACGCAATAACCCAAAACGCCAACATGAAGCCCATACACGCTAACCATGTAAATTGACCCATGATTAATGGAATAGCAATACCAGCGCCTAGAGCTATAGCGGCAGCCAACCATAAGCGTTTAATAATGGTCAGTAAGTTGCTTTGTTTCCAGCTAGCCCAAGGTCCAATACCCATCAAAACCAACAAAGGAACCATGATTGGAACAAATACGCTATTGAAATAGGGAGGGCCTACAGAGATCTTTCCAAGATGCAAGGCATCGATTAATAATGGATAAAGCGTTCCTAGCAAAACCGATCCAGCAGAAACTACCAAGAAGACATTGCCGAGCAAAATAAATGTTTCGCGTGAGCTCAAGCTAAATTTACCGCCCATGGTGCTCTTGGGTGCGCGCCACGCATATAGCAACAAAGATGAGCCAACGACTAGTGATAAGAAAATCAAAATAAAAATGCCGCGCTTTGGATCGGTGGCGAAAGCATGCACCGATGTCAACACGCCCGAGCGAACCAAGAAAGTACCTAACAGCGATAAAGAGAATGCCGTGATTGCTAAGAGCACAGTCCAACTCTTAAAGCCACCACGCTTTTCAGTAACCGCCAAGGAATGCAATAAAGCAGTACCGACCAACCAAGGAATAAAAGAGGCGTTCTCAACTGGATCCCAGAACCACCAGCCGCCCCAACCTAATTCGTAGTAAGCCCACCAAGATCCCAGCGCAATACCCAAAGTGAGGAAGATCCACGCGGCAGTTGTCCATGGACGTGACCAACGCGCCCAAGCAGCATCCAATCTACCCGACAATAAAGAAGCGATCGCAAAAGCAAATGCCACCGAGAAACCAACATAACCCATGTATAACATTGGCGGATGAAAGACCAAACCTGGATCTTGAAGCAAGGGATTCAAAGAGCGGCCATCTTGCGCAGCAGGCAATAAACGCTCAAATGGATTTGAGGTTGTTAGAACAAACAGCAATAAGCCGCTCGTAACTAAGCCTAAAACTCCAATGACTCGGGCCACCATAAAATCATCCAAGGCTTGCGAGAGTTGAGCAACTAAAACAGTCCAAGTAGCCAGCAAAAAAACCCACAATAAGAGCGAACCCTCATGCCCACCCCATACGGCACCCAAGCGATAAATCACTGGCATCTGGGAATTGGAATGCTCGGCAACATAAAGCACGGAAAAATCGTTGCTGTAAAAACTCCATGCCAAAACACCAAAAGCAATCGCCAGCAATAGGAAAACCGTTTGTGCAGTTGGTCGCGCCAGCGCCAACCAGTCACGTCGTCCAAAGTGGGCACCCAATAAAGGAAGAACCCCTTGAATCAAGGCAAGACAAAGTGCTAGAACTAAAGCGTAATGTCCAAACTCAGGAATCATTTAGCACTTCCATTTTTTTGAGCCTGATCAAGAGCATGTTTGGCCTCGGGAGGCATGTAATTTTCATCATGCTTCGCAAGTACCTCGCTAGCGACAAATTCGCCGTTCGCATTCATACGACCTTGAATCACTGCGCCTTTGCCTTCTTTAAATAAGTCAGGAAGTATGCCGGTATAGGAAACGGGAATATCTTTTACTAAATCAGTAATTTCAAAATGCACAGTTAGGCCATCACGCTTTAAAGAGCCATCCTTAACCATCCCACCAATACGAAAGGCTTGACCTTGTGGCGCCTTACCAGCAGCCACTTCACTCGGTGTGACATAAAGCGCAATATTGCTATTGAGGGCATTCAATATTAAGAGTGCCGCCACCCCAACCGCAACGAGAGCGGCAACAATAATAACTGCCCGTTTATGCCTAGGTTTCACTGGCGACCCTCTTTATCAAACTGCTCTGCTAATTGCTCTTGCCTTAATCTGCGGATGATTGCTCTACAACGAGCACGTATCAACAAAGGCTCCAATATTAATATCAACGCGCACACGCCAAAACTACTCCATACATAAAGCGCATACCCGCCCATAGAAAAAAACTCGGATGGACTATTCCACATCAGCTTTTTACCTCATCTAATTGCCTCACCCAATCGGCATGAGACTCCCGCTCCAAAATGATTGCCCTCACCCTCATCAAGGCAACGGCGATGGAGTACATCCAAAAACTCAGTGCCATTAAAAGCATTCCCAAAAGCATGGTCTGGGCCATAGCTGGAGCCTTAGTCAAGGAAACAGAAGCGCCTTGATGCAAGGTGTTCCACCACTTCACTGAAAAATAAATGATGGGCACATTGACCACGCCAACCAAAGCCAAAATAGCACTCGCCTTATCAGCGCGACGTGGATCATCAATCGACGCCCTTAATGCAATAAAGCCCAAGTAAAGAAATAAAAGAATTAACTCAGAGGTAAGGCGCGCATCCCAAACCCACCAAGTGCCCCACATCGGCTTGCCCCAGAATGCGCCAGTCCACAGAGATAGAAACGCCATCCATGCGCCAACTGGGGCAAGTGCTTGGGCCATCATGGCGGACAAGCGAGTATTAAAAATTAATCCAAGCCCTGCCCACGCAGCCATTACCAAATAAATGAACATCGACATCCATGAAGCAGGGACATGGATAAAAATAATGCGGTAACCCTGTCCCTGAACAGCATCTACAGGCGCAACAAAGAAGCTAACCCAAAGTCCAGCAGCACCAAACATAAAAGCTAAAAACCAAAAATATGGAATGAGTTTCCCCGCCACCGGGTAAAAGGTGCTCGGACTGGATAACTTAAACCAGTTAACTAAACGGCTATTAGAGAAATTATTCGTCTGACTCATTCGATTGCAATCTTTACGGCTGCACTACTTACCCAAGGAACAAATGCTAAAGCCAAAATCAATAATGCGCCCAGCAATGAAAAATGGCCTGATGCATCCAATCCAACGCTATTTGCATAAACAGCGCCAGCACCAAAAATTAATACCGGGATATACAGAGGCAAAATCAATAAACTTAACAACACGCTACCACCCCTCACCCCTAGGGTTAATGCCGCACCCACAGAGCCTAGCAAGGATAGCACTGGCGTACCCAACAAGAGAGTCCCCATTAAGACGTACAGTGAACTTGTATCCAAATCAAACTGGATGCCAATAACTGGAGCCAACAGCACAAGTGGCATTCCGCACACAAGCCAATGAGCAATAATTTTTCCAGTCACGAGTAAGATCATCGGTTGAGGCGATAAAGCGAGTTGCTCCAAGGAGCCGTCTTGGTAATCAGCGGCGAACATCCGGTGCAAACCCAGCAAAGTAGATAACAAAGCCGCAACCCAAATAACGCCAGGGGCAATTTTTCTAAGCAAGGCTTGATCAGCACCGATACCCAAGGGGAATAAGCTGGTCACCACTACAAAAAAGAATACGGCGGTCAGCACCTCGCTCTTGCGACGCATCACCAAAAGCAAATCACGACGGATAATTGCTAGTAAGGCCTTCATAGATCCAGAGTCCTCACATTTGCAAGTTGCACTTCTTGATGGCTAGTAAGGACCACCAGCCCGCCTTGCTGAATATGTTCAGCAATAAGATCCTGCAAAGCCTGCACCGCATGGATATCCAGCGCGTTAAATGGCTCATCCAAAATCCATATTCGAGCTTGGCGCGTCAACATGCGAGCCATTAAAACGCGGCGCTTCTGTCCAGCCGATAAGCAATTTACCGGCAAATGTTCGCGACCGCGCAAACCAAAACGCCACAGCGCAGCCAAAGCCACATCGTCAGACAATGAAATATCATCCAATGCCGCATATAGCTGTAAATTTTCTAGAGCAGTTAAATCCTCTTTCAAGGCATCACGATGCCCCAAAAATAGCAAATCACGATGGTATTGAGAAGGCTCCCTGGAAATAGATAAGCCATTCCAAAGAACATCTCCCGACTCTGGCTTAGACAAGCCAGTCAAAATTCTTAAAAGACTGGTTTTACCAACGCCATTCTCACCTCGCACATGCAAACACTCGCCCGCGGAAATCCTGAGATTAAGGCCAGAAAATAAGTGTTTCGCACCTCGAGTGCATGACAGTGCCCGAGCTTCGAGCATCAAAGACAACTTGTGTGGGTTCGAGGAAATATTGACTGTCATGAGGGCATGTGGATTGAATCAAACCACCCCAGGCATTGTCCAAGAGCCCATGGGGGCTGTCAAACTTACTTAAGGGAAATTTTGGAAATAATTCCTTTTAATTCAATTACTTATGAATTATAAACCGAAGCGGCCCAGAAAGAAAAAACCACCCGCAGGTGGTTTTCGCTATTAAATCAATCACTTAGCTACTTACTGAGCGAGCCTAGCTTACTTTAGGCGCCGAGTAATTTCCGCAATACGCTGTCCATAGAGCCTAGCAGTCTCTAAATCGCCTGCATTTACCTCATCGGCACTCGCATCGGAAGGGGTTTGCATCATTGCCCCAGCAAATGAGCCGACATAGTTAATGTCATCGCGTTTAGCAGCCTTGGAGTTAGATGGCATTAATCCAGTTCCAACCCATAACCCAGAGTGCTGCATCGCCAATGTAAAGAAGTAATGCAATGTGGAATGCTTGTCACCATTCATAGTTGCGGAGTTTGTAAAACCGCCAAATACTTTATTTTTCCATTGCTGCGAAAACCATTGCTTCGAACTGGCATCTGCAAATTTCTTAAATTGCCAACTTACAGTACCCATATAAGTAGGCGAGCCAAAAATAATGGCGTCGGCATCGTTCAAGGTTTCCCATTGCGCATCAGTTAAATTACCTTCTGCATCAATCGCAACCAATGAAGCATCAGCGCCTTTAGCAACCGCTTCTGCTTGTTTTACTGTGTGGCCATAGCCACTATGAAACACTACTGCAATTTTTGTCATATCAATTCTCCTTTATGAAAATGCTCTTAACTTTTTATGCTTACTTATTTGCCGAATAACTTGCATCAATGGAATATGCGCCAGAGCCAAACACCGTCAATAAAAATAACCCGCCCGCCATACTAAGGTTCTTCATAAACATAATGTTCTGAAGGTAAGCCTGCTCGGCAGGAACAGCCCAAAAGTTATGGAATATAAAGGCTGCCACAATAGAAAATAAGCCCAATAGCAAGCCTGCTAGACGAGCTTTATAACCAACAATAACGGCTATGCCACCTAATATTTCGAGGGCAATAGTTAAGCCCGCAAGCATAGTTGGTAATGGCAAATTCTTAGATGCAATAAATGCGACAGTGCCATCAAATCCCATCAACTTAGAGAAGCCGGCTGAAATAAAAATTGCCGCCAATAAAATTCTGGCGATCAATGTCAATGGTTTTGAAATTGAATCCATTTTTACTCCTGTTGATTAATTCATAAAAATACGATTGATGAGTTGCAATGACTTTGTAACGTCTGATAACTCTGTTTCACTTAGTTTTGAAAATGCTTTGTCCAAATGCTTCAGATGCGCAGGAAATACTTTTTCAAATAAAGCTTGACCATGTTGCGTAAGCCCAATCATTTGACTGCGAGCATCCACAGGATTTAACTTGCGCTCCAAAACTCCTTTAGCCTCCAGACGCTCCAAAACGCCAGTAAGCGTTCCCTTGGTGACTAAAGTTTTTTCACCTAATTCTTTGCAAGTCATCGGCGGCTGATTACCCAAGGTGGCGATCACATCAAACTGCGTTGTGGTTAACCCCATGGCTTTTACATCTGGCGCCGAGTAACGCTCAAATGCTTGATAGGCGGAAACGAGATTGCGTAGAGCGGGTAGAAAGTTCATATGCTGGCTTTAAAGTACTAACTAGAACTAGTTTAGTACTAATGCGAACTAAATGCAAGCGCAGAAAAACAAAAACCCCACCGATTGAGTGGGGTTTGCTTACAGGCAGAGGTTTATTTCCAGAAAATCGAGATTTTTTGCGGGGAATCAGCCTTGATGGCGACCCCCCTCTTTAATGCAACATCTTGATATGTTGCCTCAATCATGTATTCGCCAGGCATGAGATTGATCAACATAAAAGGGCCTTGTGCTTGAGCCTCAAAGATCCGCTGCCGGGAATTACTCATCACTTTAATGTTCGCACCAAAGATCCAAATGCCTCTGCCATTTTCAATTTGAGAAAGCTCCAACATCAAAGGCCACTGCTTCGCTTCCGCAAGAATTGCAGTTGCCTCCTCCTCACCCACACCGCCAGTGATGTAAGAAATTCCTTGGGAGTGTTGCGTCTCTGGTATCTGAGCGGAACATAAAAAACCCACCAACAACAATTGGGTTGCAATAATCAGCTTGATAAATGTTTTCATACTTCCATCTTACGACCGATTAAAAAATAAAAAAAGCCCCGCAAAAACGGGGCTCTAGCACAAATCTTTAAAACTTATGGTTTCATCACAATAGCGCCAGAGACTTTACGCCCTTCAGCTGCGCGATGCGCATCGGCAGCCTGCTCTAAAGAAAACTTCGCGCCAATTTGCACTTTTACCTGCCCCTTAGAAATTGCATCAAATACCGCTTTGGCATTTTCTTTTAAAAGCGCGGAAGTTGCGTTATGCGGAAATACAGATGGTCTTGTTAAGAAGAGGCAACCTTTCTTGTTCAAAATTTCTGGGTGAATTTCTGGCGCTGGGCCTGACGCCGCACCAAACAAGGCGACAGTTCCAAAAGGTGCAGCACAATCTAACGAGCCTAAGAAAGTTGTTTTCGCAACGGAGTCATAAACTACATTGGCTTTTTTACCGCCTGTAGCTTTAACAACCTCTTCAACCCAATTTGGCTGTGAGTAATCTACCACCACATCACATCCAGCCTCTTTAGCAGCCGCGAATTTCGCCTGCGATCCTACGGTGCCAACAACAAATGCTCCTAGCGCCTTTGCCCATCCGGCCAAGATTTGACCAACGCCTCCGGCAGCAGCATGCACCAATACGATGTCGCCCGCTTTCACTTTATATGTTTTTTGCACAAGATATTGCGCAGTCATTGCCTTAAAAAAAACAGCGGCGGCAACTTCATCAGAAATATTGCTTGGCAAGTGCACCAATTTATCAGCCGCTACATTACGCGCGCTTGCGTAAGCTCCGATACCGGCATTCATATAGACAACGCGATCACCTACCTTAAAGTCAGTCACGCCCTCTCCCACCACCTCGACCACACCAGCGGCTTCATGACCTAAACCGGTTGGCAGTTCTAGTGGGTAGACACCCGAACGCTGATAGACATCAATGAAGTTAAATCCAATTGCAGTTTGACGAATCTGCACTTCGCCCTTTGCAGGTGGAGGCAACTCTTTATCAATTAACTGAATTACGTCAGCGCTTCCTAATTCAGAAAGACTCACTACTCGAGCTTTTGTCACATGTCACCTATATATATTTTTTATGGAGAAAATAATCATACCTTAAGAGCCCCCTAATTGGCGCTCATCAAGCCGCCTCTTCAACCCCTTTAGGATCTTGCTTAACGCTTATAAAAGCTTAAAGTCACTTCGCCCAAGTCTATGCCAAACTTACTCATCTTGGCTTTGTTGAGCATTACCTTGGGCGTTATTAAATACATCCAATCATTAAACTGAACATCGTAAACAGTGCCATCCACTGGCAACGCGAGGGTATATGTCCAATTTAGCGCGTTACCAGCCAATTGACCCTGGGCATCCCCAACCACATCATCTGCCCGACCGCTGTATACGCCGGGAGATTGCTCGATTAAAGTCCAAATACGTTTTTGCTGTGTACCATCAGAATAGCTAAAGCTTTCATCTAATGTGCCAACCTTTTTGCCGCCAACCACTGTCCAATTAGCTTTGATCAGAACGGTAAAACGCTTTCTCACTTCACCACTTCGGTCGGTAAAAATACCGTAAGCATCAATCGTTCCAGAGAAGTACTCACTTAAGTCCAAATTTGGTTTCTCGGCAGCATATTGGGAAACATGCGGAGAACTGCAAGAGATCAAGAGTAGTGCGAAAAAGATTCCTAATAAATAACGAGTCAAGAAAGTTTTCATAAATTAGCAAGCCTCATTAAACAGGGGTGGAGGACAAGTTTTTCCTAGCAATTCCGCTCTTAAATTTGGGGCGCTTGTTTTTGGGTCAAGCCAAATTCCAAAAAATGCCCTGGGAAAATCAGACCCAGGAATTTGCGCAATGCGTTTTCCATCGTGATAAAAAATTGTCCCCAGTTTTGGACTGTAGATTGCAGTCAAAGTTTGCCCAGGCTCCACATTTGGCAAAAAGGTGCCCAGCTCTTTTCCCCAAAGTGAAGCTTGGCTGCTCGGCACGCCAATTTTTTTCATCTCCTCAGCGCTGCGTTCCGCTATAGCACTTCCAGAGAGTGATTTTTGATAACGCAAATCAAGTGCGAATTCAGGAGAACTAAGACTACCCACTCTGTAAAAAGCGGCATCGTATATATGCAAGCCCCACCATGTCAATCGACCACTACCCTGAAGTTTTTCGGAGCTTAAATGTTGCGGTAATTCAATTGGCTCACGTGCAATTCCGACGGATATCATTGCACTCAATAGAGCACTAATTAGAAGTGAGCGCTTCATCATAATAAAGACTTTGCTTTCACCAAGCGAAGGGCTGTTGGACCGATAAGACTAGAAATAGCATGTCTATACTTGGCAAATAATAGATAAGCGACCCTTAAAAAGGGTTGCAAGGATTTTCTAGAAAAAATCCAAGCCAAGCGAGGAAGATTTGCTCGGCGATACGCCTCGGAAAATACCGCGATACCCTGTATTAATTTGCCACTTTCAAACTGCCCATACATTGCAGCCAAAGCATCCTCACACGAAACCCCCATCTTTTGCGGATCGAATTGCTCCGAATGAATATCCACAAAATCTAAGAGCTTCGCCTCATTACGACCTGAAAGAAAAAGTATCTCCGCCTGACACAAAGGGCAAGCGCCATCATAAAACAGGGTGAACTTTTCTAACTTAGAAATCATTGAGCAAGTTTAAGACTAATTTAATAAACTGACAGGCATACAAACTATAAGGCTTATATGCATAAAGAAATTGCGCTAAATGTATTCGGGGAGCCACTCATCCCCTGCTCCTTTGATCCTTTAACGGGGTTTTTTAGAGACGGCTGCTGCAAAACCAATGAAGAGGATGTTGGTAGCCATCTGATATGCGCAATAGTGACCAATGAGTTTTTGCAATTTAGCCTTCGACAGGGTAACGACCTCATCACCCCAAGACCAGAATATGAATTTCCTGGTCTTGTTGCGGGTGATCAATGGTGTTTATGCATTAATCGATGGGTTGAGGCACTGCATGCGAATTGCGCTCCTTTCATCAAGCTTGAGAGCACCCATATCAAGGCGCTCGAAACAGTTTCTCTAAACACCCTAAAGGAATATGCGAGAGCAGTGTGAAAGCGTTTTATACGGATCACTTTGTTTTACCCCTCCCCGCAGGCCATCGCTTTCCAATGGAGAAATATTCTCGCCTACGCGATCTAGTAAGCAAGCTACCAAACCTCGAACTTGTTGAAGCACCCCAGGCTACAGATACCCAAATTTTGTATGCTCACGATCCAAGCTATCTCATTAAAGTTATTGAAGGCAATCTTTCGCCACAAGAGCAAAGAGAAATTGGATTCCCATGGAGCGAGAAGATGGTGGAGCGTTCGCGCCGCTCAGCCGGCGCTACTGTAGCCGCAGCGAGAGCCGCCTTAACGGATGGCATAGCCGCCAATCTTGCCGGAGGAACCCATCACGCTTATCGAGATACTGGCAGTGGATTTTGCGTGTTTAATGACTCGGCAATCGCTGCGCGCACCTTGCAAAAAGAAGTCAACCAAAACCTAAAAATCGCTGTAATTGATTTAGATGTTCACCAAGGCAATGGCACTGCATCTATTTTGCAAAATGATGACTCTATATTCACGCTTTCACTACATGGAGAAAATAATTTTCCCTTTAAAAAAGAGAAAAGCGATTTGGATTTTGGCTTAGCAGATGGCTGTAGTGATGAAAGCTATTTGCAGTCACTAAAGAAGTGTCTTGAAGAAATGGAGTCGCGCTTTAAGGCGGACTTTCTGATCTTCCTAGCCGGAGCTGATCCCCATGAAGGTGATCGATTGGGAAGACTAAAAATCAGCACCCAAGGGATGCGACTGCGCGATGAAATGGTTTTTGAGTTCGCGCTCCACAGACAACTGCCCGTGGCATTTTCCATGGCGGGCGGCTATGGCAAGGAAATTGATTCCACTGTAGATATTCACTTTCAGACCATCAGCACCGCCCTGAAATTTCAGAGGCTGTATTAATCCCCTAACCTAGGACCCCTATACCCGAGCCCCTAAACTTTCTTTTTTGCTGGCTTTTTTGGGCTAGCAAGGTTGCCGACATTCTCAACACTCTTTTCAAAGTTTGCAAAGGAGTCGGCCATGGCAGCACGAATTAACTCAAAATTTTGCAAGGCATTATTAAATGAAGTTTTAAACACGGATACGTACGCCTCGCTTCCAAGTGGCGCATTATCAGTAGCTTCATTTACAAAATGAATTAAATCCGCCTTTGATTGCTCAATCATCTTTTCGGCAATGTCAGCCAACTCTTGGTTACCACTCTTTAATACCTGCAGCAATTGGTTATGGTATTGAGAGATTTCTTTAGCTGCATCTTGCAATACCTCTGCATGGATATACTCAAATGCTGCTTTAGGATCCTGAGTTTTCATGAGCTCAGAAATACGTTTCTGGATCATGGAGGCGAATTCTTGAGTGGCCTGCTGATTAATCTGGGCAATTGCTTGTGCACTCTCGATTGCAACACGCCCAGCCGCCTTGCTAGCATCAATAGCACGCTGCTGACCGGATATCGCATTCATATCAAATGGTTTTTTGCTCATATCAACCTTTCAGACGATTAAATTCAATTACCAATCTACTCCGGTTAAAGCGGGTTTCTATAGAGGAATACCAGTAGATGGACACCTTTAAGCCAAAAGCCTGAGCAATATGACTAAAAAATAACGTATAGCGCTTGGTTGTCGCTTCTTTCAGCTCAGTGACTACCGAGTTACAACATGGCTGCCCTGTTACTTTTTCTTGGGCAGACCCTGTAAAGTTACAGCGCTATTGAGTTGCTGATCAACCAGATAGAGAGTGCCACCATAATTGGCCTGCAGATCATACCCAGAAAGTCCTACTGTATAGAAAGTAATTTCAGGATTAAAAGATCGAATGGTGCCTCCAGAGCCGGCGGAGAAATTGGCATCAACATCTACACCACCACGCTGCCCATCAATCGAAGTTAATAAAAACTGATCAATTGCGCCCGGAGTTTTAAAAATTGCCACCTGGTATTGGTTTTGATAACCAGCCCCTAATCCCTCACCCGTCTTCAGTGCTTGCATAAAAATTGGGTCCTTACGACGCTTATCAAATAGAACGCCCTCTCCACGCGCCACAACCAATAAAACAATGTTGACATTGGTTGTTGTAAAAACCGCATAGCCAGCAGCTTGATCAATCTCCCTTTGAACTGCTGGATTTTGCTTAATCAATGTACTGAGACCAGTGCTTGCCATTTTCAAAGTAGCATCACGTTTTTGAATAATCTCCGCCGATGTCAGTGGCTTACCATCCTGGCCGGTTGACTGGCAGCCAACCAACAAAATGCTTAAAGACAGGATTGAGGCGATTGATTTTGAAATCAGCTTAAAAGTTTTGGTCATGATTTGCTTTGCAGAATAAGGGGGTAGCAACAGGGTCTATTTTAGGTGCTCGCCATTGTGTCTTTGGCTAACAAACCATTGGTTTAGACCTTTGGAGCCCAAGCTACCTATTTATCTAATTTATCGATAATAAATATCAAATTTATTCATTAGACAAATAATTAACTGGGGTTCAAAATCCATCCAGTTGCATTAGCTACTAAAAAATTGATTAACCACAAAAGGAGTACAGCATGTCGATTATTAACACCGCAGTTCAACCGTTTAAAACTGAAGCTTTCCACAACGGTAAATTTATAACTATTACCGATGAAACACTCAAAGGTCACTGGTCTGTTCTGATTTTCATGCCAGCGGCATTCACATTTAACTGCCCAACAGAAATTGAAGATGCGGCAGAGAACTATGCTGAATTCCAAAAGATGGGTGCTGAAGTTTACATCGTAACAACTGATACACACTTCTCACACAAAGTTTGGCACGAGACATCACCTGCTGTTGGAAAAGCCAAGTTTCCACTCGTAGGAGACCCAACACATACTTTGACGAATGCTTTGGGCGGACGCATT
>CAZHWF010000004.1:23232-46750 GCA_964536365.1 uncultured Polynucleobacter sp.
CTCCAATGAAATCGCTCGTGATGTATCTGAAACATTGCGCAAGCTCAAAGCTGCTCAATATACAGCCGCTCACCCAGGTGAAGTATGCCCAGCGAAATGGAAAGAAGGTGCTGCAACATTGACTCCTTCTCTGGACCTCGTGGGCAAGATCTAAGTCAAGCCCTTATCCATAGACTCTCTACGGAGAGTCTATTGGAGAGGACAACTTCCTGCCCAATAGACTCACCTAATAAATATCCAAGGAAATCATCATGCTCGATAACAACATTAAATCTCAATTGAAGGTTTATTTTGAAAAAATCGTTAGCCCAATTGTTTTAGTGGCTAGTGTAGATAACAGCGATAGCTCCAAGCAGATGCTTGAACTTCTCAATGAAGTGGCCGAGCAATCAGAAAAAATTAGTATTCGAACTGACGGTAAAGCAGAACACATCCCCAGCTTTACAGTTAGCAAGGTAGACCAACCCGCACGCATCATCTTCGCCGGCTTGCCTATGGGTCATGAAATGACTTCTTTCATCTTGGCCATTTTGCAAACAAGCGGCTACCCAGCAAAGGTAGAGCAAGAGGTTATAGATCGCATTGGAAAATTGGATGGAAAGATGTCTTTCCAAACCTTTATTTCTTTGTCATGCCATAACTGCCCTGATGTTGTGCAGGCCTTAAATTTAATGTCCGCCCTCAATCCGAATATCACGCATGAAATGATTGATGGTGCGCTTTATCAAAGCCTAGTAGACCAATATCAAATCATGGCTGTACCAACCGTCATCCTGAATGGTGAAGTTTTTGGCCAAGGACGCATGAGCATCGAAGAGATTGTGGCAAAACTAGATACCTCTAGCCCCAAAGAAGAGGCCGCGAAACTCTCAGCAAAAGGCCAATTTGATGTTTTGGTGATTGGTGGTGGCCCAGCTGGCTCAGCAGCGGCGATTTATGCCGCTCGCAAAGGTATTCGAACAGGAATTGTGGCGGAACGTTTTGGCGGTCAGGTAATGGACACCATGGGTATTGAAAACTTTATCTCCGTTAAAGAGACCGAAGGTCCAAAACTGGTTCAAGCGCTTGAACAACATGTCAAAAGCTACGAGGTCGACATTATGAATCTGCAGCGCGCCAGCGCATTGCGTAAAACCGAAGGCGGCATTGAAGTTGAGTTGGCTAACGGCGCAGTTCTAAACAGCAAATCTGTAATTTTGAGTACTGGTGCTCGCTGGAGAGAAATGAATGTCCCAGGCGAACAAGAATATCGTGGCAAAGGTGTTGCCTACTGCCCGCACTGCGATGGTCCACTGTTCAAGGGCAAGCGTGTGGCTGTTATTGGTGGTGGCAACTCTGGCGTAGAGGCTGCCATTGACTTAGCTGGCATCGTTAGTCATGTTACTTTGATTGAGTTTGACAGCAAACTCCGTGCTGACGCCGTTTTGCAAAAGAAAATGGCGAGCCTGCCAAATGTCACCGTCATCATGAGCGCACTTACTAAAGAGGTATTGGGCGCTAATGGCAAAGTAAATGGCTTACGCTATGAAGATCGCACCAATAAGACCGAGCATACATTGGAACTTGAGGGCATCTTTGTGCAAATTGGCTTATTACCAAATACTGATTGGCTCAAAGGTACGATTGATTTGTCCAAGCATGGCGAGGTCATGGTAGATGCAAAAGGTGAAACTTCTTTACCAGGTGTATTTGCTGCTGGCGATTGCACCACAGTCCCATATAAGCAAATTATTATTGCGATGGGAGAAGGAGCCAAAGCATCCCTTGGAGCATTTGATTACCTCATTCGCTCTTCAGTAGCTGAACCACAAGAGGCGCTAGCCGCATGACCCAATAAAAAAATGGGGGAGACTGACAGAAGGGTGCATTGCACCCTTCTGTTTTTTATGTGTCACTTACTGATTAGGCTTTTCTATGATTGAGTAATGAAAAATAATCATTGCCATAGACATTATCAATAAGGCAAGCCCCAGCGACCATACTGGATTGATTTTGGCCAAATATCCCCCAATTGCGGCACTCACAACAAACAAGAAGATGCTCATCAATCTTCTAATCCAGCGTTCAGTTTTTTCCCCACTTAAAATCGATTCCGCGATTAATGAAGTGTATGTACCAGTAAATAAGGTGGTGGGCAGATCTGGAATGCTGTGCATTCTAACAACTGTAGCCATGGCGCCCATTGCCATTGAAAGCAAATTAACTAGGCTATTTCTTAATGGATCATGAGTCCCTGGGTCTCTCCATAAAGACAGTATCATGGCGGCGCCAATTAAAAACCATACCAGCCAAAAAGCTTTGCGTGACTGAATACCCCCTCCATAAAACTTCATTAAGCGAGACGCAAGAATTACCCCAATCGTAAAGCCCACAAATGCGCGTATGTATTTAAGCCCAGCCTCAATTGGCACTCCGTCAGCCAAGGCAATGGCAAACATTAATAAGTTGCCAGTCATCATCGCAGAAAAGACGCCATGCAAACCCACGAAACAAGTGACATCCACTAGTCCACACACGCAGGTTAGGAGATAGACCCCATATTTATATTCAGGTATGCGCATTTTTATCCAATTCAATACAAATAAAGGCTTAGTGACTTTGAAGCACCTGATATGACTATATTAATTAGCTCAATCAACAGGCAATACGTACAGTTAAAAACAAAGTTTGTATATATAAACTACACTAGATCATCTCTATAAATCAATCCAAATCAAAGGAGGCGCAATGAGTTTGATAGAAAAATTGCAGTGGCGCTATGCCACAAAAAAAATGGATCCTACAAAATCCGTTCCCCCTGAAAAAGTTGAACAAATTTTAGAGGCCATTCGTTTGACGGCCAGCTCGAGCGGATTGCAGCCCTATGAAGTACTGGTTATCACCAATAAAGAGCTTAGGGAAAAGATTAAGGCAATTGCTTGGGATCAAACCCAAATTGTTGACTCTTCGCATTTACTAGTTTTCGCAGCCTGGGATACTTATACCGCTGAGCGCATCAATCAATCATTTGATATGACAGAAAAAATGCGCAACTTTAAAAGCGAGGCAGGGGACATATACCGTCAAAAATTGCTCGCTGGCTATACCACTAGAGACGCTGAAACAAACTTCAACCACGCTGCTAAACAAGCCTACATAGGATTAGGTACCGCCCTCATAGCGGCAGCATATGAACAAGTAGACTCTACGCCAATGGAAGGGTTTGATCCTGTGGCTTTAGATGAAATCTTAGACCTCAAAGCTAAAGGGTTGCGAAGTGTAGTCATGCTCCCGCTAGGCTACAGAAAAGCAGATGAAGATTGGTTGGTAAATCTTAAAAAAGTCAGAAGACCCAAAGAGAGTTTTATAACCTGGGTTAAATAAGAGCCTAGTAAAGTAATAAGCCACCCGAAGGTGGCTTATTATTGAAACTAAAACTAACTAGCTAATTAAGCAGCGGTATTAAGCTGCTTTGCGGCTTTTAGCAGCTGGCTTAGCAACAGCGTATTGACCTTGAATGTTTGCCAAAGCAGCATCAACATTCTTTTCAAAGTTAGCAAATGCGTCAGTTGCAGTTGCGCGAACTTGATCAAATTGCTGGAGTGAAGACTCGAATGCAGTTTTGAATGCAGAAACAAATGCCTCAGAACCAGCAGGAGCTGCCTTAGTAGCTTCTTTAACAAACTTAACCAAATCAGCACGTGCGTCATCAATAGAAGCGTCAACTACTTGAGCAACTTCTTTGTTACCGTTACGTACTACTTTGTTTACTTTAGCCTGGTAAGCAGCAGCGTATTTAGCAGCTTCTTGAGCAGCTTCAGGCTGAGCTAATTTAGCCAATTGCTGTGGATCCTTGATTGCCAACAATTGTGAGCTTGCGTCTTGAGCAACAACCAAAGCGTCTTTAGCAGCAGCTTGGTTGATTTCAGCTAATTCTTGAGCGCTTTCAACTGCAACTTGTGCCAAATGCTTAGCGTTTTCGATTGCTTTAGCTTGTGCATTAGCAAATTGGTCGTTTAATTGAGTTTGAAACATGATTTATCCTAACTTTAAGTAAATTGTGTATTTTTTGTTGCGATGCACCATTCTAAGAGCCCCCTCCAGCAAATGCAAGGTTTTTTTGTTGCAAAGCAACATATTTTTGACTTACGTCAATTTAAAGCCTTTAAATGAAGATTTTCAACGACTTAGCCAAATCCCTTGGCAGGGAAATTGCTTAAATATTGAGCACTAATAGAGCTATTGCGACAAAAATACTGGGTTAGATGCCTTATTTAACCCAAGTAGTGAAGTCCTCGGCACCTACTCTTGGTGTGTGGAAAGTGTTTACTAAGGCGCTCTTATCTGCATAGCCTAAGGCCATACCGCAAACCAGCATCTCATTATCCTGAGCGCCAATTGCGGGCAAGATGATCTTGGCGTAATCATTCCAGGCTGCTTGCGGACAAGTATCCAAGCCCTCACCCCTGGCTGCAATCATCAGATTTTGCAAGAACATTCCATAGTCCAACATGGACCCTCTACCTAGCTCTTTATCAATGGTGAAAAAAATACACACTGGCGCACCAAATGCTTCGAAATTTTTACGATGCTGAGCATGCATCTTATATTTATCACCCTTGGTAATCCCTAGAAGTCCATATAAGCCCCAACCATTTTCGCGACGCCGATCAATGTAAGGACTGAACCACTTTGCGGGGTAATAGTCATATGCAGGCTGATACTCTTTAGCTAAATCAGGATTAACCGCAATACTGTCATAAGCTGCGCAAACTTTTTCGCATAAATCTTTTAGGGCATTTCCTTCTAGAACATAAGCTTTCCACGGCTGAGTGTTGGTTCCCGATGGAGCACGAGAAGCAATATTGAGCAACTTGAGAATAAGCTCTTTAGGTAAAGTGTCTTTTGTAAAAGCTCGCACCGACATACGGGATGTAATTGCTTCTGCTGCGCTTAATGCCTTCATGGTTTGACCCCATCCTTATTTCAATGCAGACTTGGTTGCTCGCGCCTGATGAAGTTTCTTATAGCTATCCATCAAACGGTGATGTCTATCCAGACCCTCGAGATTCATACTGGTTGGCGTTAAACCAAAGAAGCGCACGCTCCCATCAAGCGAACCTAATACAGCATCCATCCTAGGACCCCCGAACATCCGCCTGAAGTTCGCCTCATAGTCACTCATATGCAAATCATCATCCAGGTGAACTTCTAGCGAAGCATCTAAGGCCTGATAAAACAATTTTCTCTCGACGGTATTATCGTTGTACTGCAGAAAAGCGCCCACTAATTCATGAGCTTCATCAAACTGCCGCAGCACTAAATGAATGAGGAGTTTTAACTCCAAAACAGTGAGCTGCCCCCATACGGAATTTTCATCAAATTCAATGCCAATTAAGGTAGCAACATCCCCGTACTCATCAAGCTCATTATTTTCCAAACGATCAAGCAAAGAACGCAAAGAAACATCATCTAGATTATGTAAATTCAGAATATCCTTGCGAAATAACAAGGCCTTATTAGTGTTATCCCAAACTAAATCCTCAATTGGATAGATTTCAGAGTAGCCTGGCACCAAAATTCGACATGCTGCGGCGCCCAGTTGATCGTATACCGCCACATAGGCCTCTTTACCAAGCTTTCTCAAAATGCCAAATAAAGTCTGCGCCTCTTGCGTATTGGAGTCCGCACCCTCGCTAGAAAAATCCCACTCAACAAACTCATAATCTGACTTGCTGCTGAAAAAGCGCCATGACACGATGCCACTAGAATCAATGAAGTGCTCCACAAAATTATTGGGCTCAGTTACCGCCTCACTCGCAAAAGTTGGTGGCGGCAAATCATTCAAGCCCTCCAAGCTGCGCCCCTGGAGTAACTCGGTCAAACTGCGCTCTAACGCCACCTCCATACTTGGATGTGCGCCGAAGGAGGCAAATACACCACCCGTTCGAGGATTCATTAGGGTAACGCACATCACTGGATAGAAGCCGCCCAAGGATGCATCTTTTACCAGCACAGGAAAACCCTGCTCCTCCAGACCCTGAATTCCCGCCAAGATTCGCGGGTATTGAGAGAGCACTTTATGCGGGACATCTGGCAAGGCTAGCTCACCCTCCAAGATTTCACGTTTGACTGCCCGCTCAAAAATTTCCGATAAACACTGCACTTGCGCCTCAGCAAGAGTATTGCCGGCGCTCATGCCATTACTGACAAATAGGTTTTCAATTAAGTTAGTAGGGAAGTACACCGTTTCTCCATCAGATTGGCGCACGTAAGGTAATGAACAAATTCCACGCTCAATATTCCCGGAATTGGTGTCCACTAAATGCGAGGCTTTTAATTCACCATCTGGGTTGTAGATTTTCAAGCAGAAATCATCCAATATTTCCACTGGTAATCCATCATTTTCTGCAGGCTTAAACCATTTCTCATTGGGATAATGCACGAATTGCGCATTAGCAAGTTCTTCCCCCCAATACGCCCCAGCGTAAAAATGGTTATTGCTCAAGCGCTCAATATATTCACCCAAGGCGGAGGCTAAAGCACTTTCTTTTGTAGCCCCCTTGCCATTCGTAAAACACATGGGCGAGTGCGCATCGCGAATATGCAAAGACCAAACATTCGGTATGAGATTGCGCCACGAGGCAATTTCAATTTTGATGCCGAGGTTTGCCAATAATGCCGACATATTGGCAATCGTTTGCTCAAGTGGTAAGTCCTTACCAATAATGCAAGTATTGGCACTGGCGTCAGGCTTAAGCGTTAAAAGACTTTGCGCATCGGCATCTAGATTGGCAACTTCTTCAATGACAAACTCAGGACCCTCTTGCACTACTTTTTTAACAGTACAACGCTCAATAGAGCGCAAAATGCCCTGTCGATCGGCCGCTGAAATATCCGCAGGTAACTGCACTTGTATTTTAAAAGTTTGTCGATAACGATTTTCCGGATCAACAATATTATTTTGAGAGAGACGAATATTTTCAGTAGAGATATTTCGCGTGTCGCAGTACAACTTTACAAAGTAGGCGGCGCACAAGGCCGAGGAAGCTAAAAAATAATCAAATGGTCCGGGCGCTGAGCCATCACCCTTATATCGAATAGGTTGGTCGGCGACAACGGTAAAGTCATCAAACTTCGCTTCAAGGCGAAGTTTATCAAGAAAGTTGACTTTAATTTCCATAAAAGCAAATCCAAATAAATGCGAGATAAGAGATATGCGCCATTATCCCTCGCAAAGCGATCGCTATGCTGACATCAGCCCAAAAGATGGCCTGTCTTTACAAAAATTGTGCAGCCTTCTCTGCTAAATGGCTTATGCAGACTCATATGAGGACTCCGAATCCATGAGCCGGCTGGGTAGCGACCGTGCTCATCCTCGAATACACCATCTACCACATAGATTTCTTCACCGCCATAATGTTTGTGTGGGTTGAAATATGTCTGCGGCGCCCAACGAACTAAAGTAGAACCACTTCCTTGTTGCATCAAGGGCATGACATGCAAACCTGGAACCATCCCTTGATACCAATGGGCGGTTTTTATATCAACGACCTCTCGATAGATTTGATCTGATCCAAGATGCCTTAGCTTTACAAAGAGAACGCAACCAGAATCGCTAAATGGAGAATGCGAGGATCCCGGTGGATTCATGATGTATGTTCCAGCGGGGTAGTTTCCAAACTCGTCATTGAATACCCCATCGAGCACTAATATCTCCTCGCCAAACTCATGAGTGTGAGCTTTAAATTGAGATCCTGGCTGATAACGAACAATAGAAGTTGCTTTAGCCACCTCGTCACCTTGACGCTCAAGCATGCGCCTTTCCACCCCCAATTCAGGGCTTGCAATCCAAGGCAATTCCTCGGAATGAATGACTACCCGTTGGCTGTAATCCGCGTTGATATTCATGTATTGCATTTTTAATAAAGACGATGCTAAAGGATAACAAGCAATTTAAATGCACGCACAAAAGATAAAGCCCCCATCATTTCTGATGAGGGCTGCTTTGATTTATAGCTTAGATCTAGACTAGATGTATTACACCACAATCACAGGGAGTTTCGTATGCACTATTACATTGTGAGTATCGCTACCCATAAATGCACCCTTTAATCCAATGCGTTTATGTGATGCCATCATAATTACGTCCGCACTAGCTTTTTTAGCCGCACTTAGAATGCCCTCGTAAACGACCGGGCTATATTCATGATGGGTCTTCACCTTAATATCGTCACCCATCAAATCAGATGCTCTTTCTAGCAAATCCTTTGCATGCTGGGAGCAGGCTTTTTTATGATTGGCATCCGATATTTTGTAATCAGAAGCTTTTCGAGCATAAATAAATGGCGCCCTTGGATCGGATATATAAACCAACACCGCACTTGCTCCGCCAGCCTTAACAAGCGAGCTAATTTGCTTCATTACTTTTGGCGTCACCATATCATCCACAACTGGTATCAAAATCGTCTTAAACATATGCACTCCTTAATTAAAAATATACTTTCTTAATTTTGGAACTCATAAATATCAGCGTATTGATCCAGATCAAAATAACATGTCAACTTGGCAATAATGTTGATTGATAAATCTCTTTATTGATTAACAATCATCACCGAGCTTAATTTACAAAGAATTTCTTAGTGCGACCAACTCCAAGTCAAAATCATCGAGATTAACGAACCCAATTCTTGGATACTCCAAATTTAAAATAATCGCAATTGTTCCCGTCATGAGAAGCACGAAAAGAAAGGTTAAAAACCAATCTCTTTTTTGCTCTAGACCTAAGTTATATCCCGCAATCAAGGCGCCAATCAGCGAGAGGCATATAAGCGCCTGCCAAATAATGGGTGGAGGATGAAATTTCATGCCTAGCCGCTGATTTTCAGAAGCGTCAAACATGTCGGAAGCCTCTTGCAAAATGCTGGCAGCAACTAATTTCTCTGGATATGGAGTTGCCTGAACGGCTTTTACCAACTTAGACCAGAGTTGGCTGCCGATTTCATTATGTTCTTGGTATTTTTTCGCAACACCATTCTCAGTCAATTTCCCTTGATATATATTTATTCGGCTATCAAGATATTTTTTAAACATCTCCCGAATAGCAGGTTGACTGGCGGGCGTAAGAAGATCAATCGATTGATACGCTGTGCCTATGGTACTCAGCTCTTTGGCAATGAGATCTCGACGCTTATCAAACCTATCCGATGCGCCAGAAAAAGTAATTGCGAGGAGTAATGCTAATAAACCAAAAATAGCCGCCATAAACGTATCATTGGCATCGGCTTTTTTTATACCATATGTATTAGCAAAGCGTCGTCCCACCCTCCAACCAATCTCGACCATAAAAAACATGGCGATAATTAAAATCCAGGTCAGCAGATTGGATTCAAATATGAACTGTCTTATCTCATTATTTGGCATTTTAAAAATTTACACGAATTGAAAGAAATGGAGGATTGTGTTTGTATATTACACCTCTAACTTTCATATCCGCATATCAAATATAAAAAAATTGAGGACATAGGAATACTTAAACCAGGGGTATGGCCAGATCGATTACTCAATTGACAATCTAGAAAGAAGCCACCCGCAGGTGGCTAAAGCAAAGGATTTTTTTATCTACGGGGTGTTTTACCAACCATTTTTGCCGCCCTCAAGAAATCAAAATCAACGCCCTGATCAGCCTGAGTAACGGTATCTAAGAATAGCTTCTTATATCCGCGTTCAGCAGTTGGCGAAGTGATGGGATTTTCTTTCATACGTTTAGCAAGCTCCTCATCCGAAATGAGAAGGCTAATTTCACGATTCTTAACGCTCAGGCGAATTCGATCGCCATTGCGAACTTGGGCTAATGGTCCGCCGATCGCTGACTCTGGAGTAACGTGAAGCACAATCGTCCCAAAGGCAGTACCACTCATGCGTCCGTCAGAAATGCGTACGATGTCTTTCACACCAGCACGAGCCAGTTTTAAAGGAATAGGGATATATCCTGCTTCAGGCATGCCCGGAGCCCCCTTAGGACCAATGTTCTTAAGAACCAAAATATCTTCTGCGTTAACGTCGAGGTCTGGGCTATCAATGCGGTTTGCTAAGTCTTCCGCATTCTCAAAGACTACCGCCCGACCCTCGTGCTCCATCAACTTTTCATTAGCAGCAGATTGTTTGATGATGGCGCCTCCAGGAGCAAGGTTGCCATGCAACACGGCAATGCTGCCACGAGGATATATAGGATCATTGAATTTACGAACAACATCTTGTTTAAAACTAGGCGGCCCTGCGTCAATATCCTCACCCAGGGTTCTGCCAGTAACGGTGATTGCGTTGAGCTTGAGCAGTGGCTTGAGTTCACGCAGTAAAGTAGTCATACCACCTGCGTCATGGAAATTTTCCATGTAATGATCGCCTGATGGTTTGAGGTCAACCAGAACTGGCGTTTCATCGCCCATCTTATCTAAGGAATCAAGATCAATCTCTAGCCCCATGCGACCTGCAATCGCAGCAAGGTGCACAATGCCGTTCGTTGATCCGCCGATAGCTAAGAGAACACGCATGGCGTTCTCAAAGGCATCTGCCGTCAAAATCTTGTCAATAGTCAAACCGTCTTTGGCCATTTGCACGGCCCTAGCCCCGGTTTCTTCGGCAATTCGAATGCGATCCGCTGTCACAGCAGGTGGTGACGCACCGCCAGGCACAGTCATACCGAGCGCCTCAGAAATACAAGCCATCGTGCTGGCAGTTCCCATCACTGAGCAAGTGCCAACGCTGGCTACCAACTGCTCATTTACCTCATCCTTTTCAACTTCATCAATCTCACCAGCGCGGAACTTGCCCCAATAACGGCGACAATCTGTACAAGCGCCAACCCGCTCACTGCGGTGCGAGCCAGTCAACATTGATCCTGTAATGAGTTGAATAGCAGGTAAGCCAGCAGAGGCGGCACCCATCATTTGCGCTGGCACCGTTTTATCGCAACCACCAATCATGACAACCGCATCCATCGGCTGTGCGCGCAACATCTCTTCAGTATCCATCGACATCAGGTTGCGCAAGTACATACTCGTAGGCGCAGCAAAACTTTCATGAATGGAAATCGTCGGAAAGTCCATTGGCAGGCCACCAGCAAGCATCACACCGCGCTTCACCGCCTCAATGAGTTGTGGCATGTTGCCGTGACAAGGGTTGTAGGAACTGCCTGTATTGATGATGCCAATGACGGGTCGATCTAGCGCACTATTTGTATAGCCGGCACCCTTAATAAATGCTTTACGCAGAAACAAAGAGAAGCCTTTATCTCCATAACTCGTGAGGCCTTTACGTAGACCACTTTCAGTAACATCTTTTTGTTTTTTATCTGTCATCACAAACATTCGATTTAAATAAGAACTCAATCCGTCTTAATGCCGGCCTCGGTAATTACCTTTTCCCAGCGCTTAACTTCATTAGCAAGCAATTGCGCCGACTGTGCTGGCTTAGTTGGTGTTGCCGCATAGACGCCCTGCTTTAAAAATGCTTCTTTAACATCTGGATTAACCAGCAATTTAGCTATTGCCGCATTAAGTTGATCAATAATTGCTGAAGGTGTTCCGACTGGGGCGAGCACCCCAAATGTAGAGCTAACTTCTAAGGCAGGCATACCTGACTCCGCTGCGGTTGGAACATCAGGCAACATGGAGATACGTTTTGAGGTTGTAACCGCTAAAGGGCGTAACTGACCAGCCGTAATAAATGGTAAAGCTGCCGGTACAGTTTCGACCATCATGTTCACTTGGCCAGCAACCAAATCTGTCATCGCTGGGCCACTGCCTTTATATGGAACATGGGTAATTTTTACCTGCGCTTCCTTTTGAAAAATCTCCGCTGCCATACGTTGAGGAGCACCAGCTCCAGAAGATGCGTAATTTAATTTATCTGGATTTGCTTTTGCGTAATCAACCAGTCCTTTTAATGTTCTTACAGGTACGTTTGGATTTACAACAACCACTAGCGGAACTGAACCAACGATCATGACTGGCGTGAAATCTTTAAGCAGGTCATAACGAAGTTTGCCTTTTTCAAGAGTTGCCATGGTTGAATGCGATGTAACGGCACCCATAAGCAAGGTGTATCCATCCGGTGTAGATTTGGCAACCGCTTCAGCCCCAATATTTCCGCCAGCTCCCCCGCGGTTATCAACAACCACCTGCTGCCCGAGGGCATCGCCAAGATTTTTTGCGAGAATGCGGCCAATTACGTCAGTAGCCCCACCAGGTGGATAAGGAACAATTAATTTAATTGGACGGTCTGGGTATGCAGCGTACGCTGTGGATCCAATACCTAATGCAACTAAGATACAAACAATTGATCGCAATAGCTTGCTATAACAAGTAGTCATCACTCTTCCCTTCCAAGACAAACATTTATTAGTAAAAGTTGTGTGAGTTTGGCAAAAAAATGAGTTTAATAAAAGTAACTTTTTAGATATTTAAACAATAAAAATATTATCGTTTAATTCAAGATTAGTCGTTCAAAACGCTATTTTGAGGATTTGGGATTTTTTTCACCCTTCTTAGCTGTGGTGACCTCGTAAACCACCCTAGCCTCCTCCAAGAAAGCGTGGGCAAGAGATGCTCTGGGGCCGTGCGTTCCCCAAATTAATCCAACCTGCCTTAAGGGTGCCCGCTTAGGTAGCGAAATTTTTGCAATTGGCATTCCAGATCGCCATAATGGGGTCCAATCGGGAATAAGGGAAATACCAAGGTCTTGCTCAACCAAAGAAGCAATCGCCGTAATTCCGTCAATTTCTATTCGCTCTTTAGGATGAATATTGTTATCCCTTAAATAGCGATCGGCTAACTGCCCTCCAAGAACGGATCTGTCATATCGAATAAATGGCTCAGTACGAAGCAATTCATGCGCATCTTTGGCATTGGCCAATCTTTTAGGAACGACGACGACAAGCGGCTCTTTGAATAAAACATCCCACTCAGAACCTTTCGCAATTGAAAATTGGGGCTCAATCACAATCGCAGCATCTAGCTCGCCAGCACCAACTTTGCGACACAATTCAATAGAACTTCCCGGTGTAACAAAAATTTTTAATTCAGGATGTTTTTCATACAGCCTCTTTAGGACGGGCGGCAAAATACTCGTCATTGCCGAAACAAAAACACCAAGACGAAATTCGCCTAACGCCACCCCATCTCCAGCCACCGCTTGCAGATCCCTAATATCCCGCAATACTGCTTTGGATCTTTCTAGAATTTTCATTCCAGCTTCTGTTGGCTTTACTGAACGTCCCGCTCTCTTGATTAAGGAAATTCCTAGCTGCTCCTCCAAAGCATGAATTCGTGCAGCAACTGCGGCTGGGGTTAAATCCAGGCGGCGAGCAGCCTCCGCCATTGACCCTAAGTCAACAACAGTTACAAAACTTTGGAGATAACGAATATCTATTGCAGACTCCAGCCGCTAAAAAATATTAAACTTTTTGCCATCTTAACCGTAAAGCGATTAAGCAATCGGAAGTCTCCATTGCCTTAAGTAACCCTTATAAAAGCATTGGAGCGGGTGAAGGGAGTCGAACCCTCGTCTCTAGCTTGGGAAGCTAGGGTAATAGCCGTTATACGACACCCGCAATAGAGACGACCAATCGAAGTTTAATTTAATAGCAACTGATTCATCCGCTTTACAAAACTTGCAGGGTCATTAAGCTGACCACCCTCGGCCAGTAGGGCTTGGTCAAATAAGAGATTAGCCCAATCATCAAATTGTTTATCGTCACCTTTCAGTTTTGATAACAAAGGATGCTCTGGATTAATCTCAAGGATGGGCTTCATATCAGGAGTATTTTGACCCGCAGCTTTTAGCATTCGCAATAAGTTACCCGAAAGTTCATTCTCATCAGCAATTAAACAAGCGGGAGAATCGGTTAAGCGGAATGTGACGCGCACATCTTTTACTTTATCCTCCAGGACCTTCTTCATGCGATCAACCAAATCTTTAAACTGCTTCTCGGTTTGTTCGTGCTCTTTCTTTTCCTTTTCGTCGCTAAGGCCTCCCAAATCCAATCCGCCCTTGGCAACCGATGCCAATTGTTTGCCATCAAATTCACTAATAAATGAGAGCATCCACTCATCCACACGATCAGAGAGCAAAAGAACCTCAACACCCTTTTTACGGAAAATCTCCAGGTGTGGACTATTTTTCGCCGCATTAAATGAATCGCCAGTGACGTAATAGATTTTGTCCTGACCCTCTCTCATGCGAGAGACATACTCAACCAATGACACAGTCTGCTCCGGAGAATCTGTATTCGTACTTGCAAAACGCAAGAGTTTCAGAATGCGCTGCTGATTAGCCTGATCTTCACCAACACCTTCTTTGAGAACTTGACCAAACTGAGTCCAGAATGTGCGATATTTTTCTTTCTTTGCATCATCATCGCTATTAGCAAGCTCCTCCAGCATACTCAGAACACGCTTAGTAGAGCTTTCACGAATAACTTTGATATCACGCGACTCTTGCAAGATTTCACGGGAAACGTTCAAAGGCAAATCCGCTGAATCGATTACCCCCGTGACAAAACGCAGATACATTGGCATAAGCTTTTCAGCATCATCCATAATGAATATTCGCTTCACATAGAGCTTAATACCACCACGCTTATTGCGATCCCATAGATCAAATGGTGCACGAGATGGAACATAAAGTAGTTGGGTAAACTCACTTCGGCCCTCTACACGATTTAATGAGAAGCATAGCGGGTTTTCGTAGTCATGTGAAAGATGTTTGTAGAACTCGTTGTACTGCTCTTCAGTAATTTCTGATTTTGTACGAGCCCATAAAGCGGATGATTGATTAATACTTTCTAACTCATCTTTCATCACTTGTTCTTTTTTATCCGAATCCCACTCTTCTTTGCGCATCTGAATTGGCAACGAGATATGATCGGAGTACTTGCGAATAATCGATTTGAGCTGGTAACTATTGAGGAAATCATCCTCCCCCTCACGTAAATGCAGGGTAATTGAGGTGCCACGCTGAGGCCGATCTATTGTTTCAATAGTAAATTCGCCAGAACCATCCGACTCCCAACGAACCCCATCAGAAGCAGGCAGGCCTGCGCGACGCGTTTCAACGGCAATCCTATCGGCAACAATAAAAGCGGAATAAAAACCTACACCGAACTGACCAATTAAAGCGGCGTCTTTCTGCTGGTCTCCAGACAGTTTTGAAAAGAACTCTTTAGTGCCAGATCGAGCGATAGTCCCAAGATTATTGATGACCTCCTCTCGACTCATGCCAATACCGTTATCTGAAATAGTTACCGTTCTGGACGCTTTATCAAACTCCACTTTAATTTTGAGCTCTGGATCGCTCTCATACCAGTCGGGATGAGCGATTCCCTCGAAGCGCAACTTATCAGCAGCATCTGAAGCATTTGAGATGAGCTCTCTCAGAAAAATTTCTTTATTGGAATATAAAGAGTGGATCATTAACTGCAAAAGCTGCTTTACTTCCGCCTGAAAGCCAAGAGTTTCTTTACTAGCAACTGTCATTTGTATTTCCCATAAAAATAATTGACTATATTTTGGGGTATTTTTAGCAATTTCAAGTCCCCAAGCTGCCCTCGTGCATCTATTCTGGGGCGTGGGGCCCCTCATCACAAGGCTCTTCCGATAGAATTTCCTTCCGACTTCTATTTTGCAGATATTCCAGAATCAAGCGCTTTAGCTTAGGTCTAGTAATGGGCTCCTGGTTATTTTCCTGGAGCTCTAAATGGTCAGCCTCGAGCATTTTATTTCTCCATTAAATCAGTAGGTCATCAAATTTCTTAAATATGACGGCAAAAATTAACCCCGATGTAAGCGTGGAATTTTTGCCATCAACCCTTTATCTATGGGCAGATAAATCCAATTTCAAGCCCCTTGAAATTCAAAAAACTGATCCTTAAATAAGTTTTAACTGGATGCCTTCGGGGTCTAGGAAATTGTGAACTTGCTTAAATTTAAGGAGAAAACGATGTCTTATCCATTTGGCAGAAATGTTTTACTAAGCTCTGTTGGTTTTGATCGCCTAATTGATGCGATTGAGGAAATGAATACTGGAGATACGCTCAGCAAAGCGCAAAGCTACCCTCCATACAACATTATTAAAAAAAATGAGCGCGACTACACGATTGAGATTGCGGTAGCAGGCTTTAAAAATGATGAAATTGATATTACTGCCGAAGGAAATAAGCTTACTGTTGTAGGCAAAGTCAAAGCGGAGCAGGCTGGTGAATATCTCCACAAAGGAATTGCCAATCGAGACTTTAGTCACGATTTCACCTTGGCTGAAACAGTGATTGTTCGCTCTGCGGACATCGAGAATGGTCTTCTCATCATTAAGCTGGAGAATGTCATTCCCGAAGAAAAACTACCGCGCAAGATTATGATTGGCGGCAATTCAAAACTGGTTATTGAAGAAATCAAAGAAGCAGCATAAAGAAGCTTGGATGGCTCAAAGGATTTGAGCCATCCATACCTCGTCACCTTTAAATAAAGAGAAAGGAGAAAATAAGTGAGTCAAACCGCTTCAATTAAATTGAGATACTCAATATCAGATTGCGTACAGTCCTTACAAAAGGCGAATGTCGGGAAGTTTCCAAAACATAGCATTTTGGACTGTAGTGAATCCATTAAGAAAAACTAAGCCCTACCGCAGTCTAAAAATGGTGTTATGCCAACAGCACACAAGACTTTTGACAATATCGCCACCCTTCTGAGTGCCGTTTGTCGGTCCATGCGAATTTCTGCGTTTTAAGCGCAGCCCATTACGCCTGCGCCGTCGGCTTCAGGAAGAAATCTATTGCCAACGCAACCACTGGCGGCTCGATGTGGTGCGGACCTCTAAATTCCAAAGAGGTTACGTCATATCCTGCGGCCTTAAGTTTGGCTACGTGAGGACGCGCACTAGTTTCAATTGGCAGTTGCTCGTCTTCCAAACCGTGGGCAATGAAGATGAGGGGTGAACCATTTTGCTGAAGGACTGACATAAAGCCTGCAGAGAATACAATCACGTGACTAGCGACATCGCCATTTGTAATGCCTACTGACAGCGCATAGCTGCCTCCGTCTGAAAACCCAGCAAATCCTAAGTGGGATGGATCGATAGAAAAACGTGATGCCACTTCGTGTAATGCTTTATCCAGCCGCTCTAGGTCTGGGCCGTTACCACCTACGACTATGTCCCAAGTCGGAAACTGAGACTGTGGCAACAAAAGTAAAAAGCCTTGCTGACAAGCATGGTCAATCAGAAATGGTAGAACCTTGTCTGCGCTACCACCGGCACCATGAAACATCACGAGCAAAGCGACTGGAACTCCAGGCTGCAGGCCGTCCGGCACGATCAATACAGCGTCGCGCTCGCTAGCAATACCCAGGTCGTGACGACCAGGGGGTAAGACTTGCTTGTCAGGTACTGTGCCAGGTCGAAAACTGAGCCGGCCCAGCAGCGAATCCCCCAGGAGAGACGTGTCAAACATTGCCATCCTCAACGGGCTTACCGATGCTGCGAAAAGCCGCACACTGATCAAAGGCTTCCTCGCTAAGCAACAAATTCCTACCCTTACAAAACTTGAGTGTCAGCTTGAGTAACTCCTTGATGTCGCGGCCGCTGGCAGATGCGTAGGTTATTGTCAACCTCTCAACTAGGTCGTCGGGCAGTTCGGTGTTGAACTGCTGCGCTAGCGATTTCCATAATTGTTTGGCCTGTACTTGTGTGGGCGTCTCGAACTGAATGATGGCGATGCAGCGCGACAAGACGGCGTCATCAATGTCGGCTACGCGGTTGGTGGTCATGAACAGCAAGCCATTGAAGTACTCGAGGGTACGCAGAAACTCAGCCACGATGGCGTTGTGCTGCAGATCGTTGTCGCGGCGACGAATGTACACGTCAGCCTCGTCGAGCAACAGCACAGAATCCCAGCGCGCCGCGCGCCGCAGGATTTTCGAAAGGTTAGCCTCCACTGAGCTCGCCGTCACGCCAAGTTGACCAGAATGTACGCGGTATAGTGGTTTCTCGACGACCTCGGCATAGACCTCTGCTGTCAGCGTCTTACCTAGGCCAGGGGCGCCTTTGCATAGGATGGTTGTTCCGCCCGACTTACCTTCGACAATGTCCTCCATAAGGAAGTTACGATCAGCGGTCAAGATATCAATCAGGTCGCGATGAGCAGGAGGCAAAACCAGCTTGTCACGCAATTCTGGCTTGTAATGATAAGCCTGAACATTTTGTACATGCACCCATATGTTGCTGTGGTAATCCAGGTGGAATAGATGTAAATAGCAATGCTGAGGAATCCGTTCAAAACCCTCGCTTATACCGATTCCGCGCCAGAAGGTCGCGTCGGCAGTGGTATCAAAGTGACGCTCCAGCAGCTCTTCGTCATTGACGCAGCGGGCCGTTGTACTGGGCTGCAGCCGCATGCATTCGAGTTGTGGGCGAGGCCCTTCGCTTGACATCCAGACTGTGCCAGAAACAGTAAACTGTGCGCCAAACTTCGGCTGCATCTGCATAAAACGTTTTAAGTGTGTCTCATATTCGTTTTTGAATTCCGCGCATTCTTTGAAGTAACCATAACCCGTCATCAATTCGGGAATCGTACGATCGACAATATCCTCAGCATAAAAAGTGATACTGTTGGTCATGCCTGTGCGCCTTAGCCTCGGATCGGTAACAACCCCCCGTTCTGCTGCCTGCAAGGTATTAGCCAGAAGACCGATGATGACGTAAGCAGCACCATCGACGGGCTGCACATAACGCATAGAATGGACCAGCCAGGGCAACAACACACCATCTTTGCCGAGCTTATAAAGCCACCCATCGATCATGTCACGCGACAGCCAAGCGATCAGACCAGGGATCAGATGTTCCAAGCTAGGGATTTTTCGAGCAGCTGGCGAAGCATGGATATTATCCAGCGCCAACATTTGAAACATCAACTCACGCTCGTTGGCCGTACGGCACAAGTCATAGAGTGCATTCAGTGAGGTGGCGTCGAAAAGGTGGCTGGGCACCACTCGTTTACCCCTGGAGAGATCGTACTCCTTCAGCCGCCTAGCAAGCAGCGAACTCTCATCGATCACTCCAAGTAGCCCATTGGCCAAGGATTCTGGTATTTCGAAATCCATGTGTACTTTTTACCTTTTTACTCTTTTTAGCAGATCATAGAAAGCTAGGGCTGAAATATGCTTGACTGCAGTCAATGCGAGCCAAAAATAGGGTCTTTTTTGAGCGAGGCGCACCTCTGCAGATGACTCGCAAAGACAATCAGGCTGCAGAGATGCAGACTCATTTGATCATTAAGCAAATTTCATACTATCTTGCAAGATCTTCTTTTGACATATTGAGCCTTAGCAACATCTTAATAAAACACGGGGTCTTGGCACTAAAAGGCGTACGTTTTCCATCACTCATCCTGATACTCAGCACTGCTTTATCCAACTTCTTGCTGATACCCCGCATGGATTATCTAAGAGAGATTGCGCTTCAAGACGGCATGACTGTAATGCTATCCTCATTAACCAACTACTATTCAATACTGAATTGGCTCACATTTTCATCGCTCTTTGCGCAAATTATTCTAGGAATGATTATTGCCTGGAGAATGACTAACACTCAATCAGCCTAAGTATGCTTTTAATTGGCGAATTAAGGCAAGCTGCTGCTCTGGTCTTATAAATTGGCCCAATTCAACGCGCAGATTGGATTGACTCAAAAAGAAGGTCTTTGATCCATCGAGGGGCTGTTCTATTCTAGCCCACTGAGTATTAAATTTATAAAGAGATTCTTTATAGCCAATGAATTTTCTTACTAACAAATGGGTTCCGTCAATTTCAATGGTTTCGCTGTCTAGAGCATGTCTACAGTAGATCAAAAAGCCAAGCGTGACAGCAGTAAGCTCAAGGGCTGTAAAAAGCGGGATCATCCAAACTCCCGCAAGAAAAAAGCCTGTTGCAACTAGCAAAGATAGACAAACTAAGGCGATGTAAAACTGTAATAGCTGTTTTGGAGATAAAGCGCAATTTCTACGCATTTGCCAACGTTTTTTTGCCATCTTCAAAAGCCAATCAAGAAGGCCGGTTAGACTTTTTTCGCTCTTCAGCCTTAGCCAATTGTTCAGTACTTCGCTGCTGAAATTCAACCATAATGTGATAACCCATTTGATAACAAGGGCAATACTTTCCCAGAATTGTGCGGGCAACCTTGATACGCAATTTTTGAATTATATAAATCTTTAAGCATCAGCCTGCTAATGTAAACCCAAATCCAGTTTAGCGCTTGCTTGAGGGGCGATACCTTAAAAAATTATGCCTACATTGGGCAACAGCAAATATGAAATAAAACCATTACATTAAAAGCATGGCCAATTCAAACTCTGCTATTCGCAAAATTCCCTTGTTTCCGCTGGGCACCGTACTTTTTCCCGACGGGGTGATAGCTTTAAAAATTTTCGAGGCTCGCTATTTGGATATGATTAAGCAGTGCCTGCGAGATAAGACCCAGTTCGGTATTGTCAGCATTATTAAGGATACTGAGCCTATTCAAGGCGATATATCTCTAAATTTTTCTCAGATTGGTACGCTAGCCCAAATTGAAGAATTTGACCCTGTTCAGCCCGCCCTTTATATGACAAAGTCATTTGGCACGCAACGATTCAGACTGATTCATTGCACACAAGAAGTGAATGGCCTTTGGATTGGAGAGGTAGAGCTCCTAGAAAAAGATCCTCTGATGCCCATTCCCCGAGAACATCAAGCTGTTGCCAATTTACTCGATGAGATTATTTCAGTCATTCAAAGCGAAGATTTTCTAGGGGAAACCCCTTTTAGGAAACCATTTATGACCGATGATTGTGGGTGGGTCTCTAATCGTCTAGCAGAACTTTTACCAATATCACTTGCCCAAAAAAATCATCTTTTGGCGCAAACGAATCCCAGAATCAGGCTAGATCTCATTACGGAAATTATTGAAGATGATGATTTAAGAAATCAAATGATGCATTAATTTCATGATAGATGAGCTGATTCGCAAAACGATTAGAGAGATGGTGGGTGGTAACGGACCCCCTGTTGCCTTTCTCACTCCAAAGGGGGACCTTGGGTTGTTTGGGCCAGACTCAATAGCATGGAAAGTTCATTCAGACTTTATTTCTATGATGATTGGCGGCATCAGCTCATTAATTATGCAAGCACTTCACCCGCAAGCGCTAGCTGGCGTTTGGGATCATTCATCGTTTAGAGAAGATTTAAAAGGTCGGCTAGGCAGAACGGCATTTTTTATAGCTGCCACAACATACGGACCTACGGATATGGCGAATAATGTCATTAAGAAAGTTAATCACATTCACGCCAAGATCACCGGCCTTGATGAATTTGGCAAACCTTATTCCGCGACAGATCCGCATTTACTGTCATGGGTTCATCTTACGGAAACACGTAGCTTTATGAGTTCTTATGAGGTTTACCGAAGGGAGAAGTTAAGCGCAAACGAAAAAGACCAATACTTTCTTGAAATGCAATCTCTTGCTAAGCGTATGGGCGCAGCTAATATTCCGGCCACATATCGAGAGACTGATAGCGCTATCAAAATCTACATTCCTGAACTTTACTTTGGCGATCGAGCAAGAAGCATTATTAATTTGCTAGAACACTTTCCCAGCAGCCTAAGCGCAAAGCCATTTATAAGATTAATTAGCCGCGCAGGCTTTTTGAACCTTCCCGATTGGGTTTATCCGATAATAGAAAAACCAATGCCAACCTATTTGGAGCGTTTATTAGTTCAAAGAAGCATTAACCTGGTTGCCATGCCGGTGCGTGAAGCACTAAAAGATGGGGTAGCCGCGCACTCACTACGTAGAATCTATGGGTAATATTTATAGGAAAACTTCATGATTACAGCTTATTTACTCTCTGGCATGGTTGCTATCATGCTTTACTTTACGATTATCGTAGCTCCAACCGTATTTAAAGTACTTCCATTGGAATGGTCTAGCGTCTATGTTAAGAGCTTCTTTCCTAAATACTATGCAACGCTTGGATTAATTACCGTTGCGAGTATTTTTACGGCCTCAGATGGTGTCAGTAAAGTGTTGCTGGCAATTTGCGCCTTGCTATTTGCTTATAACCTTGGCTATCTGATGAAAAAAATTAATGAAGCAAAAGATCAGGGACAAACTAAACGTCTTCATATCTTAAATTGGATTAGTGTTGCCATTAATTTTTTTCAACTTATTGTTTTTATTTACATATTGGCATCTATGTCATGAAAACTCTAAAAATTGTATTGACTAGCTTTACTACACTTTCATTATTAGCATTTAGTTATGCTCAGGCCAATGAGAATCAAACTGTCCAGCCTAGCTATGTAGATAGCTGTATAGCAAAACAAGTACTCATGCACCAGAAGGTAAAAGAAATTTCTGCCGATCAATTTAGATCATTTTGCGAATGCACTTCAAAGCAACTACTAAATAACTTGAAAGCAGAACAACTAGCCGAACTAAAGAGAAGTGAAAAAATGCCTTCTTGGTTTAAGGCTGCCGAGGATATGGCCACTAAAAACTGCCTTAAAACCACCCCTAAGAACCAGGCTTGATTTCATCGGAAACACTGCTTTCAGCATCATTAATGATGCACACGCCTGATCCGCAACAATGCTTATCTGGGACTTGCATGCAATACCCTGAAATAGAATCCCTTGAAGTCAAGCTCAGAAAATTTCCTGTAAACGTAGAATCAGGATTTTTGGGAATTCATCTCTTCTTAGACCACACTTCATTTCAGAAATGAAAATCTCAAATTAGCTTATCTTAAGTTCGCCCGAATGAAACTGATGATTTCTTCATATAGCTGCCTTATTTTTCTGATCAGTTTCATATGCGTCTTATCTTAAGCCCAATCACTGGAAAGAACTCTATGAAGAAATTTGCTTATTTACTTACAAGCTCAATTCTTATCCTATTCTCTCTAACAGCATCTGCCAATCTTTTAAGCAGTTTGACTGATGGCCAGCATGTCTTGCTAATACGTCACGCGGACGCTCCAGGCTATGGTGACCCTACGGGCTACCAGCTAGATAAATGCTCTACCCAAAGAAATCTGGGCGAGAGAGGAAAAAAGCAGGCAGAGCTTATAGGTCAGTGGCTCAAGAACCAAGGCATAGTTGAAGCAAAAGTTTTTAGTAGCCCATGGTGCCGCTGCATTGAAACGGCAAAACTTTTAAAAAAGGGGCAAGTAGTTATTGCGCCAGCACTTGGTTCTTTCTTCGATGATATGAGCATGGAGAAAGAGAGAACGCGCAATTTAGAGGCGCTAATTCAAATGCAACTCAACGAAAATCCGAAGTCTGCGATCATATTGGTTACACATCACGTTAACATTCAAGCATTTACAGGCCAAGTGGTGAATGCTGGTGATATGGTTCTGGCTAAAGTAAATAAGAACGGTAAATTCATCTCCCAGCAACTTTATCCTAGCCCGAACTTTTAGAGCTGATGTCAAAATAAAACCACCCCATA
>CAZHWF010000005.1:0-8313 GCA_964536365.1 uncultured Polynucleobacter sp.
AACATGAAGTTGCTTGATGACGCTACATCTGAAGAGTTGGGTCCAGATCAAAAAGGGGTTATCGCCATCGAAGGGCCATTGCCTCCAGGCTGTATGCAAACGGTTTGGGGTGACGATAAGCGTTTTGTCAGCACCTATTGGGAAACTATTCCAGGCAAGTTAATTTATTCGACATTTGACTGGGGTATCAAAGACAAGGATGGTTACTTCTTCATTCTTGGTCGAACAGATGACGTGATTAACGTTGCCGGACATCGTTTGGGTACTCGCGAAATTGAAGAGAGCATTTCTAGCCATCCCAATATTTCAGAGGTAGCAGTAGTAGGTATTGAGGACAAGCTTAAAGGTCAGGCTGCGATTGCTTTCGTGATCCCTAAGGACGCCTCAAATACCGCTACCTTAGAAGCGGAATGCATGAAAACTGTAGATACAACTCTAGGCGCTATTGCTCGCCCAGGTCGTGTTTACATTGTCACGGCGCTGCCAAAAACGCGTTCAGGCAAGATTGTGCGCCGCGCGCTCCAGGCCGTTGCCGAGGGTCGCGATCCTGGTGATATCAGCACCATGGACGACCAGACTGTATTGGCTCAAATTAAGACCATTATTGAGCAAAGCGCTAAGGCTTAAAAACCCTTATTCTTGGCCTAAAAGCTCCGCCAGCCATCGGGTTGGAGGGGCTTTTTTTCCTTTGTAAGCCCCATTTGACTGGATATTCAAGGGTTTACGAGCAGAAATGGTATGATTGCAAGGTTCGAAACTAATTAAATACCCTAGCGCTTAAAGACACTCACCTCCCGCAAAAACATCCTCGGGTTGGTCTTTTTGAGGGTTTTGAGCGTCGGATGGAGCAGGGACTGGAGATGGTTTGTCACCCTTGCTTCCTTCTTTTCCCCCAGCCGTGTTGGCCTTAGCCGACGGCACCTTATTTCCCGGATTCAGTATTGGCGCCCCAGGCGAAACTATCGGCGAAGTTGTTTTCAATACAGCGTTGACTGGATATCAAGAGATCATTACTGATCCTAGCTATTCACGGCAAATTGTTACTTTGACTTACCCACACATTGGTAACGTCGGCGTGAACGCTCAGGATGCAGAATCCGATCAAATCCATTCGGCGGGATTGGTCATTAAAGATCTCCCAAAACGCGTATCTAACTTCCGCTCCGAAGACTCTCTAGATAGCTACCTCACTAAAGCCGGTGTTTTAGGAATTGCTGGAATCGATACTCGTAAGCTCACTAGAATTTTGCGCGACAAAGGCGCTCAATCAGGCGCAATCGTTGCTGGCAAGTTGGGTGATGATTATGAGGCTTTAGGCAAAAAGGCTCTTGAACTTGCCAAGGCTTTTCCAGGTATGTCAGGGTTGGACCTTGCTAAGGTAGTTACAACCAATAAGCCTTATGAGTGGCGTGAAGCTGAATGGGATCTGCACGGTCCTAATGGCAAGCCTGCATATAGAGACCTAGATACAAGCAAGCCAGTTAAGAAAGTTGTTGCTTATGACTTTGGTGTAAAGCGCAATATTCTTCGCATGCTTGCTGAGCGTGGTTGCCAACTGACGATAGTGCCAGCACAAACTAGTGCAGCTGAAGTATTGGCCATCAATCCTGATGGCGTCTTCTTTTCGAATGGCCCTGGAGATCCCGGTCCATGTGATTACGCAATTACTGCTGCAAAAGAAATCATTGAAAAAGGTGTTCCAACTTTTGGTATCTGCTTAGGCCATCAAATTATGGGTCTTGCTGCTGGTGCAAAAACGTTGAAGATGAAGTTTGGTCACCATGGCGCAAACCACCCAGTGAAAGATTTGGATACTGGTCGTGTGGCAATTACTTCTCAGAACCATGGTTTTGCAGTTGATGCCAATACATTGCCAGACAATATTTGTGTAACTCATGTTTCTTTGTTTGATGGTTCTTTACAAGGTTTGGCTTGGAAGGATAAGCCGGCACTGTGTTTCCAAGGACATCCTGAGGCCTCGCCTGGACCTCATGACATTGCCTATTTATTTGATCGTTTTGTGGAGCTCATGAATGCTGCCAGCAAGAAGGAGGGCAAATAATGCCTAAGCGTAGCGATATTAAGAGCATCCTAATTATTGGTGCCGGCCCAATTGTGATTGGTCAGGCTTGCGAATTTGATTATTCTGGGGCGCAGGCTTGCAAAGCATTGCGTGACGAAGGTTACAAAGTTATCTTGGTCAATAGCAATCCCGCAACCATCATGACTGATCCAGAGATGGCTGATGTGACATACATTGAGCCTATTACCTGGGAAGTGGTTGAACGCATTATTGCCGCAGAAAAGCCAGATGCGATTTTGCCAACGATGGGTGGTCAAACCGCGCTTAATTGCGCCTTAGATTTGCATCGTCATGGCGTACTGGAAAAGTATGGTTGCGAACTGATTGGCGCCTCACCTGAAGCCATCGATAAAGCAGAAGATCGTCAGAAATTTAAAGAGGCAATGACCAAAATTGGTCTTGGCTCTGCAAAGTCCGGTATTGCGCATTCGATGGATGAGGCGCATGAAGTTCAGCAACGTATTCAAAAACAAACAGGCAGTACTGGTTTCCCGGTTGTCATTCGTCCTTCATTCACGATGGGTGGATCCGGTGGTGGTATTGCGTATAACCGCGAAGAATTTGAAGAAATTTGTAAACGAGGTCTTGATTTATCACCAACACGCGAACTTTTAATTGAAGAGTCGCTCTTGGGTTGGAAAGAATTCGAGATGGAGGTTGTACGCGATCGCAATGACAATTGCATTATCGTTTGCTCAATCGAAAACTTAGACCCAATGGGTGTGCATACTGGAGATTCAATTACGGTTGCACCAGCGCAAACTCTGACTGATAAAGAATATCAAATCATGCGTAACGCATCGATTGCTGTTCTCAGAGAAATTGGTGTCGATACTGGCGGCTCTAACGTCCAGTTCTCCATTAATCCAGTTGATGGTCGCATGATCGTGATTGAGATGAACCCACGCGTATCGCGTTCATCAGCATTGGCTTCCAAGGCAACTGGTTTTCCCATTGCGAAAATTGCAGCTAAGCTTGCTGTTGGTTACACATTAGACGAACTAAAGAATGACATTACTGGTGGGGCAACGCCTGCATCATTTGAGCCTTCAATCGATTATGTAGTAACCAAGATTCCGCGTTTTGCTTTTGAGAAATTCCCGCAAGCGGATTCACGATTAACCACGCAGATGAAGTCGGTAGGCGAAGTGATGGCTATTGGCCGCACTTTCCAAGAGTCATTCCAAAAGGCTTTACGTGGTTTAGAGGTTGGGGTTGATGGTCTGGATGAAGTTTCAACCGATCTAGACGACATCATTAATGAAATTAACGAGCCTGGACCTGATCGTATCTGGTATTTGGCTGATGCATTCCGCATGGGAATGGGTCTTGATGAGATTTATGCGGAAACTAAAGTAGATCCATGGTTCCTCGAACAAATTGAAGAACTCATTACGATCGAATCTGAATTAAAGCAGCGCAAAATTGATAGCCTATCTGCTCCAGAATTGCGCTTCGTAAAACAAAAGGGCTTTTCAGATCGTCGTTTAGCCAAATTGCTTGGCGTAGATGCAGCATCAGTTCGCGCTGCGCGTCATCGCTTAAAGGTAACCCCCGTTTACAAGCGGGTTGACACTTGCGCGGCCGAGTTTTCAACAAACACCGCTTATATGTATTCAACATATGAGGCTGAGCATGGTGAATGCGAATCACGCCCAACAAATAAAGAAAAGATTATGGTATTGGGCGGAGGCCCGAACCGTATTGGACAAGGTATTGAGTTTGATTACTGTTGCGTACATGCCGCTTTAGCTATGCGTGATGATGGTTACGAGACCATCATGGTGAACTGCAATCCGGAAACGGTCTCTACCGACTATGACACGTCTGATCGCTTGTATTTCGAGCCATTAACGCTGGAAGATGTTCTTGAGATCGTTGCTAAAGAAAAACCAAAAGGTGTCATCGTTCAATATGGCGGTCAAACTCCATTGAAATTGGCTCTAGATCTTGAGCGAAATGGCGTTCCCATCATCGGCACATCGCCAGACATGATTGATGCTGCGGAAGATCGCGAACGATTCCAAAAACTATTGCATGACCTAGATTTGCGTCAACCACCAAATCGCACTGCTCGCACCGAAGAGGAGGCGTTAAAGCTAGCCCAAGAGATTGGTTACCCATTGGTGGTTCGTCCATCATATGTGTTAGGTGGTCGGGCCATGGAAATTGTTCATGATGGACGAGATCTTGAGCGCTATATGCGCGAAGCTGTAAAGGTCTCTCATGACTCCCCAGTATTGCTCGATCGCTTCTTAAATGATGCCATTGAGTGCGATGTCGACTGCATCAGCGACGGCTCCAATGTATTCATTGGGGGCGTCATGGAGCATATCGAGCAGGCTGGTGTTCATTCAGGCGATTCCGCTTGCTCATTGCCGCCGTACTCATTATCAGATGCTACCGTGCAGGAGATTAAGCGCCAAACTGCCGCAATGGCTAAAGGTTTAAATGTTGTTGGCTTGATGAATGTGCAGTTTGCCATTCAGAACGTAGATGGCAAGGATGTGATCTACGTATTGGAAGTAAACCCACGTGCATCTCGCACAGTACCATTTGTATCAAAGGCTACGGGCTTACAGTTAGCAAAGATTGCAGCTCGATGCATGGTTGGTCAATCATTGGGCCAGCAGGGTATTACAACTGAAGTGAAGCCACCTTATTTCTCTGTTAAAGAAGCAGTATTCCCATTCAATAAGTTCCCAGGTATCGATCCGATTCTTGGGCCAGAAATGCGCTCCACCGGTGAAGTTATGGGCGTAGGTAAGACATTTGGTGAGGCCTTATTCAAATCCCAATTGGGTGCTGGCATCAAATTGCCTAAGAGCGGCACCGTCCTCCTAACGGTTAAAGATAGCGATAAACCAAGAGCTCTTGAGGTTGCTAAGTTGTTGCATCAATTGGGCTTCCCTATGGTGGCTACCAAAGGCACTGCGGCGGCAATTGAAGGAGCAGGGCTGCCCGTGAGAGTTGTCAACAAAGTTAAGGATGGACGCCCTCATATTGTTGATTTCATCAAAAATGGGGAGATTTCCCTTGTCTTCACTACTGTTGATGAAACCAGGACCGCAATTGCCGACTCTAGATCTATTCGCACGAGCGCTCAAGCCAACGGTGTAACTTATTACACTACGATTAGCGCTGCACGAGCTGTGATGGATGGTTTGCTGGCATCGCAAAATGGCAAGCAGGAATCCCTCGAGGTCTATTCATTACAAAACTTACATCGGGCGCTTATTTAATCTAAAATTAAGTTTTGTATGCGTAATTTTGCGCAAGAATTCAATTTAGGTTAGTAGCATGAGCACAATTCCAATCACCAAACGTGGCGCAGAACTCCTCAAAGAGGAGCTGCACCGCCTTAAGCATATTGAGCGCCCTGCGGTCATTGTTGCCATTTCTGAAGCGCGTGCACAAGGCGATTTGTCAGAAAATGCTGAATACGACGCCGCTAAAGAAAAGCAAGGTTTTATCGAAGGCCGTATTCAAGAGTTAGAAGGCAAACTTTCAGCCGCTCAAATCATCGATCCAGCTGCACTTGATGTAACTGGTCGCGTAGTTTTTGGCGCCACTGTTGATTTGGAAGACCTTGAAGATGGCACTAAGTTCACCTATCAAATTGTTGGTGATGATGAGGCTGACATTGCTGCCAATAAAATCTCAATTAGCTCCCCAATTGCTCGCGCACTGATAAGCAAAGAAGAGGGCGATGTTGTTTCCGTTCAAGCTCCTGGCGGAAACCGCGAAGTCGAAATCTTGGCAGTTCGCTATATTTAATTCGGTTGATGTACTCACCGCTTCATTCGCGACCCCGGAGAGTGTTTAGTCTGATTTCAGGACTCTGGGTTGGTGGATTAATTTCGATTGGATTCTTTGTTGTTCCAGTGCTTTTCTCCACCTTGGGTGACCGCCAGATTGCTGGAATGGTTGCTGCGAAATTATTTAAGTTCACGGCGTTTTCTAGCGTTGGTATTAGCGCAGCGTTAATGGTGATGGCCAATTATTTTGTTCGTCATGATCTAGCAGCTTATCGTTTAATACGCTGGATATTGCTCATGATGTTAGCTTGTGCGGTTGGAGCAGCTTTTATTCTCATTCCTTGGATGAATTCTCTTCGAGACCAGGCATTATTGCTAGGCTTATCGGTTAAAGAAACAACTCACGCTACCTTGTTCGCTAGGTTGCATGGTATCTCCAGCATTTTATTTATGACTCAAGTTTTATTCGGTCTAGTCTTGGTTTGGCTCGCAACAAAAAACGCCGACTAGCGGCGTTCTCTTTGTTTGCTTGTATTTTGACCATTAAGATCCCAGTGATTTTTTCTTATTACTACTCATTCTGACTTTGCGTTTTTTGATTGGCGCTGGTGCAGCAACTGCTTTTCTGTATCCGGGTGAAGACCACCCAATTTTTGATTCGGCAGCCTCTGAGCGCAATACTCTTTTCTTTGGAGTAGCGGTTTTTACCGCTGCAGCACGCGCAAATGGTGAATTGTTAGAAGCGGAGCGACGATCAGATCTTTCAGAGGTGCTTGTGCGTACGCCAGCTTTACCTGCGCCTCTATTTGGCTGACGTTTTGTTCGTGGGGCTTGCAAAGATTTCTTGGTTTGTTTACTAGACCGACCTAAATTAGTGAAGGCTTCTTCAACAACATCCTTCGGTTTCCACAAAACAAGTAATTTACCGATATGTTGCACTGGAGCGGCGTCCAGCTTGTCACAAAGCTCTTCATAGATGGCAATACGAGCTTCGCGATCATCGCCAAAAACACGAATTTTAATTAAGCCATGATGTCCAATGGCTGATTTTGCCTCTTTGATTAGGGCAGGAGTAAGCCCATCGCCCCCAACCATCACAACAGGACTTAAGTCATGTGCATCGGCTTTGAGGGATTTACGCTGGGCAGGGGTAAGAATTAGTGCTGTCATGGGTTCGATGATAGAGCATTGATTGCCAGAATCCCTCTAAACACTTGAATTGAGTCATTTTTCTTTAATTCCTTTTGCTTTACTAGCTGGAAATCAGGAAAATGGAGGGCGAAAGTGGGTAAGTTGTGGCAAAGAATAAATTTAATAAAAGTTGGTTGCAGGATCACTTAACAGATCCGTATGTAAAGATGGCCCAAAAAGATGGCTATCGCGCCAGAGCCGTCTATAAGCTAAGTGAAATTGATGAGCAAGATCATCTCATTAAAGCAGGCATGACAATCGTCGATCTCGGAAGTTCGCCTGGAAGTTGGTCTCAGTATGCTCGCAATCGCTTGACTGAGCTTGGCAAAAATAATCCCAAAATCGAGTCTGGCAAACCAGACGGGCAGATTATTGCCATTGATATTTTGCCGATGGAAGATATTGCTGACGTTAGCTTTATTCAAGGCGATTTTCGTGAAGAAGAAGGTCTTGCCGCCCTTGAGGCTTTGCTTCCCAAGGGGTCGGACGCTAAGGTGGATTTAGTCCTGTCCGATATGGCGCCAAACTTATCTGGGGTTGGCGTAGCGGATGCCGCTAGGATGGCTTTCTTGGCAGAAATTGCACTGGATTTTGCGGTTGCCCACCTAAAGCCTGAGGGGGCATTACTCATTAAATGCTTCAACGGTAGTGGCTATAGTCAGATTGTGGAGTCTTTTAAAAGGGTCTTTAAATCCGTCGCCTCTAGGAAGCCCAAAGCCTCCAGGGCTCGATCCTCAGAGATTTTTCTCTTGGGCAGAAACCTAAAACCGCCAAAATAAGCCTGAAATAAAGTTAATAACCCTCAATATGTAGGGGGTTTATTAAATAAATATGCCATTAGCTCTTGAAAAAGGGTGGTAGTAGAATCAAATACTTAGGTAGCGATTCGCTTTAACTCCTGGATTTATCCAGAAAAGGACTCATTTTGAACAGCAATATGTTTCAAAAAATCGGTGTGTGGCTCATTGTGGGCTTGGTGCTTTTTACTGTTTTTAAGCAGTTCGATAAGCCCAAGGACCAAACTCAGGTCACATATTCCCAATTCATGGACGATGCCAAAGCTGGCAAAGTAAAACGTGTTGATGTTCAAGGTCGTACTTTGCAGGTGACGCCTGCTGATGGCAATAAATACTCCATCATCTCTCCAGGGGATATCTGGATGGTTGGCGACCTAATGAAGTACGGTGTCCAAGTAACTGGCAAAGCGGATGACGAGCCGAATATGTTGGTTTCTGCTCTTTACTATCTTGGGCCAACACTCTTAATTATTGGTTTTTGGTT
>CAZHWF010000005.1:8323-9732 GCA_964536365.1 uncultured Polynucleobacter sp.
AAATGCAGGGTGGTGGCAAAGGCGGAGCTTTTTCTTTCGGAAAATCAAAAGCGCGCCTGATTGATGAAAATAGCAACACGGTTACATTTGCTGATGTGGCTGGCTGCGATGAAGCAAAAGAAGAAGTGTTTGAATTGGTTGACTTCTTAAAAGATCCACAAAAATTCCAAAAATTAGGCGGCCGTATTCCACATGGGGTCCTGCTTGTAGGTCCTCCGGGTACCGGTCAAACCCTGTGAGCACGCGCTATTGCTGGTGAAGCAAAGGTTCCTTTCTTCTCTATTTCCGGCTCTGATTTCGTGGAAATGTTTGTTGGTGTCGGCGCATCTCGCGTGCGTGATATGTTTGAGAATGCCAAGAAAAATTCGCCTTGTATTATTTTTATTGATGAGATTGATGCCGTTGGTCGCCATCGTGGCGCAGGTATGGGCGGCGGCAACGATGAGCGCGAACAAACACTCAACCAAATGCTGGTCGAGATGGATGGTTTTGAAAGCAATAGCGGTGTGATCGTTGTTGCGGCTACCAATCGTTCCGATGTTCTAGATAAGGCCTTGTTGCGTCCTGGTCGATTTGATCGTCAGGTTCATGTCGGCTTGCCTGATATTCGTGGACGCGAACAAATCTTACAAGTGCATATGCGCAAAGTTCCTATTGATCCTGATGTCAATGCAGCTGTATTGGCTCGTGGTACCCCTGGATTCTCTGGCGCGGACTTAGCCAATTTAGTTAATGAAGCCGCTTTATTTGCCGCACGCCGCAACAAACGCTCTGTGGATATGAAGGATTTTGAGGACGCTAAGGACAAAATCTACATGGGTCCTGAGCGTAAGTCCGCTGTGATGCGCGAAGAAGAGCGTCGCAATACCGCTTATCACGAGTCAGGACATGCAGTTGTGGCCAAAATGCTACCAAAGGCTGATCCAGTTCATAAGGTCACCATCATGCCTCGAGGTATGGCATTGGGGGTTACCTGGCAACTGCCTGAGTTTGATCGTGTGAATCTTTATAAAGATCGCATGCTCGAAGAGCTGGCAATCTTGTTTGGTGGACGTGCTGCTGAAGAAGTCTTCTTGCATTCTATGAGCACTGGTGCCTCTAATGACTTTGAACGCGCCACCAAGATGGCTCGTGATATGGTGACTCGTTATGGCATGAGCGATAGCTTAGGCACCATGGTGTATGTTGATACAGAATCAGAAAGCATTTTTGGTCGAAATAGTACAAAGACGGTTTCTGAATTAACGCAACAGAAAGTGGATGCAGAGATTCGTACTTTGATCGATAGTCAGTACGCATTAGCTAAGTCCATCTTGGAGCAAAATCGCGATAAGGTTGAGGCAATGGTTACTGCCTTGCTTGAATGGGAAACGATTGACAAAGATCAAATTGACGATGTCATGGCGGGG
>CAZHWF010000005.1:9742-32908 GCA_964536365.1 uncultured Polynucleobacter sp.
ACCACGTGCGCCTAAACCACCGACAGCTACGCAATTTGGTAACTCTGCGGGTACAGCAGGTCCAGCAACAGGTAGTGCACCAGCAACCGCTTAAGCTTAATCTACTTAGCTGTAATGTGTAGTCAAGCTCAGTTGAATATGCCCACAACATGGCGTTGTGGGCGTTTTCTTTTTGATTTCACTAAACGCAAACGACCCATCGTGATGGGCATTCTGAATGCAACACCTGATTCTTTTTCTGATGGCGGTAAATTTAGATCACCTCAAGATGCAATTGCGCAAGCAGAGCGGATGATTGCCGATGGCGTCGATCTGATTGACATAGGCGGTGAGTCTACTAGACCTGGCGCTGAACCAGTTTCTTTACAGGAGGAACTTGATAGAATTCTGCCAGTCATTGAGGCCCTGAAAGACTATAGCATTCCACTATCAATTGATACTTACAAAGCTGAGACGATGCGACAAGCATTGTTAGCTGGAGTCGATTGTATTAATGATATTTGGGCGTTGAGACAAGAAGGCGCAATTGCCGCTGCATTAGAAAGTAATCATTGCGGTATTGTTTTAATGCACATGCAACGCGATCCCTTAACCATGCAATTTAACCCACATTATCAGGATGTTGTGGCGGAAGTTAAAACATTTCTCCAGGAGCGAGTTGATCTATTGTTAAACATGGGTATTAGTGGTGATCGCATTGCTCTTGATCCTGGTTTTGGCTTTGGTAAAAGTCTTGAGCATAATCTTCAGATGCTGGCTAATTTTGCCAATTTCAGCTCCTTGGGCTACCCAGTATTGGCTGGGATATCGCGCAAGTCCATGTTAGGAAAGGTAACTGGTAAAGAGACAAATGATCGCCTTGCGCCAAGTATCGCTGGCGCCATTATGGCGGCCGATCGTGGCGCAAAGATCGTGCGTGTGCATGATGTAGCTCAGACAGTTGACGCCCTCAAGCTATGGGAATCCGTTAATGCGGAGGAAAACATATAAGTTTTATAATGACATCCATGAAAAAACAATACTTTGGCACTGACGGCATTCGAGGTGAAGTAGGGGTCTTTCCGATTGTCCCTGAATTTATGACTCGCTTAGGCTATGCCGCTGGCAAAGTATTGACTCGAGATGCAAAACCGGGCGAACGTTGCAAGATTTTGATCGGCAAGGACACTCGTGTTTCAGGCTACCTCTTAGAGGCTGCGCTGGAGGCAGGTTTTGCTGCGGCTGGCGTTGATGTCATGTTGTGCGGACCAATTCCAACCCCAGGCGTCGCTTATTTGACTAAAGCATTGCGCTTGTCTGCAGGCTTGGTCATCTCGGCATCACACAATCCTTATCAAGATAACGGCATCAAGTTTTTCTCTGCCAAGGGTGATAAGTTGTCCGATGATTTTGAGTTAGCCATTGAAGCCGAGCTCGAAAAGCCAATGGGATGCGTTAATTCCAAAGAACTTGGTAAGGCATACCGTTTAGATGATGCTGCTGGCCGCTATATTGAGTTTTGCAAGTCTACATTTCCAGGTGAATTGAATCTGAAGGGCTTAAAGCTCGTCGTTGACTGTGCCAATGGCGCGGCGTATCACACTGCGCCACATGTATTTCATGAGCTAGGTGCCGAAGTCATTTCTATCGGCGTTAATCCCGATGGTCGCAATATTAACGATGGCTGTGGCGCTACCGCGCCAGCTGCATTAATTGCTAAAGTAAAAGAAGAGAGGGCCGATCTTGGCATCGCGCTGGATGGCGATGCTGATCGCCTGCAGATGGTTGATGCATCTGGTCGCCTATTTAATGGCGATGAGCTACTATATGTATTAGTTAAAGATCGTTTAGACCGGGGTCAGAAATTAGGTGGAGCGGTTGGCACCTTGATGACAAATCTTGCGGTTGAGAATGCGATTAAAGAGATGGGTATCGGCTTTGCAAGAGCAAATGTGGGCGATCGTTACGTACTTGAGTTATTAAAACAAAATGGCTGGATCATCGGTGGCGAGGGTTCCGGTCATTTGTTGTGTCTTGATCAACATTCCACAGGCGATGGCACGATTGCAGCCTTGCAAGTGCTTGCTGCCATGAGTCAAACTAAAAAGAGTCTTGCTCAATTATTAGATAAAGTCAGGGTTTTTCCGCAAGTGCTTTTAAATGTGAAATTCAAGCCAGGTTATGACTGGAAGTCTGATGAAGCATTAAAAAAACAGATTTCTAAAGTGGAAAACGATCTTAAAGATATCGGCAGGGTATTAATTCGCGCCTCAGGAACAGAGCCCTTGTTACGGGTGATGGTGGAAACCAAAGATCGCGAGATGGCTAACGCTGCAGCTAAGAGCATTGCTGATTTGGTTCCCACCGCTTAAGTCTCATTAAAGAAATTAGAATGTACCTCGCAGTCCAACCATGAAACTCCTTCCTGGTTGAGGGGCATAGAGTCTTACAGCCATGGGTGTTGTTGCGTAACGGATTTGCTCATTGAGCAAGTTTTTCATATTGAGATAAACAGTCCAATTTACCTGCTGAATTCTTTCAGTGTAAGAGATACCAGCATTTAACAGGTTATAACTTGGAGCTGGTCCTTGCTCCCAGCTTGCTAAACGATTTTGTTGGTAGCTGTAGATGTAACTAGCGTTAGTTAACCATCCATTTTTTTGATGAGCAATCTCTGCGCCTAGACGAGGTGCAGGCTGCAAGGGTAGATTTCCTCCGGCATCGAATGTACCTTGAGATGCATCTCCAAAAATCCTACTGCCAAGACCTGACTCCCGCCAGTTATAAGTAATTTCACCTTCAATACCCTTGATAGTTGCAGCAGCTTGTTGGGCAGTTACTACGTTAAATCCATCACCCTCTGCACCACCATTGTCGATGTAAGTTCCGGTGTAATAACCGTAAATATAATTATTAAAGCGATTGGCATAGATGCTGGCTTTGGCGCGAACGTTGCCTAAGGTCTTTTGGTAATTAAGCTCTAAATTATGAGAGGTTTCTTTGCTTAAATTAGGATTACCAATATCAAAAGTAGCCGTAGATTCATGTGGGCCATAAGAGTAGAGCTCTTGAGCGCTTGGGGCTCTTTGTGAGACTGTGTATGCCACTCCAACACCATGTCCACGCATAAAGCTCCACAATCCACCGGCTGAATAAGACATCAAATTGAAATTACGGTTTTGCAAAGTAATTAGTGGGGTAGTACCAATATCTGTGCTTTGTTGTTCGAGCACTGTAGCCGTATTTGGATTTTGAGCTACCGTGTTGTACCTTAATCCAAGACTTCCCTGCAGAGAATTCCACTTACCTTCCTCAATCCAAAAGAGGGCATTAGAGTTGGTTTTGGTTGGAGGAACGATTGCATAAGAACCACTTCCTACCTCCGTTGCGTTTAATGATGCTGCAGTTATTTGTGCTCCAAAAGTTCCCTTCCAACCCATAAGTGGGTTGTGAGTTAACTCTATACGCGCTTCATTGGCAATGTTTTTCCAGAGTGAGGCGGCTTCACCAGTATTGGTAAATTCAGTATGGTTGTAGTTGGTATTGGCTGCGCTAAATTTGAATGATGAAAAACCTGCAAATGGATCGCGTGTCTGATGCTGCAAATCATACCGATTTTGCGATTGATTAATTGACCCGCCTTCAGGAGTTGGTATACCGTAATTATTATTTAAACGCTCGACCGATATGCCGGTATAGCCAGATTGCCCAATGTAAGATAAACCAAACCCTAAGTTATTTTGATTGCTAAAAGAATTTGGCAGCTTGCGCGTGTAGTTATTTCCGCCATTTCCTTCGGGAGGTACGGTCCAGCCGCCAACAGGCTCACCCTGTGATTGTGTTGAGCTGCCAGGAATTGAATAATTGTTTGCATTATTAATTGCAGTATCAACGTGAACGGCAACTGAACCGATTGCGCCGTCTAGCTCAATTGCTCCAGCTCGGCCATTATTCACTGTTTCATAACTTGTATTGATTGCCCCCGTTGGGCGATCAGGTAAGTTAGTCAGAATGCGATCATTCACCACATTCACTAATCCGCCACTCGAGCCCGATCCATAAAGGAGGGCGGCGGCGCCACGCAGTATTTCAACTTGATGGGCGTTTTGCATGTTATTGCCAACAGCATGATCTTGGGAAATGTTGGATACATCGCCAACCGAAAGGCCATTTTGCAAAATTTGCACGCGCGCACCTTCGAGCCCGCGTATAACAGGACGCGAGGATCCAGAGCCGTAACCCGTTGCAGAAACACCCAATTCATTCGCAAGCGTAGAGCCCAAGGTTGAGCCTAATTTATTGAGTAATTCATCGCCCTGCAAAATTTTTGTAGGCGTCAAGATGCTTTGTGTAGCTTCTTGACTGCCTGTGGCAGTAATCTCAAGACTGGGAGCTTGATTTTGAGCAAAGGCATATGAACTAAACATGCCGCCCACTAACACGCAAATAATGCGTGGCTTTAATAGTTTTTTACACTTCATTAAAAACCCTTTAATGCTTCTTCCGACTAGGCGATGGAAGCAAATAAATCATCGACTAGACGATGAATCTAGTCGCTATAGCGATTTACAAGAAAAAGGGTGGTGGCGCTCTTGATTGATAGTGCCCAATTAAGGTCTGGGCAACGAAAAGATTTTCATATCTACTGGACACACCAGCGTGATAATCGTGCGTAATTGGGGCTGCATCATTGGATGCAACAAAACCAGCCAATGTAAGTGCGTCAAATAAATGACATACGTCAGAATTATGGTTTTGTGATGGAGCAGCATCAACCGCAATCGAGCATGCTTCAATTTTGCTTTGCAAATTTGCATGCGAAATACTGTGAGACAGACCTATCCAGCGAGTGCCCAGCAAGCAAAATACAAGCAAAGCAACGCTCAGGGCGAGTTGCATTTGCTTCTTGAATTTGCTTGAAAAATAGGCACTCATGGCGCGTATCTTACAGGATTTGCTCGAAATAGCGCTCTGGGTGTAGAATATTGGTTCCGTCGGAGTGTAGCGCAGCCTGGTAGCGCACCTGCTTTGGGAGCAGGGGGTCCAAGGTTCGAATCCTTGTACTCCGACCACTTTCTCTAAGTTTTACGTTTTTCAGTCCCAGTACATACTGCCTATAGCTCAGCTGGATAGAGCAACGCCCTTCTAAGGCGTAGGTCGCACGTTCGAATCGTGCTGGGCAGGCCATTCTCCTCCGCTTATCCCGTGATTTTTTTAACGGCATTTATTGATTCTCTTGATCGCCGTATAGATAAGATATAGGTATGATACTTAGGCAATAAATCAATCAACCTCCTGGAACCCATTATGAAAAAGTTAAATGCATTGTTGGCTTCTGTTGCTGCTGCCGCTACTTTGGTTGCATGTAGCAATGCCCCTAAATTGGCAACTCAACCGATGCCAAGATCAGGCTTCTTGCCGGATTACAACCTTTTGGTTCCAATGGCAACAAGTGAAAAAGATACACGAGTATGGCGTTATCGCGTTTCTGGAGTCAATCCTGGCGCATACACCGCCGTTATTCTCGATCCAATCTATCTCAATCAAAGTGCTACAAAAGAAGTTGGGATAGAAACAATTAATAAAGCAAAAGCTGCTTTGCAAGCCTCTATGGTTGAAGCAGTAAATGCCCGTGGCAATATCAGAATCGTCAATCAACCAGGGCCCGGTGTTGCTCGCATCTCTGTTGGCATTACTGGTGCTGAAAGCTCAAACGACAGCTTGCAACCTTGGAATTTCACACCAATTGGTTTGGCGATGAATGCTGCGGCTTATGCTGGTGGCGTGAATTCTAAAACTCCAGCTCTATTGGTTGAAAGCAAAATTACCGATAGTCAAACAAAACAATTGTTAGGCGAAGGCTTAATCACAGTACAAGGTGAATCCTTTAGAACTAGCGCTGGATCAGCTGATTCATTTATTGATATGGCCAAGAAGGTAGTGCGAACAGCAATGGAGACTTCCGCAAATCCAACTCCTACTGGCAAATAGATTAATTCATAAAAGCTTGCTAAACGATATTTTTCAATTGATCTGAGTCTTCCGGATGACTCAATTTCATCTTGTAAATAATGCCCATTACCTTTCCCGGCTTTGAATCCAAAGCATTCAAGCATGACACGGCCGATGGAGACATTGAGATTTCTTATCTCATTGGCGGCAATGGACCTCCTTTATTGCTTTTACACGGCTTTCCTCAAACGAAGGCAATCTGGGGTCAGATAGCTCCTGAATTGGCAAAAAACTTTACCGTCATTGCATCCGATTTAAGAGGCTACGGTGCATCATCAAAGCCCCATGGAAGCAAAGATCACTCAACATATTCAAAACGTGCAATGGCGGCCGATCAACATGCACTCATGAAGAGCCTAGGTTTTGATCACTTCTTTTTGCTGGGTCATGATAGGGGTGGAAGGGTTTCACATCGCCTAGCCATAGATTTTCCAGAAAGCGTTTTGCGTCTAATGGTGCTGGACATTTCACCAACCTTGAAGATGTATGACAACACAACGATGGAATTTGCCAAAGGGTACTGGCATTGGTTTTTCTTGATACAGCCTGAACCAGTTCCAGAGACTCTGATTGGTGCAAACCCAGAATACTGGTTAAAAAATCACATGGGCCGACATGCTGGTACCGGAATTTTCTCGCCTGAAAGATGGTCCGAATATTTAGCAGGGGCTAGCAATGAAAAAGCTTTGCATGCTATGTGCGAGGACTATCGAGCTGCAGCCACCATAGACCTTCTTCACGATCGCTCTGATCGCTTGGCTGGCAATAAACTAAATATGCCGCTAAGGGTGCTCTGGGGAGAGCATGGCTTAGTCAATAGGTGCTTTAGCCCTGTTGATGACTGGAAAGAGGTTGCTCTTCACGTTACGGGAAGGTCAGTGCCAAGCGGGCACTATATCCCCGAGGAAATTCCGGAAATTTTGTTATACGAAGCTAGGGAATTCTTTATTTAGAACCCCAAAAGAGGGTTAAAGAAAGAAAAATCCTAAATAAATCAATTATTTAGGATTTTTAGCTTGTGAATTATTCAGGGTGAAAATTATTGCTGGCCATAAAGCTGATGGTGCGCTCAAAGCCTAGGATGCGGATGTATCTCCAAGCAATATCGCGATATTTGCTATCCAAATAGCCAATAGCGACTTCGGGAGTCCTTTTGGATAGATCGATTTGTTGAATTGCACGGGCCCAACGTTTAAGTCTTGTTGACATATTTGTCACCTCCATGAGCATACAACGCCTTTAAAACAGGGCGAGATGACATAAAAATGAAAAATATTTACTAAAAGCCCACTTAATTTCTTAAATTGAGACAACTTTATTGGGATTGAGGATATTTTGCGGGTCTAAGGCTCTTTTTAGCGTCTTCATGAGCTCGTGGGCCACGTCTCCTTTATGGGCCCTCAGACCATCCAATTTAAGCTGCCCAACGCCATGTTCTGCGGAAATTGAGCCATTGCAGAGCTCAACCTGGGCATAAACCAGCTCATGAATAGGCTTTTCATTGGCTACATTGAACGCCTTGGGGTCAATACCCAGTGGAGGGGCGATGTTGTAGTGTAGGTTGCCATCACCCAAATGGCCAAAATTGATGATTCTGACTCCAGGATACTTCGCTCTTATTAGCGCATCTGTATCGCTTATGAATCGATCCAAAGAGGATAGGGGAATGGTGATGTCATGCTTTAGATTGGCACCTTCTTCTGCTTGAGCAAGCGTAATGTGTTCTCGCATATGCCAAAACGCATTAGCTTGGCTTAGATTGCTAGCAATGACCGCATCATTAATTAAGTTTGTTTCAAAAGCTTCTTCTAAGATTGTCTCGAGCAATTGCCTGACATGGTTTTCACTCTCATAGTCGGATAGTTCGATGAGAATCGTGAACGGCGGATTTCCCTTTAATGGATTTGCCATATGAGGAAAGTGTTTCTCATTTAACTCTAAAGATTCTTGAGTCATCATTTCAAAGCCGGTGAGCAGTGAAGTTGCGCGCTTTTGAAAAAGATTTAGCAACGCAATGGAATCTGCGATGGATTCACAGGCTACCAAAGTTGTCCATTGTGAAATCGGCAGCGGATATAGCTTCATGACAGCAGCAGTGATAATTCCCAAAGTGCCTTCAGAGCCAATGAATAAATCACGCAAATCATAGCCAGTGTTGTCTTTTCGCAGACCTTTAATGCCATTCCAAATCTCGCCAGTCGCGGTGACCACCTCCAAGCCCAAACATAGATCGCGCGCATTTCCATAGCGAAGCACATTAGTTCCGCCTGCATTAGTTGCTAGGTTTCCTCCTATCATGCAACTGCCCTCAGCCCCAAGACTGAGGGGAAATAAATATCCTTTCTCAGCAGCTTTTTCTTGGACAACTTGCAAGATGCATCCAGCCTCTACAGTGATGGTCTGGTTTGCGACATCAATCTCGCGAATATGATTCATGCGCTTGAGATTCAGAATAACTTGTTTGCCGCTATTGTCGGGTGTTGCACCACCGCAAAAGCCAGTGTGGCCGCCTTGTGGAACTAAGGCGATTTGCCGCTCTGCACAGAGCTTTACTATTTGCGAGACCTCAGTGCTAGTGCCTGGCAATAGGACAGCAAGTGCTTTCCCGGTAAATCTCTTGCGCCAGTCTGTTAAGTAAGGAGTCTTAGCATCTTCTTCGGTCAGAACATACTGAGGTCCTAGTATCTGCGTCAAGCGCCCAATGAAATCTTGCATATTTATTTTTCAGTCAGCTTTTTTAAAGCTTTAGCTTCCTTTTTGATGGGCTTTAAATAGATCAGCAAACAAACAAAACCAACTGTTGCCAATGTAGTCTCTAAAACAGCAAGCCAGAAGTTGGCGCCAGTTTCTAGAATGCGTACCAAGCCTTCTGTGACATAAAGTAAAATTAACATCGAGGCCCACTGCATCGTGTATACCTTGCCTTGCCATATTCCCGGAATGGCAAAGATTAGGGGGAGGCCTTTCAAGATTAACCATGAGCCTCCAGGTCTTAACGGCGAAATAAACCACTCCCAGCATACGCACAAAATAAATAAATCAATAAAGGCGGCAGTCGCTAAAAGTTGATAAGGATTTTTTTGGAGAATTGTTTTAAACATGAACAATGTTCGCTGATTTAGCATTTGTGTTTTTGAAGCATCAAAGCAGTCTCTGCCAAGCGTCTACCTTGGGCTATGGCTAAACGTTGCTCCTCAGGACTAATTGGTGCGCGCCCATCAGCATGAGCTAGGTGAGTAACGCCATAAGGACTGCCACCCGTATTCGATGACATTAAGTCAGATTCGCTGTAAGGAATGCCCATTAACATCATTCCATGGTGAAGCAATGGAATCATCATTGTGAGTAGGGTACTTTCTTGGCCACCATGCATGCTGCCGGTGCTTGTAAAAACACAGGCCGGCTTGCCAATTAAGGCGCCGCTCAACCATTCCGAGGAGCTACCATCCCAAAAGTATTTCATTGGGGCGGCCATATTGCCAAAGCGAGTAGGGGAGCCTAGCGCCAGACCAATACATTGCTGCAAATCAGAATATTCAGCATAAGGCGCGCCGTCTTGGGGTACCGCCGCCTCAGTAGCTTCACAGACACTAGATATAGCCGGAACAGTGCGAAGTCGGGCGCTTACCCCCGGAATGCTCTCAATGCCTTCAGCAATAAGGCGTGCTAGGTTCTTGGTGGCACCATAGCGGGAGTAGTACAAAACTAAAATTTCAGGTTGGCTCATATTGATCTCTTATGATACGGCGATGCGCCTTATTCGTAACCCCCAATTATGGCTTTCTCTGGCCAAAGAGATATGGGAGCGTAACCGTGACCAAAATTTAAAGCAAATTGCCGCTAGTCTGGCCTTTACAACGACCTTATCAATGGTGCCTATGGTCACTATCGCTACTTTATTGATCGGCTACCTGCCAAGCGTTATCCAAGTAAAAAAAGCATTTAGGTCATGGCTATTGGAGACCTATATGCCTGGCGGCATTAACCAGCAAGTTTTTATCTACCTAGATCAATTCTCATCACAGGCAAAAGGCTTAACCTATGCCGGTTTGATTGGTTTGATTATCACCACCATCATGACCCTGGCGGTAATTGAGGGCGCTTTTAATCAAATCTTTAAGGTAACCGCTAACCGACCTTTGTATAAAAAAATTGCTATTTATAGCGCAGCAACCATATTGGGCCCTATACTGCTTGGTATTGGGATTTACTTAAGCGGCGTACTGTTTAGCGCCTCCGAAGGCTGGATTAGTGCAGTCTCCATGGGCTTTAGGCTGGTGGCAACAATTGCCCCCATCTTTCTTGCAGTTCTTGTGTATGCAGTGGTCTATAAAACTTTGCCCTACGCAAAGATTTTATGGCGTGATGCCTTTATTGGGGCCTTGGTGGCGGCACTTACTTTCGAATGTATGAAATTTGGGTTTGCCCTTTTCTTAACTCATACCGCCTTCTACAAGACGGTCTATGGGGCATTTGCAATTCTTCCTCTAGCTTTAATGTGGATCTACATGACCTGGTGGATTACATTGACCGGGGCGGTCTTGGTTGCCAACCTGCCGGACATCCGCAGCGGTGTCATTAGGGTTATTCGTTACTAAAAGTACTGCCCAAACTATTGATTCACAACCGGCTTGAGTCTATATTGAGCCTATACATGCAGTGCCTGAGGGAGACCAAATGAAAGTTCGTGACATATTACGCGTAAAGGGAAGCACTCTTTTTACGGTAGCCCCTGATACAGCTTTACAAACAGCTATCTTGGTGATGAGCGAGCACGATATTGGCTCTTTGGTTGTGATGGAGTACGACAAACTTGTTGGGATCTTGACTTTTCGCGAGGTTATCGCTGCTTTAGCCAAACACCATGGAAAGCTTGAAGGACTCCAGGTAAGTTCTGTTATGAATCAAAAACCTTTGACTTGCAACATGGAGACAGAGATTGATGAGGTTCGCCGCATGATGTTGGTTGAGCACGCTCGTTATCTACCTGTGATTGACCAAAAAATGTTGATGGGCGTCATTTCCTTCTATGACGTTGCTAAATCAGTGGTGGAGGCTCAGGACTTTGAAAACACAATGCTCAAGGCTTATATCCGCGATTGGCCAGAAGATGCTGAAAGAGCCGCCACCTAGCTTTCTCTAGCCTCATTTTCTGACCAATGACATAATGTCGTTATGTCAGGAAATACTTTAGGCCTTCTTTTTACTGTTACCACTTTTGGCGAATCACATGGTCCGGCTATTGGGGCTATTGTGGATGGATGTCCTCCGGGGATGAATTTATCTGAGGCTGATATTCAATTTGATCTGGATCGACGCAAGCCAGGCACCTCACGCCACGTTACTCAGCGTAAAGAGGAAGATAAAGTAGAAATTCTTTCAGGCGTTTTTGAGGGAATGACAACTGGTACACCAATTGCGCTATTAATTCGCAATACAGATCAGCGTAGTCAAGATTACGGCGATATTCTGCAAACTTTTCGACCTGGGCATGCCGACTACGCATACCAAAATAAATATGGGATTCGAGACCCTCGTGGTGGTGGCCGTTCTTCAGCTCGTTTAACTGCCCCAGTTGTCGCCGCAGCAGCCATCGCGAAAAAATGGCTGCATGAGAAATATGGCACAGAGTTTTATGGCTATATGAGTCAATTGGGCAAACTCGAGATTCCTTTTGTAGATCATTCTCAAATTGAAAAGAATCCATTTTTTGTCGCTAATGCAGAAATCGTCCCCCAACTTGAAAACTACATGGATGAATTGCGAAAGGCAGGGGATTCATGTGGTGCGCGTATCGAGGTACGGGCTCGCAACGTTCCAGCAGGCTTAGGCGAACCCTTATTCGATAAATTGGATGCGGATATTGCGCATGCAATGATGGGCATTAATGCGGTTAAAGGCGTGGAAATTGGCGCAGGTTTTAAATCGGTCGCGCAACTTGGCAGCGAGCATGGCGATGAATTACATCCTGATGGATTTGCCAGTAATAACTCTGGTGGCACCTTAGGTGGCATAAGCAGCGGTCAAGATCTGCGTGTTTCCATCGCCATCAAACCAACCTCAAGCATCATGAGCCCTAAACAATCCATTGACTTAGATGGCAAGCCAATTACTGTTCAAACCAAAGGTCGTCACGACCCTTGCGTTGGCATTCGTGCAACTCCTATTGCTGAAGCAATGTTAGCGCTTGTACTGATGGATCATGCTTTACGTCATCGTGCACAATGCGCGGATGCGCCTTCTATGGCATCCATTCCCGCGGCGCGGCCAGGTGTAGTCAGAGATTAATTGATTACATAGATGACTCCGTCGCTGCGCTGGGCCTTCGGGTCCTTTTTCTTTTTATATTTTGCCTACGTCGGTTTGGTATCTCCTTATGCAAGCCTATATTTTTTGGATAAGGGCTTTAACGTCATAGAAATTGCCGCCCTAATGTCCATGCTGCAGATTACGCGTATCGTTGGACCATTTTCTTGGGGTTGGTTATCGGATTATTTATCCAATCGCATCGGTATCATTCGATTTTGCGCCTGCTTGGCAGCCCTTCTCTTCTTAAGTATTTATTTTTTACAGAGTTACATTCAATTTTTTGTATGGATGTTTGTACTCCATACCATTCTGAGCAGCTTAATGCCTCTGGGTGAATCAGCAACTATCCATGCCTTGTTTAAAGACAACTCATTTGATAAGCGCTACGGACGCTTGAGACTGTGGGGCTCGATTGGTTTTATTGCCATGGTCCTTGTGGCTGGTGAGTTATTTCAGCGCAAGACAATCGAGCTCTATCCCTTGGTGGGCACCTTGATTCTATTTTCCTTGGCCATCATTACGTTTTGCTTGCATGAGCCCAAAATGGAGCGACGCAAAATGGTCAAGGGCGAGCTAATGGTAGTGCTTTTTAATCCGGATGTTAGATGGTTTTTGTTATCGGGATTTTTTATGATTTTCGCTCACGCATCGCTCTATGTTTTTTTCTCCCTGTATCTTGCAGACCTCGGTTACGATAAATTTCAAATTGGTCTCTTCTGGGCATTGGGAGTATTGGCGGAAGTTATTTTCTTTTATTTCCAAAGCAAAGTATTAAGTAGAGTAGATGCGGAAGTGATCTTACAGGCCGCATTCGGAATCGGCGTTATTCGGTTTATTTTGATCGCCTTTTTGCCATTTACCTCGGTACTAATCATTGCCCAGCTAATGCACGCAGGTACATTTGCAGCCCACCATAGTGCAGCAACAAAACTGTTGCAACGATGGTTTACCGGTCCAGTACAGGCTAGAGGGCAGGCGCTCATGGCTACCATCTCTTATGGTTTGGGTGGAACTCTAGGGGGGTTATGTGCCGGCTGGATATGGGAAGTTTCAAAACCTAGAGATGTATTTGTAATGTCCGCATTTGCATGTGGACTGGCGGGCATGGCCATCCAGAAACTGAGGCCGCGACGCTATCCCGCCAGGTGACACGAAAAATCCTTATTGGATTTTTGCTTTTGCGCGAAGCTTTTGCATCATTTCTGAGAATTTTGCTTTTTGCCAATTCTTGTCAGACATGATCATTTGCCTCAACTGATCTTTGATCTCCTCCATACTAGGGGCTTTAACATCGCGAGAATCAATCATTTTGATGATGTGCCAGCCAAACTGTGATTTAACTGGCTTCTCGGTAGTTTGACCATTCTTTAATTGAACCATTGCTTTTGAGAACTCTGGAACGAGGGATGTGTCGCTTACCCAACCTAGGTCGCCACCATTTTTGGCTGATCCAGGATCAATCGATTTTGCTTTGGCAATATCCTCAAAATTAGCACCGGCCTTTAATTGCGCGATGATCGCCTTAGCGTCAGACTCTTTCTCTACTAAGATGTGCTCCACATGGTATTCCTTGCCGGTGTACTGTGCTTTCGCAGCTTCATATGCAGCCTTAAGTTCGTCCTCAGCTATACCTTCCTTTTGAACATAGTCTTCGAATACAGCGGAAATCAATACGCCCATTCGAGCCTGCTCAAGCTGTTCGCGCACTAACTCTTTTTGAATAACACCGCGCTTATTGGCCTCTTGCAATATCAGCTCGCGAGTAACCAACATTTCGCGAGCCTGATCACGAACCTGAGGATTATCAGGTTGCCCAGAGCGTTGCACTAATTTATCTAGCTGAGTTTTTGGAATGGATGTGCCATTAACAATGACGGCATTTTGAGCAATGGCATTGGCAGAAATAAGCATTGCGCTTAGAAGGCTGATGGCAAAGAGTGGGCGTTTATTTTGCATAGTGATTTATTAAAAAAATTAAAGAATAGGTCTATTTTATTTCAGCGCTAAGCAGGGATCTCATCAGGCGTGAGGGCTGTAATCTTGAGGGCATGTATCTCTTTGGGCATATGTTTACCCAATGCTGCGTAAACCGCCCTGTGACGCGCAACCAGAGATAAGCCCCTGAACTCAGGCGCAACAATTTCCAAATTAAAGTGTCCACCGCCACTTGCTGCACCTGCATGTCCAGCATGCAGATGACTTTCATCTGTGATTTTTAGTGCTTGAACCTGAAAGGCCTTGCGCAAATCCAATTCAAATTCGGCAATTCTGCTCGCATTAACACTCATTCGCTTGGATGCTCCAAATGTTTCGAGAGCCAGATTCCTTGCCCTATGATGAAAATAATCAGTAGACCGGTGCTGCCAAATAATTTGAAGTTGACCCAAGCTTCCTCCGAATACTCAAAGGCGATATACAGATTTAAAGCGCCCATTGCAAAGAAGAATAGGGCCCATGCCTTATTCAAGGTAAGCCATACTGACTCTGCGGAATGCGGCTTGAGAGTGACTTGCTTGCCCATAAGAACTTGAATCCAATTTTTTTTGAAAAACTGCGCGCTGATAAATAGGGCTGCAGAAAATAACCAATATAGAGCGGTGGGCTTGAGCTGAATAAAGGTTTTATCGTGCAAGAAAATTGTGAGGCTACCAAACACCAAAATCATCGCTAGACTTACCCATTGCATAGCATCAATTTTGCGGTGTCGATAGTAAACCCAAAGAATTTGAAAAATCGTAGCGATCATTGCAACTATGGTTGCGGTGTAAATATCGCCAAATTTGAAGGCGACAAAAAAGAGAATGATGGGGAATAGGTCGAATAAAAATTTCATAGGAGCATTATCCAGCTATTTTTCTACTTGCCATCTTTTGAAGATGTAACGTTAACACTTGGCTCAAAGCGTAATGATGCGGAATTGATGCAGTAACGCAAACCTGTGGGCATAGGTCCATCCTCAAACACATGCCCCAGATGGGCATCACAATGAGAGCAGCGTACCTCAGTCCGAATCATGCCGTGGGAGGTATCTCGAACTTCCCTTATCGATTTCTCGTTTTCTGGGGCGCTGTAGCTTGGCCATCCACAACCTGCATCAAACTTGGTGCTCGATAGAAATAGGGGGGCATCACAGCAAATACATTTATAAAGGCCTTGATCCCAGTGATCCCAATACCTTCCAGAAAAGGGGTGCTCTGTTGCAGCCTCACGAGCTACCCGGTATTCAATATCACTGAGAACTTGCTTGTATTCTTGATCTGTTTTTTTCATATCCACTCATAAAAAATATACTGGGGAATAAATAGTCTCTATGAAGAACAGCTTACTTCAACTGGATCTAAATCTGGTGATGGTGCCAGCGCGTAGGATTCATGAGTTGGTTGCTCATCATAGGGTCTACTCAATATATTGAGCAATAAATTTACCTCGGAAAAATCCTTTTTTTGAGCCTTTTCAATTGCACTTTGCGCTAAATGATTACGTAAAACATATTTTGGGTTTATTTGATTCATTCGTATTTGTCGCTCTGCATCTACGCTATGTTCATTCTGAAGGCGCTTAATGTATGCCAAAAACCATTGATCTATCGATGCTCGATCAATGAATTCATTTCTTAACGCAATCTGCTCTAAGGGCACATCTAATTTAATGGCACTTAGTTGTCTAAAAAATCTGGTGAAATCAACTTTTGAATCATGCATGGCCTGCAAGAGGCGCTCTATAAGCTCAATATCCTCCTGTTGGGAGGTGGAAAATCCGAGCTTCTTGCGAAATAAAGATTGCCACTCCTTGGCATAAATTCCCGGAAACTCTTCTAATGCATCCCTTAATTGTTCTTGAGCCAGCATTTCGCTACAGTTCAGTTCGAGCAATGGAAGTAGTGCGCTTGCTAGGCATGCCATATTCCAATGCATGATTTGAGGTTGACGGTGATATGCGTATCGGCCGCCTTGATCGCTATGATTGCAAATGTGGTCAATCTTAAAGTGATCTAAAAATCCAAATGGGCCATAGTCCATTGTTAAACCTAATACACTGATATTGTCACTATTGAGTACGCCATGGCAAAATCCAATAGCCTGCCATTTGGCCACCAACTTCGCATTACGCTCGCATACTCTTTTGAATAGGTCTAAATAAGGCTCTTTGGCATTTAGAGATTCCGGATAATGCTGCTCAATAAGGCAGTCAGCCAGCTCTTTTAATCTAACGAGATTCTGAGTTGCAGCAAAGTGCTCAAAGTGGCCTATGCGTAAAAAGCTGGGGGCTAAGCGGGCGCAAACTGCCGCGGTTTCAACCATTTCTCTTCTAACAGGCAAATCTGAACCAATGATCGATAGGGCTCTAGTGGTAGGAATCCCTAGACCATACATTGCCTCGCTACACAGAAATTCACGAATAGAAGAGCGCAGCACTGCACGGCCATCACCCATACGGGAATATTGAGTTTTACCCGCTCCTTTTAATTGAAGTTCTTGACCTTCTAGGCTTCCCAGCAAAATAGCGCGGCCATCGCCTAGTTGACCAGCCCATAAGCCAAACTGATGACCGCTGTATACGGTTGCTACTGGTTTTGCAAAATGATGTGTACTGGTATTGAGCTGATTTCCAGACAGAACTGCAAGCCAAGATTGATCTATGGGTAAGCCATCATTGCCCAAGGGGATGCCAACCATATTGGCAGCCATTGGGGAAAAAGCAACCCAGTAAGGGTTGGGTATTGGAGTGGGTATGGTGGCTTGACAGACGTCATCACCACTAAGATTGAAAGCCATGAAAGCTATTCTAGGAGGATTTCCTAAAACGCGTATATGCCCCTAAAATTGAGCCATGAATAAACAAGTCCAAATTAATCCCCAGACTCAATTAGCCAATTTAGGCGAAGAATTGAACGTGCCATTCTTGAAGCTTCTTGGAGTTCGCTGTTTAAGCGCTGAAATGGGTAAAGGGGAAATTTTGCTTGCCCTTAAGCCAGAACATAACAATACCTGGGCAGTGGCACATGGCGGTGTTTTGTTAACACTCATGGATGTTGCGATGGCAGTAGCAGCTCGCTCAGGTGATCCTGGTGATCGTAGTGTTGTAACCATTGAAATGAAAAATAACTTCATGCAAGCGGCAACGGGTGTATTACGAGTCAAGGCTGATACCGTTCGTAGAACTGCGACCATGGCTTTTTGCGAAGCAAAGCTATACAACGACCAAGGTGAGATTTGTTGTATGGCAACAGGGACATTCAAATACCTCAAACGTTTACCTGCACGTAATGCAGATGGTGAAATCATTGTGAACGACGATGGTCGCGCCGATTAAATCACACGGACAAGTTGGAATCAGATGCGGAATTAAGGGCGCCTGAAATTACGTCGTGACCAATCGTGCCTGAGGCGTCAAAGCGTCTTTCTACCAATTCAAATTGCCCATCCTTGCGCACTCTGAGAACGGTGCTAGACCGAGTGCCATAAGCTGGCGTTTTTATAAAAGCGGGGGAGAGTGCCTTTTCCCACTCTTTACTAACACCAGTGTTTGGCAGTTCTGTATCACTGGCGTAATGGGTATCAGCCAACAACTTCAAGTATTGATCCGCATTCTTCAATTGACCTTGATCCATGGCCAGCGCCTGAGCAAATGCTGCAACTCGATGATTTACCTTGGGCCAAGGGGTGTCTAGCATGGCATTGGAAAGACCATATACGCCAGGCTCCAGCGCTTGCTTTGGAAAAACTTTACGTGGTCGAACGCTTTGTCCAAGCATCATGCGATTACTCACCCAATGCATCTCTGGATTTTCAGGATTTCCTAAATCAGCCATTAATAAATTAAAACCGTTGTACTGCTGAAATCGTTTAGCATTTTCTTGAATAAATTCAGTAGGGCTTTCTTTTCCTGTTAGGTAAAGCATAGAAAGTTCGCCGCGCGTACGTGAATCAGGATTTTTTTCGCTCGGTGCACGCACATTCGTTAAAGCGGCAAATTTTCCGGTCTTTGTAAATCCAAGCCAAGTTCCAGGGCTACCCAAAACATCTGCTCGGTCCCTGCCAGCCAAGACATATGGGTGCTCGGGCCACCATGCAACGCCCTCAGTATCGCGCTCGTAAAATTCATCGCGATTGGCAGCCACCACCAGAGAATATTCTGGATGGGAGTTCCACGCGAAAAGAATGAGGCACATATTCAGTATCGATAAGGAGGATTAAATTTCTACCAAAGAGTAGGGCAGTGGATCTATCTTTAACACAGGACCTTGTGGACTACCAAGGTGAATTTCTCCGTCCTCTAAGGCCTCAAGCTTGCATTCAATTTGCAAATCAAGTCTCTCAGGTTCACCAGGGTTCTGCGCTGAAAGCACCACCATTCCAGCTGGTTGAGTTAAGTCATCGGAGTGAAAGAGTTCTGCTCCTGGAAGGGCTATGCTCTCATTCAAGTTGGCATCTTTTATGAAGTGCGCAAGCTGTAAACGTCTTTTTATCGCGCCTCGATACTGGCTTCGAGCGACAATTTCTTGCCCAGGGTAGCAGCCTTTCTTGAAATCTACGCCAAAAACAGATTCAAAATTAATCATTTGTGGCACAAACTGCTCTTGAGTGGCCAAGACAATGCGGGGTATGGCGCTCAAGACTTCAAGCGCATTCCAGGATTGAGATTGATCGCTGAAATCATTTTCCTTATATGAAGGCTCTTGTGGACGAGCAAGTAATAGTCTAGATACCGATTGGCCATCATGCAAAACATCAGGCATACGTAAAGCAATGCAATCCTGATCTAATTTGTAGTTTTCTATTTGCTCTTTTGTGCCAAAAAGAGCCGATACATACCATTGAGAAGATAAATCAATCACTTTCACTTTCGCGCGAAGTACATACATCGACAAGCGCTTGGCAGTACTGGTGGCAATATCTTTAGATATGAATAAGGCAAAACGATCCTCACCATCTTTATCAGAGGGAAATAGACCGGTCCATGCACTTGCAATTAATCTGCCTTTTGGACTGCAATATCCAACTAAACGAACGGCATTATTGCCCTGCGCTACCTTATGGGGCAGGGTTCGTTCAAGCCCCAAAACGGAATTAGTTAATTGACTCTGCAAAAAGTTAGCTGCATCAACTCCCTCGACCAAAATTAAGCCCCACTGAGACAAATTGCAGGGCAGGGAGCGGGAGTTTAGCGTCCAGTTTTGCAAGTTTTGAGCTGTATTTGTCATGACCCTTTTATCATAGCCTGATGAGCAGAAAAATTCAGAGTAAATCTCTATTTACCAAGAAAAAGTCTAGGGAGCGGGGTTTTAAGGCTTGGATACTTCTTGTTGCAATTTTTATAAGTCTCTTTTATGGACTCATCTTTATTGTGCCAGTGGTTCCAAAGCCTAACATTGAAAATTCAAGCGTTTTTAGAGCAAAGATAAACCCTCAATCAAGTTTAGCCAGTATTGCCAATCAATTAAGTGATCAGGGTCTGTCAGTTAATCCTTTAGTGATGCAGATTGCGGCAAGAAGTTTATTTGTTGGATCTAAATTAAAGCCCGGGACCTATTTATTTACTAGCCGAGGGAGTCTTGGCCAGATATTGCTACAGGTCTCGCGCGGCGATCGCGTCAGGGAAAGTATTGCCATCATTCCAGGCATGAGCATTTGGCAACTTAGAAGCACCATCGACTCACATCCCAATCTCGTGCATCAAAGCAAAGGAATGAGTAGCGGAGAATTGCTTCGAGCGCTCAACCTCGATTTTGCAAGTGATGAGGGCGTCTTTCTGCCAGATACTTATATATTCGACCCTGATGAATCTGACTTGAATATATTGCGCAGAGCAGGGCGGGCCATGCAAAAGCAGATTGATCAAGTATGGAATCAAAGGGATGAAGGGCTACCCCTTAAGTCCCCCTACGAACTCCTAACCCTAGCCTCAATTATTGAAAAAGAGACTGGGCGTTCTAGTGATCGCGCTATGGTGGCAGCTGTATTTATCAATCGCCTAAAAATCGGCATGCCACTACAAACTGACCCTACAGTCATTTATGGAATTGGCCCTAAATTTGACGGGAATTTACGTAAATCGGATTTGCGTCGAGACACTCCCTACAATACCTATATGCATAAAGGTTTACCCCCAACCCCCATCGCAATGCCAAGCAAAGAATCTTTATTGGCAGCCGCACACCCCGCTAAGAGCAATGCTTTATATTTTGTGGCTAAAGGTGATGGAAGCAGCCAGTTCTCCCAAAGCCTAAAAGAGCATGAATTAGCGGTTGACCGCTATCAGCGCAAATTACCTACAAAAAATGGTCCCAATTAAATTTAACGAATATGACATCAACAAACGGATTTTTTATTAGTTTTGAGGGTATTGATGGTGCAGGCAAAAGTACGCATGTTGAGTCATTTCAAAAGCTACTGCAAGGGCGTTATCTAGATCGGGAAGTGGTATTAACTAGAGAGCCAGGGGGGACAGCGCTTGGAGAACAGCTGCGAAACCTACTTCTAGATGCCCCAATGAATTTAGAAACCGAGGCGTTACTGATGTTTGCCGCTCGGCGCGAGCATATTGCACAGGTTATAGAGCCAGCTCTTGCAGCTGGAAAAATTATCATCTCTGATCGGTTTACAGATGCCAGCTTTGCTTATCAAGGTGGTGGCCGTGGCTTAAGCTTGGAAAAATTAAATGCGCTTGAGAAGTGGGTGCAAGGTCGCCCTGATGGTTCGCTTTTACAGCCCAATTTAACGATTCTTTTTGATTTACCCGGTGAAATTGCCGAGTCTCGTCGCTCCAAGGTTCGAGCCCCTGATAAATTTGAAAAGATGGATTTAGATTTTTTTGAACGGGTCAGACAAGAGTACTTGCGTAGAGCAAAGTGCGATCCAAAACGTTTTTATTTGGTTGATGCCACACAAACCCCGGAGGCAATCTGGGATGGCTTGAAAACAATTCAGTTTGCGCTTTAACTGATGCAAAAAAACCAAATTGCTCCGTGGCTAAAACCATTATGGGATGGGTTGGATTTTGCCAACTTCCCTAATGCTATTTTGCTGCATGGTCAGCCTGGGATAGGCAAATTCGCTTTCTCAATTGAACTTGCAAAGGCGCTCCTTTGCGAAAGTCCAGCTACCGCTACTCGCCCATGCAATCAATGCGAAGCATGCCACTGGTTTAGCACGGGAAATCATCCTGATTTCATTGCGCTAGTTCCTGAAACCCATCGAAAGCTCTTGCCTCATGCGGATTACGAGGGGGATGATGCTCCTAAGAAAGGTAGATATGCAAGAGATGACGATAGCGAAACGAGTGAGAAGAAAGAAAAGAAGAACATCTCTATCGAAGAAACCCGTAGCGCCATCGAAAACCTATCTATTGGCTCGCATCGTGGCGGCAATCGTGTCATTTTGATTTACCCGCTTGAAATGCTACGTTCAGATTCTGCCAACACCCTATTAAAATCCCTAGAAGAGCCGCCAGCAAACACAATTTTTATTTTATTGGCCGATCGAGTTGATAGAGTTCTTCCAACAATCAAATCGCGCTGCCGCCTGCTAGCCGCTCCCCGCCCAGATAGAGGAGAGGGCCTGTCTTGGCTAAAAGGCCAATTGAGCAATATCAAGGAACTCAAAGCAAATGATTTGGATATAGATGCGATTTACGATGAGCAGGGTGGGGCGCCATATTCCGTCTTGGAATCATTGATTGCCAGACACAATAAAGATGAAAAGGATGAGCTCACCATCTCAATTCAGGCTTCTCGCCACCTGCTGCAGTCAATGTCTCAGGGGCCCAGAATTAATTGGCTAGATGTGGCCGAAAAAACCCATAAAGCCCAGTACTCATATTTGCTAGCTAGCATGCAGCGCTGGGTTTCCGATTTACAGGCTGTCACCCAAGGTGGAAACCCGCGTTACTACCCTAAACACATAGGAACACTGGAGAGCCTATCCAAAGCAGTAAATATGCATAGAATGCTGCAATTTTGGAAATCCCTCACACAAGCCCGCAGATACGAGAATCATCCGCTTGCTAACCGAGTCCAACTAGAGGCCCTCTTAGCCCAGTACCAGCAGATTTTTGGCTCATAAATTCACTCAAGGCAGTCTAAAATAGCGAGTCATGTTCATAGACTCCCATTGCCATCTCGACTTTCCTGAATTTAAAACGCGCCTTCCTGAAGTTCTCGGTAATATGCGCACAGCAAAGGTAAGTCACGCCCTTTGCGTATCAGTAGATTTGCCGGACTTTCCCAATGTCTTAAAGCTAGCTCAAGAGCATCCAAATTTGTATGCCTCAGTAGGGGTTCATCCAGACTATGAAGATACCCCAGAGCCCACAGAAGAATTCCTAGTAAAGACAGCTCTGGATAATCCCAAAATTATTGCCATTGGTGAAACCGGGCTTGATTACTACCGGATGGGTGATCGCCCTTATGAGTCCATGGAGTGGCAAAGAGAGCGCTTTAGAACTCACATTAGAGCCTCCATTGCATGCAAAAAGCCCTTAATCATTCACACCCGTTCAGCCTCAGAGGACACTATCAAAATCCTCAAAGAAGAGGGTGCTCACCAAATTGGCGGAGTCATGCATTGCTTTACAGAGTCCTATGAGGTAGCAAAGGCTGCTATGGATATGGGCTTTTTTATTTCCTTTTCAGGAATTGTCACTTTCAAGAGCGCCGTTGAGCTCCAAAATACTTGTAAACAGGTGCCACTAGAGCGCATGTTGATTGAGACTGATTCACCATATTTGGCACCTATTCCTTACAGAGGGAAAACAAATGAACCCGCATGGGTCTCCAAAGTTGGTGAATTTATAGCTAAGCTGAGAGAGCTGCCTCTTGATGTCCTAGCAAATCAGACATCAAATAATTTTTATGAATGTTTTCAA
>CAZHWF010000005.1:33008-38237 GCA_964536365.1 uncultured Polynucleobacter sp.
CCATTAATGATTGCCTCAATTGATGGAAATATGCCAGTTGTCAGAGCTCTAGTTCAAGGACGAAAAGCCAAGATTGATCATATTGGCTGGACACCGCTGCATTATGCATGCGCTAAAGGTAACTATGAAGTTGCTCAATATCTCATCTCCAATGGGGCAATTATTGATTCAATGAGCCCAGGAAATACCACGCCATTAATGATGGCAGTTCAATCAGGCAACGAGCAACTCATCAAGCTTCTACTTGATAAAGGCGCTGATCTTCAAATACGAAACGCCAATGGATTATCGGCAATTGATATAGCAGTTATATACGACAAACCCTGGATTGCAGAAGGACTCAGTTCACGCTGGTACAAGCTCTATAAGAAACCTTATGAATACCCAAAGGGTCTTGATAAGCCGAGATCCTGATACAGCTAATTTGCGTATAATCATTATTATGTCAAATAAGATATTTTTGTAATCCACCCAACTTTAGAGACCATGCTGAACCTGTTTGAAAAATCTGATCTTCCAAGCTTTGCTACCCTGTTTCAGCAAATTAATGCTGATATGGGTAATAGTCAGATATGGGCAGCTCTAGTCTGCGCCTGCTTAATGCTTGCAATACATGCAGTTGCAGTATTGGGTATCGCCGGTGCATTTCATGCTATTGATAATGTTATGACCAGGCGCCGAATTATCGGGGCCAGTTTTTTATCCTATTTCATAGCGATATTGTTGGTGATTGCGATTCATTTAGCAGAAATCGTCATCTGGGCCTACATATGCGTAGCCCTCAAGGTATTCCCTACGAATCCACAGACCTTTTATTTCGCTGGTGAAATGTACACAACCGTTGGATATGGCAACTATCAATTAACAGAGCAATGGCGAATTCTGCCGATCATCATCTCTTTTTCGGGGATTTTTGCTGTATCTATGTCAGGCGCGGCGTTGTACACAATGATGGGCGCATTATTGGGTCACAACAATCAAAGCTCAAACCCTAATTCCTGATGTACTAGAAAATTTATGGTTTACCAGCCGTTATTTGATTGTTTATTGGATTCTTCTGCTTAAAAATAAGTTCAAGCACCCTGCCGTTTGCCTCTAAAGAACGAATGCGTCCCGGCAGCCACTCCAGGTCTTTTGCCAGCCATATGTCAACTTGCCGTTTGTAAGGATCATTCTCACGCTGCATCAAGGCGTAATGGCGGTTAACAGACTTACCCAGACTAGGTATCTCATCAGAAATAGTTTCGCCGTAACTCTTAAAGTTCCAAATATCTAGTATGTTGTAATCAACTACCGGTATGGATCTAATGCTTCCAGCTTCATCTAGCTTGTTATCGCCGTTAAGCAACGATGCCAGTTGGAACAGCAGACTGAATCGATCTTGAGTGCCAGGTAAGATGGCTGGAGTATGCTCGGGCTTCTCAGAAAAAAACATCCGCCCTTCCCCGTTCTCATTTCGATCGAAACGTGAATATCGAGGCGGTTTATTGCCTCGTTGTGTCCAATAGATGCTGGGCGCAATCCCGTACGAATCTACAGTTCCTCGAGATTCAAATACGAACGGACCAACGAATGCATAAGGAATATTGATGTAAAGACGGTAGTTGTTGCCCTCAACAAGCCAATCGATCTCTCCAGTTTGATATTTTTGTCCATCCACATAAGCGTCGTAATACAAAATTCCAGACTCTGGTAGCTTGAACGGCACTCCGGCTTGATTGTTGGATCCGCCCTGCTGCCCATCAATCCGAGAGTTAGGATCAGCATCTTTAGCTAAAGTTGAGCTCTTTGGAATCTTCTTTTTGGACTTTGAAATTTGAATCTTTTTAGGAGGCTCTGCTTTTATTTCAGTTTTAATAATTAAATCATCTGCAATTGGTGTTGCATCTGAAAAAGACAAAAAAGGAATGCCAAAAAAAAGAATAATATGGCCAACTACAGAAAGTAGTATGGCGATCAAAACAATCTTGAGCGAATAAATTGGATGTTTATTCAATAGTCTGCAATTGATATGAAATTTGCAGCCATAAGGCAAGTCAAGCTCTAATGGGCGATGAACTCTAGAACCTTAGGCAGGTGCTCGGGATATTCAGCAATTCCGTGATCGCTACCTTCGAGCACCAGTTGCTCGGCGCCTTTGTAAAAATCAACCATTTCCTTCCAATCCAATAACTCATCACCCTTGGCCGCCATTAAAAAGTAACGTCCTGGATTGGTAATAGCGTCAACTTGAAGATCGCTTAATTCCTGGATATATTCAGGACGAAAATCATAGGGTTCATTCGTGTCGTAAGCAGTGAGCATGCCAACATGTTGAGCAAGTTCTCTAGGTGCTCGCACAGCTGGATTTAAAGCAACAGCCTTGCACCCATATTTTTCAGCTAGGTAATTCGCGTAATAACCACCTAGGGAAGACCCCATAATTACCAGTCGATCATAAGTAGAGGCTTCAATGCGTTCTATTACCATATCCATACTCGCTTTTGGTGAGGCGAGTAATTGTGGGCAAAACCATTCAAATGACTGATTAACAGTGGACAGCGCCTTGACTGATTCGCCCGTCAAGACTGCCTTGCTAGATCTTGGGGATGAACGAAAACCATGCAGATATACAACAAGAGTTTTAGTCATATAAGTAGTTATGCCTTTTGTCCAACTTCAAAATTCGCCAGTTTTTCGAGGGCTCGTACCATCGCAGAATGATCCCAAGCTTTGCCACCATGAGCAGAGCATGCATTAAATAGCTCCTGAGCTGTCGCAGTATTCGGAAGAGAAACGCCCAATGATCTAGCGCTATTCAGAGCAAGATTAAGATCCTTTTGATGAAGTTCAATTCTAAAACCTGGATCGAAAGTTCGCTTCACCATTCGTTCGCCATGAACTTCTAGGATTTTTGAACTTGCAAAACCACCCATTAAAGCTTGACGAACCTTTGCTGGATCTGCGCCGGCCTTGGATGCGAATAAAAGCGCCTCTGCAACAGCCTCAATATTAAGAGCAACAATGATTTGATTTGCAACCTTGGCAGTTTGACCATCACCGTTTCCGCCAACAAGGTTAATATTTTTCCCCATCAACTCAAAAACAGGTTTTACCTTTTCAAAAATCTTCTCTTCACCACCTACCATAATAGATAAGCTTGCATTTTTTGCGCCCAGCTCACCACCTGAAACTGGCGCATCGAGATAATCGCAGCCAAGCTCATTAATTTTCTTGGCAAATTCCTTGGTAGCAATTGGGGATATTGAGCTCATATCCACAACAATTTTCCCCTTTGTTAAACCTGCTGCCACACCATCTGCACCAAACAATACTTTTTCTACGTCCGGAGTATCTGGCACCATGGTGAAAATAATGCCAGCCTTACTTGCGACTTCCTTAGGTGAGTCGCACTGAATGGCGGCAGAGCTTTCTAGAATCTCTGGCACTTTACTGCGCGTATTGATAAAAACTTGATGACCAGCATTTACTAGATGGCTAGCCATTGGGGAGCCCATAATTCCAAGTCCAATAAATCCAAGTTTTAATTGATCAGCCATATGATTGTCTCCGTAATATTTTATTTATTTAACTCTTCAATCCAACCAAGGCCCGCTTCAGTGGTAGTGGCTGGCTTATATTCACACCCTATCCAACCTTTGTAGCCAATGTGGTCAATAAATCTAAAAAGATTTTTATAGTTAATTTCGCCGGTACCTGGCTCGTTACGCCCTGGATTATCAGCAAGTTGAATATGAGCAATTTTAGGCAGGTATGTTTCTATCGTTTTGCAAAGCTCGCCTTCCATACGTTGAGCATGGTAGATGTCATACTGAATAAACAAATTATCAGAGCCAACTTCTTCAATCATCTGAAGCGCTTGTTGAGTTTTTGCTAAATAAAACCCAGGAATATCAAAGGTATTAATTGGTTCAATTAATAATTTGATATTTTCTTTCTTGAGTTCAGTGGCTGCAAAGTGCAGATTTGAAACAAATGTTTTCTTTAGTAGCACTGCATCAACGCCTTCGGGAATTTTTCCTGCTAGGCAATTGAGTTGCTTAACACCAAGCTCCTTGGCATATTCAATAGCTTTAGCAACCCCAGCTCGAAACTCTTCTACCCTATCAGGTAGACATGCTATGCCTCGCTCCCCGGCATCCCAATCACCCGCGGGTAAATTATGAAGAACAAGTTGAAGCTTGTTTTCATCCAACTTCCGCTTAATATCAGCTACAGAAAAGGCATAAGGAAAAAGAAACTCAACAGCCTTAAACCCTGAGGCGGCAGCTTTATCAAAGCGCTCCATAAAAGGTGACTCATTAAATAGCATGGTGAGATTGGCGGCAAATTGAGGCATTCCAAATCCTTCTAAAAAATCAAGCAAAAACAATACGGTGGATGATCTTAACAAAAGATCTCTATTTAAGCTTTGATAGACAAATAAGGCCCGCTTAATTCATTATTCGTTACAAAATAGGCTAAGATTCTAGGTATTAGGATTTATTAATAAGGAAAATAATGAATATCAAATTTGCACCAATTGCCTTGGCTCTTTCAGCCCTTTTTACTGGCGCCACATCTGCATCTGCCCAGCCCAGCCCTGACTCAACCAAGCCTGTGGTAATTGATGCTGCCGTCACTGACAACCGCTACCAACTTTATGAGGGTGAAGTTGTAAAAATTGATAAGAAGACCCGCACCATCACTTTCAAGAATAAAGATGGTGAATCTAAATTCGTTGCAGGTCCAGACATTACTAACTTTGCGCAAATAAAAAAAGGTGATCGTGTAAACGTGACTTATGAGTTAGCAGTCGCTATTGAACTCATTAAAACTAAAAGTGACGGCGTAGGCTCAAAAGTTGAAACTAATACCGTCACAAAATCAAAGGCAAATGAAAAGCCATCCGAAACAATTGCCAATAAAACAACCATCATTGCTGATATTGTTGAAGTGAATCGCGAGAAAAAATTGGTGTCGGTAAAAGGTCCTAGCGGAAAAATTACCACCGTTACCGTGAAGAATCCAGCCCTTCTTGCTGATGTCAATGTAGGCGAACAGGTGAAGGTGATTTACTTTGATGCTATGGCAGCTACCATTAGCGCTCCAAAGAAATAAATTCAATTTTTGAACAAAATCATTTGGTTCAAGCTTGGATTCAATGTAAATAAAAAGCCCCCTACTTAGGGGGCTTTTAATTGTCTTGGCGGAACGGACGGGACTCGAACCCGCGACCCTCGGCGTGAC
>CAZHWF010000006.1:0-37705 GCA_964536365.1 uncultured Polynucleobacter sp.
ATAAGTAGCAGCACCACCGTACTCGCCACCCAAAGCTAAACCTTGAAGCATACGCAATGCGATCAAGATCACTGGTGCAGCAACACCGATAGTTGCGTAGTTAGGCAGAATACCCACGATGAAGGTTGCGCCACCCATCAATAAGATGGTTACCAAGAAGGTATATTTGCGGCCGATCAAATCGCCTAAGCGACCGAACACCAGCGCGCCGAATGGACGCACGATGAAGCCAGCAGCAAACGCTAACAAAGCGAAAATGAAGGCAGAACCTGCATCTAGGCCTGAGAAAAACTGCTTGGCAATAACGGCAGCCAAAGAACCGTAAAGATAAAAGTCATACCACTCAAAGACCGTACCTAAAGAGGATGCAAAAATAACTTTGCGCTCTTCAGCAGTCATTGGGGCCGCTTTGTGTGCTGTAGACATCAGTAGCTCCTAACTATTTTTATTAAATAAAAAACAACGGGTCGATTATGCTTTGAAAAAATTCAAAGAAATCCACTACTTAGGGTAATTCCCCATCAAATAGGATCGGGGTTTTCCCGAGAAATCACGAAACTAGAGGCAATTTCGCAACATGTACTAGCCTAGCGTCTAATACAAATGCGGCAATTTATATCTTGGAGACAAAATAACCATGCAACAAAAATGGGGAATCAGAGGAATGGCGGTGGCGCCCCACTCTCTCGCTTCTGAATCAGCACTAGCCGTTCTACGTGAAGGCGGTAATGCGCTTGAGGCAATGATCGCAGCAGCGGCAACCATTGCGGTTGTCTATCCTCACATGAACTCCATTGGTGGCGATTCTTTTTGGGTGGTGCATTCACCCGGCAAAGCCATGGGTGGCATTGATGCCTGTGGCGCAGCTGCTGGATTGGCCACTAAACAATGGTATGCGGAGCGAGGTATTACTAGAGCAATTCCTTTTAGAGGCCCTGTTGCTGCAAATACTGTCGCGGGAACAATTTCTGGCTGGGGCGCAGCTCACAAACTCTCCAAACAAGGGTTGGGCGGCAAGATTCCCCTTTCTCGCTTACTAGCCGATGCCACTCATTACGCAGAAGCAGGAGTGCCGGTTACTTTTAGCCAGTCAAGCTTGACTGCAAAAAAGCGTGAAGAGCTCAGCCCTATTCCCGGCTTTGCAAAAACATTTTTAGTTAACAACAAAGCGCCAGCGGTTGGCGGCATCTTTAAACAAGAGCGCCTGGCAAAAACCTTGCGTCAAATTGCCACTAAGGGAACGGACGATTATTACCGCGGCGATCTTGCACACCTTCTTGCAAAAGAGCTAACAGACATTGGTAGTCCATTGCGCCTAGATGACCTACAGCGTCACCAAGCCAAACTGATTGATCCCCTAGAACTTAAACATAGTTTAGGCAAGGTTTACAACATGATTCCACCCACTCAGGGTGTTGTCTCTCTGATGATTGTTGGCATATTAGATCAACTTAATTTAAAACGATTTAAGGTCGATAGCGCCGAATATGTGCATCACTGCGTTGAGGCGACTAAACAAGCTTTTAAGATTCGCGATCAATATGTAACCGATCCCACTTACATGAGCAAAAATGCGCAATCTTTTTTGTCTCCCGCGTTTCTAAAAAAACTTGCTAAAAATATCGACCCCAACAAAGCTTTGCCATGGGGTCAAGGCAAAGGACCAGCCGATACGATCTGGATGGGTGTCATTGATAGCGATGGCAATTGTGTGTCCTTTATTCAAAGCATTTATCACGAGTTTGGCGCAGGCATTGTTCTGCCCCAATCTGGTATTAATTGGCAAAACCGCGGCTGCAGTTTCTCTCTGGACCCCAAAACACTTAATCATCTCGAGCCATACAGAAAACCATTTCATACGCTTAACCCAGCAATGGCCTTGTTTAAAGATGGTCGCTCAATGGTCTACGGGACCATGGGTGGTGATGGCCAACCACAAACCCAATGCGCAGTCTTTACACGCACCGCTACTTATGGACTTGATCCACAAGATGCCATTAGTCGTCCACGTTGGTTGCTTGGGCGCACCTGGGGTCAAACCAGTGATAGCTTAAAACTGGAATCTCGCTTCAGTCCATGGGTAGCTAAGGAGCTTCACGCCCTTGGTCACGAGATTGAAATGCTCGATGCGTTTGATGAAACTGTTGGGCATGCAGGTTGCATTATTCGCGAACCATCGGGCATATTGCGCGGGGGCTGGGATCCTCGCAGCGATGGCGCTGTTAGCGCGTTTTAGTAATAAACATTTTGGGTACGCGCAGATCCCAGTAAATAGCAGCAGCGCGTAGCCCAAAAATTCCGAGCATACAAAGGACTGAACCTTCAACCACATACTGTGGCAAGAAATTCAATATCAAGATGTAGGCGCAACAACCCAAGGTCACTGGAATGGCATAAAGTTCGTGTGACATGATGAGCGTTTTTCTGCCGGCCAGAACATCGCGTAGCAATCCGCCACCAATCGCTGTTACGACACCCAAAATTACGGGCGCAACTGGCAGACCAAAATTCAAATTCCAAGCTTTATCCGCGCCCTGGATCGCAAAAAGTGCCGCACCAAATCCATCGATGTAAAGCATCCAACGATAAATTTGTGGCTGAGTAAAAAATGATTCTGCGAAAAAGGTTACGACACTAGCGCCTAAAGCAAGCCATACATACATTTGGTTATCAGACCAGAAAATAGGTGCCTCTAGAATGATGTCGCGAATTGTGCCCCCACCAATCGCAGTAATAAGGCCCAACACCAATACACCAAAGATATCCACGCCACGATCGGCGATTGCCAAGACCCCTGTTACCGCAAAGGCCATCGTAGCAATAATGCCAATCCAAAAGTTAATTTCTTCCATGTAAGCAAGTCTAAATCAGTTTGCTGGACGGCAGACATCTGTATCGATTCATGCCCATCCATACCCACCCATACCCATTCATAGTTATTCTCAATATACTGTGGCTATGTATTCACACCGTGCATTTCAATGACCATCAAGCTATATAGCTTTTGGCGTAGCTCCGCGGCATTTCGAGTACGCATAGCACTCAACCTAAAAGGATTGGGCTATGTACTTATCCCTGTTCATCTGAGCAAAAATGGTGGTGAGCAAGTTAGTAATGAATACAGTCAAAAAAATCCCAATCGCTTAGTGCCTTTACTAGAAGATGGCCAGAAAAGTATTCATCAATCTTTGGCGATTATTGAATATCTCGAGGAGATTCATCCTGTGCCAGCCCTACTTCCAAAACTTGCAATTGATCGAGCCTGGGTGAGATCTGTTGCGATGGACATTACAAGCGACATTCACCCCATTAACAATCTTAGAGTTCTGCGCTATCTCATGAGAAAACTAGGCATCAGCAGCAAAGCTAAGGATGAATGGTATGCGCACTGGATACAAATTGGTCTCGAGAGCTTAGAAAAACAATTAAACAATGATGCTCGTGTTGGTAAATTTGCTTTTGGCAATCAACCTGGTTTGATTGATATATGCCTTGTACCCCAACTGTTTAATGCTTTGAGTAGTGGCATGGATACCCAGTCCTATCCCACGCTTATGAGGATCTTTGGTGAATGCATGAAGTTACCCGCCTTTATAGATGCCTCATGGGAAAACCAAGTAGATGCGGAAGGTTTAAATCCTGTTGCTCCACCACAAAAACAGTGAGAGCGTAAGCAAAGAGCCCACCGTAGTAATTAACACCACCCTAGAAATCACACTGCCGTCAGCCCTGTAATATTGCGCCAGCATAAATGGTCCCGTGCCGGTAGGTAGGGCACTCAAAATCACAATGGCATTTACCCACAAGCTGGGCAAACCCATAATAGGGTCAGCAATTGACCAAGCAATTACTGGCTGCAAAATCAGTTTAGCCATACTAACTCCCCATGCTCGCGCAGGAGCAGCCATGCATTTTTGTATCAGAAATAAACCAATTGAAACGAGTGCACAGGGGGTTGAGGCTGCCGCTAGAAAATCAATAACTTGAGCAATGGGTTCATATAAAGTCAAATTGCTAGATGACCATACCAAGCCAAGAACGGGAGCAATTAATAAGGGATTGCTACAGAGTGATTTAATAACGCTCATCAAAATCTCATGCGATTTCTTGTGCGACAAAACTCCAATTTCAATGAAAACTGTTGCCACAGCAAACATCACGAAGACAATAAATGTGGAAATAATTGCAGGAGCCAAGCCTTCCTGACCAAGAGCAAGAACACATAGTGGGATGCCCATATAACCCGTATTGGAATAAGAGGCACTTAGTCCGTCAAAGCTTGCAGCCGCTAAATCGCGATGACGCGCCCAACTCACCAAAAGAACCAAAGCAAAAACAATTAAGCAGCTCAGGAAAAAAGCAGTGATAAAACGAGGTTGCCAAAGGGTTTGCCAACCGCTATTTGCAGCAAAACTAAAGAGTTGTGCGGGCAATGCTAACCAAACTACAAAACGATTGAGCTCGGCAGAAGCATTTGCACCTAATTTACCAGTACGCCCAACAACATACCCAATAAATATCAGCAGAAAAACAGGGAGTACTACATTAAAAACGTAGGGCAAAATTTATAAATAAATTAGGAAGGTTAGGAAATTTTCTTAAGTGACTTCTTGTAGCGCTGCGCATTTTTCACGTAACGCCCAGAGATATCGTTGATGCCAGCAATCTGCTCCAAAGTTAAATCTTTAACCGCTTTTGCGGGCGTTCCCAAAATCATTGAACCGTCTGGAAACTCTTTACCTTCGGTAATAAGCGCACCGGCACCAACCAAACAGTTTTTGCCAATCTTGGCGCCATTCAAAATGACCGCTCCAATTCCAATCAGACTGCCATCGCCAATCTGGCAACCATGCAACATCACTTTATGACCAATGGTGACATGCTTACCAATTATGAGTGGATAACCTGGATCGGTATGCAAAACAGAGGCGTCTTGCACATTGCTGCCTTCACCAACTTGAATGAGATCGTTATCACCTCGGATAACCACCTTAGGCCAGATGCTCGCGTCTCGGTGTAGCTCGACTTTACCGATTACTTCCGCGCTCTCGGCAACCCATGCGCCCTCAGCCAACTGAGGGGCGTTTCCGTCTAGTTCAAATATAGCCATGACTCATTATAGGTATGAATCTGGCTATAAAAGACTATTAAAAATGCATTACCAGTTTGGTTCCCGATCTGGCGTTGCAGAAATGCGATGCACACTTAAGTCGGCACCCTCAAACTCTTCTTCCTGCGACATCCGAATTCCTAAAACTGCCTTAAGCGTTCCGTAAACGACAAAACCACCAAGCAGAGCAATTCCAACCCCTAAGGCACTCCCAATCAATTGACCGATAAAAGTGACTCCACCAATACCGCCAAATGCCTTTGTTCCAAATATGCCTGCAGCCAGTCCGCCCCACAAACCGCATAAACCATGCAAAGGCCAAACTCCAAGAACGTCATCAAGCTTCCAGCGGTTCTGAACCAAGGTAAACATATATACAAACAAGCCGCCAGCAACTAAGCCAACAAACAATGCGCCCAAAGGATGCATTAAATCTGAGCCCGCACACACCGCCACTAATCCAGCAAGCGGTCCGTTATAAACAAAACCTGGGTCGTTACGACCGACCACCCAGGCGGCGAGCGTTCCGCCAACCATTGCCATTAAAGAGTTCATGGCAACCAAGCCACTAATCTTGTCGATGGTCTGTGCGCTCATTACATTAAAACCAAACCAACCTACCGCCAAAATCCAAGCGCCCAAAGCCAAGAAAGGAATACTTGAAGGCGGATGTGCGGAAATCTGCCCCTCTTTTGTATAACGGCCACGACGTGCGCCGAGCAAAATAACCGCAGGCAAAGCAATCCAACCGCCCACTGCATGCACCACCACCGAACCAGCAAAGTCATGGAATTCTTCGCCAGTCAAATCCTTGATCCAAGCCTGAATACCAAAGTGTTGATTCCAAGCAATACCCTCAAAGAAGGGATAAACAAAACCGACCAATACAAAAGTGGCAATTAACTGTGGATTAAATTTTGCGCGCTCTGCGATACCGCCTGAAATAATCGCTGGAATCGCAGCAGCAAAAGTTAATAGGAAGAAAAACTTCACTAATTCATAGCCGTTCTTTTCAGCCAACAAGTCTGCGCCAGAGAAAAAATTCACTCCATAAGCAATGCTGTAACCAATAAAGAAATAAGCAATTGTTGAAACCGCAAAGTCGACTAAGATTTTTACCAAGGCATTTACTTGGTTTTTCTTGCGTACTGTTCCGAGCTCTAAGAATGCGAAGCCTGCATGCATCGCCAACACCATGATGGCACCAAGCAAGATAAACAAGGCATCACTGCCGGACTTCAAGTTTTCCATGAAATTTTCCCCTTATTTTTCGCATGATTATGGGGAATTCAAAATCCCAAAAAAGTGCGGGTTGCACCCATTTAGTGCACCAATAGCCTTTATTTATGGTTTATCATCGATTTCATATACATCTAAGGGAGAACCCATGAAAAAAATCCTCGTCACATTGGCTGCTTTAGCCGCATTTTCAGGCTTCGCACAGGCTGCTGAAGAAAAAATCCAAGTGCTGAGCACACAAGAATTGGTTAATACTTGCAAATTCCCTTCAAGCCCAGAATCTCGCAGCTTTTGTATCGGTTACACAACCAGCGTTTACGACACCTATTTAATGACACGTCATCCACAACGCGCCAAGCCATTTATTTGCGTTAAACAACCAGCTCCACAGCGCGATACCGTGATTGCGGACTTTGTTAAATGGGCTGGAGAGAACCCACAAACTGCGGATAAGCCTGCGGCAGGCGTCATGTTAGGTTTCTTAGCTCATCGCTTTCCTTGTGGCAAAAAATAATCAGCAACGCATAGCATATTTAAAAATACTTAAGGATCCGTTGATATGAAAAAAGTTATCGCAATTACAGCAGCTACTTTAGCTATCGCAGGTTGCTCCAATATGAGCAATACAGAGCAACGCACTCTCTCTGGCGCATCTATTGGCGCAGTGGTTGGTGGCGTAGGCACTGCAATTTTCCATGGCAACCCTATCTGGGGTGTAGTTGGCGGCGCCGCAGTTGGTGCAGCATCAGGTTATGCATATGATGCTTATAAGAAAAATGAAGGTGCTAACTACAATGCTGGCTACAACGCCGGTAAAAACAATCAGCCAAACAAGGCACCTAACTAAGCGGCTAAGAATGCATCATTCATTAGCCTAGTGAATATTCGCTAGGCTAATATAGTAATACCAAACCCAGCTCGTATTAATTTACCAGCTGGGTTTTTATTTGAGCATCCCCGGCCAAAGCTTTATATATTGGGCACTTATTGGCGATTTCGATTAGACGTTCTTTTTCTTCCGCACTTAAATTACCATGCAGTTGAATATCGCGGGAATATGTTTCCACATCGTTCACACGCTCAATATCTACTGTAACGATGGCATTCTCAAGATTCATTGATTTACGACCAGCATACATTTTTAGCGTCATTGAGGTGCACGCGGCTAGGGCGGCTCCAAGATATTCATGGGGACTTGGCCCAGTATCAGCACCACCCTTAGATACCTCTTGGTCAGAAAAGAACTTCAAGTCACCGACAGTTAGTTTTTGCTGAAGTTGACCCTCGCCAAATTGTGAAATTACTTTTCTCATAATTACTCTCCAATTTATTTTTTATATTGATTTTCAAATTTAACCGGGTTGGGGTTTGCTTGCTTTTTCCATGACGGGAAACTCTGCTTTTTTCCAAGCACTAAAACCGCCTTCTAGATGACAGACCTTAGGCACACCCATTCTTTGCATAGTTTGGGCAGCTAGCGCAGAACGCCAAGCCGAGGCGCAATACAGCACAAGTCGCTTGCCCTCACCAAAAATAGGTTTGTAATAAGGACTCTCGGGATCCACCCAAAACTCCAACATCCCCCTGGGAGCATGGAGAGCATTGGGGATCATTCCCTCGCGCTCTAATTCACGAACATCACGAATATCCACAAATACGGTATTTGGATCAGACAATAACTCCTGCGCAGCCTCAAGCGAAAGCGTTTCAATTTCAGCCATCGCATTCTGAATGAGCTCTTGATATCCAATTTTCAATTTCATCAAAATCTCCCAATTTAATAATGCAGCACTAATACAAAGCACCTGATACTATTAAGCTATGAACTTTACCCCGATTGAACTTGGTGCAACTATTATTTTTGCAATTGCAGTGTTGCATACTTTTTGCACAGGGTACTTTGAGGCCATCGCCAAAAAATCTTTAAGACATGCTGGTCTTTGGCATCTTCTTGGAGAGGTGGAAATTGTCTTTGGATTTTGGGCGGCCATATTAGTTATATTCATGTCAGTTCAGAGCGACTTAAGCAGCGCCAAAGCTTTTCTTAATAAACGAAACTTTACAGAGCCTCTCTTTGTTTTTGCCATCATGATTGTGGCTGGAACAAAACCAATTTTGTATTTTTCTACAAAAATTTTGCATGTGCTCGCAAATACGCTACAGCTTTTATTGCGTATCCGCAGCGCACCAGCCTTATATTTTCTAACCCTCGGACTTACACCTTTATTGGGCTCCCTCATTACCGAACCTGCCGCCATGACATTAGCGGCATTCCTATTGCGCGATCTGGTCTATCGCCATAAATGCTCAAATGCGCTTTTATTTGGCACTCTTGGCGTTCTCTTCGTCAACATCTCCATTGGCGGAACACTCACCAACTTCGCAGCTCCACCTGTACTCATGGTTGCCTCCACTTGGGGTTGGAGTTCCGCATTTATGTTCATGAATTTTGGTCTGGAATCTTGTATCGCCATTTTCATTAACGCATTAGCTGTAACTCTGATATTTCATCGTCAATTAATTGAACCCAACGACAAAAAGAAAGAAGACAAAGTCCCCACACCCGTCATTCTGATGCATTTACTATTTTTATCTGGAGTGGTGTTCTTTGCGCACGATCCGATTATTTTTATGTGGATCCTTTTATTTTTTATTGGCTACACCACTGCCTACCCAAAACATCAAAGTCCACTCATTCTTAAGGAAGCTTTGTTAGTTGGATTCTTTTTAGGCGGCTTAGTCGTACTCGGTGGATTGCAAGGGTGGTGGTTACAACCTACCCTAGAAATGATGAGCCCCACCGCGGTCTTTTATGGCAGCCTGGTTCTCACCGCCTTTACAGATAATGCAGCACTGACCTACCTAGGATCCCTTGTCACTGGCACATCGCCAGAATTCAAGCTTGCTTTAGTGGGAGGAGCAGTGGCAGGTGGTGGACTCACGGTTATCGCTAATGCGCCCAATCCTGCTGGCATTGCCATCTTACGGCAGCATTTTCCAGGCGGAGCCGTTTCTGCGCTCTATTTACTGATTGCCGCCATTCCACCCACTCTAGTAGCAATCTTGGCCTATCGACTAATCTAAAGCCGATTAGCGCTTCAGCGGTAAAATCTGAGCTTCGCCCCCAGCTATAAACCTGAGAACGGCATATGAAAAAGCTCTATATCAAAACATTTGGCTGTCAGATGAACGAGTACGACTCGGGAAAGATGGCAGATCTACTGCATGCCAATGAAGGCATGGTAATTACAGATAAACCTGAAGATGCCGATGTGGTACTTCTGAATACCTGCTCTATTCGAGAAAAAGCGGAAGATAAAGTTTTTTCTGATTTAGGACGTCTACGCGAACTCAAGAAAACAAAACCTAACTTGCTAATAGGTGTTGGTGGGTGCGTAGCTAGTCAAGAAGGTCAACAAATTGTGAGTCGCGCCCCTTATGTTGATGTCGTATTTGGCCCGCAAACTTTGCACCGCTTATCAGACCTTATTACAGAGCGACGCAAAACTGGAATATCTCAAGTTGACGTCTCCTTTCCGGAAATTGAAAAGTTTGATCACTTGCCTGCCTCACGCCAAACCCGTGGCTCAGCATATGTTTCCATCATGGAGGGCTGCTCTAAATATTGCAGCTATTGTGTGGTGCCCTATACACGAGGCGAAGAAGTATCTAGGCCATTTGATGATGTCTTAACCGAAGTTGCTGGCCTGGCTAGCCAAGGCGTAAAAGAAATTGTGCTGCTAGGTCAAAATGTCAATGCTTACTTAGGCAAGATGGGCAACACTGAAGAGATTGCTGACTTTGCTCTACTCATTGAATACATTGCAGAAATTCCGGGGGTTGAGCGCATTCGCTTTACGACGAGTCACCCAAAAGAATTTACTCAACGCCTTATCAATACATACTCAAAAGTACCAAAGCTTGTAAGCCACTTACACCTGCCAGTACAACATGGTTCAGATGCCATGCTTTCAGCGATGAAGCGTGGCTACACTGCTCTGGAGTTTAAGAGCATTATTCGCAAGATGCGTGCCGTTCGGCCCGATCTCACGCTTTCCAGCGATTTCATAGTTGGCTTTCCTGGCGAAACGGATGCCGATTTTGAAAAATTACTACGAATGGTCGAAGAGCTTAATTTTGATAATAGCTTTTGCTTTATCTTTAGCCCGCGCCCAGGCACACCGGCAGCTAATCTGCATGACGATACACCTTATGAAGTCAAACTCAAGCGCCTGCAAACTCTATTAGCGCTTGTTGAAAGCCAAGCTAATCAAATTAGCCAAAAAATGCTGGGTAATACTGAAAGGGTTCTAATTGAGGGTCTTGCAAAAGATGGTGTCAACTTGCAAGGACGCTCTGAAAATAACCGCGTCATTCACTTTGCTGCAGCCAACCAAGATATTGAAAATCTTATTGGCCAGATGGTTGATATTCGCATTACCGAAGTTCTCAACTACACCTTGAGAGGCGAGTTAGTAGAGTCATATGCCCACTAAAAAAAGTTCTACAAAACTATCTATAGAACTGCAATACGCTAGTGCTGCGATTGAATCATCGCTTAGCAAAATAGCCTCTCCTGCCCTTATTAAAAAGTGGGTCAAGAGTGCCGCCCCTACTGGCGGCGCAATTACCCTGCGTTTTGTCAATAATGCCGAAGGCAGGAAGCTCAACTTAGCCTACCGAAAAAAAGACTACGCCACTAATGTGTTGACGTTTCCTTACGAGCTCTCTAAAGATACGTTAGTTGCTGATATTATTTTTTGCTTACCCGTACTTCAAAAGGAAGCTAAAGAACAAAATAAATTAATAAAAGCCCATTTAGCCCACTTGGTTGTGCACGGCTGCCTTCATGCTCAAGGATATGATCATGAAGCAGCAAAAGAAGCAAAAAAAATGGAAGAATTGGAAATCCAAATACTCCAAAAATTTGGATTTACCAACCCCTACAATACATTCGCTTGATTTATTTGATTTGTCTTATTTCTACGCTATTCTTGCTACATGTCCGACCCCAATAAATCTCTTTTAGACCGCCTGGCCGCTTTTTTAACTCCAGAACCAACAGAGCCGAGCGAACGTCGTCAAGAATTAATCGAAACCCTACGCGAAGCCCAGGCTGAAGGTCTAATTGATGCTGATGCCCTCTCCATGATTGAGGGGGTCTTTCAAGTGGGGCAATTGTGCGCACGAGACATCCTTGTGCCCCGCGCCCAGATTGACTGGATTGATATCGGTCACCCTCTTCCTGAAATCATTAAGAATGTAATCGCAGCAGCGCACTCTCGCTTTCCAGTTTTCGAAGGTAGCAAAGATAACGTCATCGGCATCCTGTTAGCCAAAGATCTATTACGTCATGCGGCAGAAAAAGACTTTCAAGTGCGCGATTGGTTGCGTCCTGCCGTCTTTATCCCTGAATCCAAACGTCTAAGTGTTTTATTGCGCGACTTTAAAGATAATCGCAATCACCTAGCGATAGTGGTAGACGAATACAGTGGTATAGCCGGAATTATTACCATTGAAGACGTGCTTGAGCAAATCGTTGGCGACATTGAAGATGAGCATGATATCGATGAAGAAGCGGATAACGTGATTGCTTTGGATAACGGTGACATTCGCGTCAAGGGAATTACCGAGCTCGAGCAATTTAATAAAACACTCGGCACCCATTTTGAGGAAGAGGATATCGAAACCGTAGCCGGTCTAGTCATTCAACACTTAGGTCGCGTACCTAAAATAGGCGAACTCATTGAAATTGATGGCATCGAATTTGAAGTGCAACGCGCCGATCCAAGACAAATCCATATATTACTCGCGCGACAAATCAATAAAAAATCAAACTAAGGTCAAGGCTGGGGTGGAGGCTGAGTTTGAAATTACAATTGCTTGATCAGCTAAACCACTAAACCCTCATGAGCAAGAAAATCATTTCTATTGTGGCTTTGCTTTTATTGGGTGCCACTCTTGCCGCTACTGCAGAGTTACCCTACGGCGGTTGGATTCAAATTCCTGTTTTGAGTCTTGTATGGTGGCGCCTCAATCCTAAGCTGACGATTTCAATTAAAAAACAATTCCTCTTAGGGCTAGCATTTGGAATAGGTTATTTCCTTGTTGGCTTATGGTGGCTCTACATCAGCATGCATGATGTGGGTGGCATTAATCCACTATTTGCATGCATTGGAGTGCTTCTTCTCTCGACTTACGTGGCTCTGTACTTTTCATTGGCTACGCTTGCAATTTCTTTATTTAAACAGAATCGTCTATTTGGTTTATTCCTAGGATCAAGCTGGGTGCTTGCAGAATTCCTGCGGGGCTATATCTTCACCGGGTTTCCTTGGATGGGTTTTGCTGAAACTCAATTCAATGGTCCTTTCGCGCCAATAGCACCATTCTTTGGCGGCCTAGCCTGCACCTTTTTGGCAGTCTGGACCTCTTGGGAAATTTACCAATTTCGCAAACACGCAGCTTCTAGTGCACTACTAGTTGGCATTGTTATTGGCATCTCTCAAGCGGCTGGTTTATTCACTTTCACAAAACCGACTGGTGAAACCATTAGCGTTCGCTTGATTCAGGGAAACTTTGAACAAAGCCTGAAGTTCAACCCACTTGCTATTGGCAAACAAATTGATTTCTATGTCAACGAAATAATCAAAGAACCAGCTAATCTAATCGTCATCCCAGAGACTGCATTTCCTTGGCCGATAGCCAATTTACCAGTGGGTTTGCTTGACTACTTGCAAAATTTTTCAAATGTCAGCAGCAGCAATATTTTGCTTGGCTTGATTGGGGAGTTACCAGGTGATGGCGGCATGCAGTTTTCCAATCGAGCCACGGGAATTTCTCCAAAATTACCTCCATATCAATATGACAAGGCTCACCTTGTTCCATTTGGTGAATTTATCCCGCCGGGCTTTCATTGGTTCGTGAAAGCTTTTCATGTTCCCATGAGTGACTTTGCCAGAGGTCGTTTAGATCAATCTCCATTTGCCATTGTGCGCACAGGTCAAAATGATCTTTATGCGGCCATCACGATTTGCTATGAGGACATTTTTGGCGGGGAGCTTGCCTCTCGCATTCATCACAGCGATAAACCAGTGAACCTATTAATAAATATGACTAATCTTGCCTGGTTTGGCCAATCTCAAGCACCCACTCAGCAACTGAGGTTGTCACAACTTAGATCCCTAGAAACCGGCCTCCCCGCTTTGCGCGCAACCAATACTGGCATTACCGCTGTCCTTGGACCCGATGGAAAAGTGCTTGAAGTCCTTCCAGAATTTACCCAAGCAAGCCTGAGCGCCCAAGTTCAGGCGTATTCCGGCAAAACACCCTATGTTATTTGGGGCAACTTACCCATTTTGGGGGTTTCTTGCCTATTGCTTATCTGGGGCTTAATTCGTCACAGACGTTTTTAAGCATTTTTAACGCTGCGACCCCATAGCCATGTAAAATCAATGGCTTAGCCAGGTTAATCATGCTTACTTTTCAGCAAATCATTCTCAAACTACAAGATTATTGGGACCAACAAGGTTGCGCCCTATTGCAACCTATCGATCTCGAAGTGGGTGCCGGCACATCACATACCGCGACATTTCTGCGCGCTATTGGCCCAGAGCCCTGGAAGGCAGCCTATGTGCAACCTTCACGTCGCCCCAAAGATGGTCGTTATGGTGAAAACCCAAACCGCTTACAACACTACTATCAATATCAGGTAGTTCTCAAGCCAGCACCGGAAAACATTCTTGATCTCTATTTGGGCTCTCTTGCCGCATTAGGTTTAGATCTCAAAGAGAATGATGTGCGCTTTGTAGAGGATGATTGGGAAAACCCAACATTAGGTGCTTGGGGCTTAGGTTGGGAAGTTTGGCTCAATGGCATGGAAGTTACTCAGTTCACATACTTCCAGCAAGTGGGCGGTATCGATTGCAAACCAGTGCTAGGCGAGATCACTTATGGCATCGAACGTTTAGCGATGTACATTCAGAATTGCTCCAATGTTTATGACTTGGTGTGGGCCGACGGCATCTCCTATGGCGACGTGTATCACCAAAATGAAGTTGAGCAATCTTGCTACAACTTTGAACATTCCAATACCGACTTACTTTTTGCAAACTTCACCAATTATGAAAGTGAAGCAAAACGTTTAATGGAAGTTCCACTAGCCCTTCCTGCTTATGAAATGGTTTTAAAAGCAGCGCACACATTCAACCTCTTAGATGCCCGCGGCGCTATCTCCGTTACCGAGCGAGCAGCCTACATCGGTCGCATTCGCAATCTGTCTCGCGCTGTCGCACAAGCCTACTATGAGTCTAGAGAAAAACTGGGCTTCCCAATGTGTCAACGTCAAGCTAAAGCCCAGGCTTAAGCAACTCGAAATTTTTGCATTCCGTCTATGAGCACATCTAATTCAAATCCTCAATCAGCAACCCTATTGATTGAGGTATTTACTGAAGAGCTTCCACCAAAATCCTTACGTCGCTTGGGCGATGCGTTCAGTGAAGGCATCTTCGCCGCCCTTAAATCTGCCGGCTTAACATTAGACTCCTCCGTGGCAACTGGCTTTGCTACGCCGCGTCGCTTGGCGGTTCAAGTAAGTAATGTTTTAAATCAAGCTCCAGATTATCCAGTTCGCGAAAAACTATTGCCTACTAGCATTGCTTTTGATGGTGAAGGCAAAGCTACAGCACCTTTACTTAAGAAATTGGGCGCACTTGGGTACGCTGATATTGATATTGCCACCTTGGAAAAAGCTGGCGAAGGTAAAAACGAAGCTCTCTACCTAAATGTAGTTGCCAAAGGCGCCTCTCTTGAAAAAACAGCACAAATCGCTCTTGAGCAAACATTAAGCAAATTGCCAATTGCCAAAATGATGCACTACCAAGTGATCCAAAAAGATGGTCAATTAGCAGATGTGCAATTCGCACGACCTGCGCATCGCATCATTGCAATGCATGGCAGTGATATTCTTAATATCCGTGCTTTGGGCATTTTGGCCTCCAATCAAACTGATGGACACCGCTTCCTGGCTCCAGGGACTCTAACAATCAACAGTGCGGATCAATATCAAGCAGATTTGCAAACCAAAGCAAAGATCATTCCAAGCTTTAATCAACGTCGAGCTCAGATTGAAGCTGCCCTATTAAAAGCAGCAGGCGAAGATTTAGTGCTGATGCCAGAGAGCCTTCTAGATGAAGTAACAGCTCTCGTTGAGTGGCCTGCTATCTATGAATGTCACTTTGATCAAGAATTCTTGGAGGTGCCACAAGAGTGTTTGATTTTGACAATGCAGACAAATCAAAAGTACTTTGCCTTAACGGATAAGCAAGGTAAATTGCGCAATCGCTTTTTAATTGTTTCGAATATTGAAACAACAAATCCGGCTGCCATCATCTCTGGTAACGAGCGTGTTGTACGCCCACGTCTATCTGACGCACGCTTTTTCTTCCAACAAGACCAAAAACGTCCATTAGCCTCTCGCGTTGCCGATTTAGGCAAGGTGGTCTATCACAATCAATTGGGAAATCAACTTGATCGTACTAAACGAGTTCAAGCAATTGCAGTGGACATCGCCAAGGAACTAGGTGGCGATGAGAAACTTGCGGCACGCGCTGCAGAAATAGCCAAAACAGACTTATTAACCGATATGGTTGGCGAATTTCCGGAGCTTCAAGGAGTTATGGGTCGCTATTACGCCACCCACGATGGTGAACATGCTGATGTCGCTAGCGCATGTAGTGAGCACTATATGCCTCGTTTTGCAGGTGACGCCTTACCGCAAACGCAAACAGGTCTTATTCTGGCAATCGCAGACAAGTTAGAAACTTTGGTCGGCATTTGGGGGGTTGGGCTTGCGCCTACTGGTGATAAAGATCCCTATGCCCTTCGCCGTCATGCCCTCGGCATTTGTCGTTTGCTTTCAGAAAAGAATCTGTCACTTAATTTGCCTCAATTAATTGAGCTAGCTCGCGCTCAGTTTCCACAAGCAGATGTGCAAGTAAAAGCAAGCGCTGCCGATATCTACGCTTTTATCGTTGACCGCTTACGCGCTTACCTACGTGATCAGTCTGTCGCTGGCAAACCATTTACTAGCGCCGAGATTGATGCCGTGCTTAGTCAAGAGCCAGCACAAATTAATGACTTGATAGCGCGTTTAACAGCCTTGCGGGAATTCAACGCCCTTCCAGAAGCAGCCCAACTCGCTGCCGCCAATAAACGAATCAGCAATATTCTGAAGAAAACCACTGCCGCCATTCCAAATTCTTGCTCCACAAAGTTACTGCAAATTCCCGCAGAAACAAGTCTACATAAGGCATTGGAAGCGATTACCCCCACACTCAATTCTGCATATGAAAAGCGTCAATTTGTAGAACTCTTAAGATCCTTGGTTGCTCTCAGCGGTCCGATTGATCAATTCTTTGCAGATGTGATGGTGATGGATCCAAACCCAGAGCTACGAGATAACCGCCTAGCCCTACTGCAGCAACTTCACCAAAAAATGAATCTCGTTGCCGATCTCGGCAAATTAGCATGAGCATTGGCTCTTCTAAATTAATCATTCTGGATCGCGATGGCGTGATCAATGAAGATAGCGATAGCTATGTGAAGACTGTTGATGAGTGGATACCCCTTCCTGGCAGCCTTGAAGCAATCGCCCTTCTTAACCAAGCAGGCTACCAAATTGCTATCGCAACAAATCAGTCTGGTCTATCAAGGGGCTATTTCACCATTAATGATTTACATGCAATGCATGAAAAAATGGATGTCTTGCTAAAACCATTAGGCGGTCGTATCGATAGTATCTTTTTTTGTCCCCATCAAGACTCACATCAGTGCGATTGCCGCAAGCCCTTACCAGGCATGATGAAAGAAATTGCCCTGCGCTATAAAAAAACAGATAGCCCAATGCCATTGACTGGCACTCCTATCGTAGGTGACTCCTTGCGCGACTTACAGGCTGGAGTAGCCCTGGGAGCATCACCCCACCTAGTGCTTACCGGCAAAGGTGAAAAAACACTAGCAAAAGGCAACTTGCCGGAAGGCACGCAAATTCATGCCGATCTTTTGGCATTTGCAAATTCATTATTAGAAAATAAGGTGTAGACCAATCGTGAAATTGATTCGCTCCGTTCTTTTTGCCTTATTTTTATTGATCTTCACACCTATCTGGTCAGTTTTATGCCTGCTCACTTTCCCATTTTTGAGCCCTGAAAACCGCTATACATTTATTGGGCTATGGAACAAAGTTGTTATCGCCTTATTAAAACCATTGTGCGGCATTCATTATGAAATTCGCGGTATGGAGAATATACAGGCAGTACTGAATGAACGCGTCATTATTCTTAGCAAGCATCAATCCGCATACGAAACAATTGCTTACATCGCCTTACTGCCAAAACAACTGTGCTTTGTCTTTAAGCGCGAATTGCTTTGGATCCCCTTCTTTGGCTGGACATTGGCGCTGTTAAAAATGATTCACATTGATCGCTCAAATAAAATATCGGCAGCCCATTCCGTGGCAACACAGGGACGCAAACGATTAAGCGAAGGCAAATGGATCATGATTTTTCCAGAAGGCACTAGAACCGCTACTGGCTCAACTAAACCCTATCGCAAGGGTGGCGCACGCCTTGCAAGCGCTACTGACGCTCTAGTCATCCCCATTGCGCATAATGCCGGACGGTGCTGGCCTAAAAATAGCTTTATCAAAGAGCCGGGCACAGTCATTTTTTCAATCGGACCAGCAATTAGCTCAGCCAATAAATCAGCAGACCAACTACAACAAGAAGTAGAGGGCTGGATTGAGACCGAAATGCGGGTGATCGACCCTAGCGCCTATAAATAATTGGATGCAAGATAGCCAGTAATCTTTTTTAGATCTGTGACCTGTCTCTGTCTAGCGTTTAGGCTATGAGGCGAGAATCTTCGCCCACTCAATATAGCGATCAACAGAAATATCTTGAGCTCTCACCTTAAGCTCTGCTTCAGTCAAACTTAACTTATCTGAAAACGCATTTAGATTGGTGCGCAGCATTTTTCTTCTTTGGGAAAAGGCTGCGGCAACTATTTTCTCAAGAGCGCTCCATTGAGATGCGGAGAGCGCAAAGTCTTTTCTAGGAATCATTCGCACTACAGCAGAATTTACCTTAGGACGAGGCTCGAATGCCTCTGGCGGAACCTCTAATACGAGTTCCATATCGTAACGGGCCTGCAACATTACAGATAAACGACTGAAGTCCGAGCTACCTGCCTGAGCAACCATGCGCTCGACCACCTCGGCTTGCAACATGAATACTTGCTCATCAATCATAGTTGCAGCGGATACTAGATGAAACAATAAAGGAGAAGAGATGTTATATGGAAGATTGCCAACAACTTTGCATAATCCATGCTTGTCGGAGCGATTTTGAGCCCATGTTAAGAAATCGAATTTAAGAGCGTCTCCCTCAATTACAGTGAGGCCATCAAGATTTTTTTCATTCCAAAAGGCAACTAGATCGCGATCGATTTCTAAAAGATCTAAGTGATCTACATTACTAAGCAATGGCAGCGTTAGTGCGCCAAGGCCAGGCCCAATCTCGATGATATGCATGTCCGCGCTAGGATTAATGAGCGCAACAATTGAATAAATAATGCCGTTGTCCTGCAAAAAATTTTGGCCAAATCGTTTACGAGCGCGATGCATCTTTTATTGCTGCCTTCTACGATTACAAGCTAATTGATAGGCTAAGTCTAATGCCTCAAACATGCTGCCAGAATCTGCGATGCCTTTACCAGCAATGTCTAGCGCGGTTCCATGATCTACCGAGGTACGAATTATTGGCAACCCCAAAGTAATGTTCACGCCACTACCAAAAGTAACAAACTTAAATGGTGCTAAACCTTGATCGTGATACATGGCAATAAATGCGTCCACTTGCGCAACGGATTGAGGATCAAACATCGTATCCCCAGGATAGGGGCCGGCAACATTAATACCCATCTTTCGAGCAAACTCAATTGCAGGCGAAATTACTTCAATTTCTTCGCGCCCCAAATATCCCGCTTCTCCAGCATGAGGATTTAAGCCCGCAACATGTATCAACGGGCTGGTAATGCCAAATTTATTTTGCAAATCTTGATGCACGATTTGAATTGTCTCTAGCACCAATTCATAACGGATTGCTTGCGGCACCTCTTTTAAAGGAAGATGTGTTGTTACTAGAGCCACTCGCAGATCTCTAGGGCTTTTGAGCCCCAAAAATCCAGAAGACAATGACGAACACAGCATCATCACTACATGTGGAGTCTGACAACGCTGTGCTAAATATTCTGTATGACCCGTAAAGGGCGTTCCTGCCTGATTAATAATGCCCTTATGAAGCGGTGCCGTAACCATTGCAGCGAATTGCCCGCGAAGACAACCATCAATTGCTTGATCTAAAAGCTTAACGACATATTGGGCATTATTTGGATTGAGAACTCCTGTTTGAACAGGCACGCTAACCGGAATAGACTGAATATGCAATCGCTTAGAAAGTTCTGGCTTTAAATTTTTAGGCAGATTCAGTAACTGCTCATCACCCAACAAAGTAATTTGAACATCAGCCCGCTTCTCTAGAAACTCAAGCGCAGCAGAAACAGAAACCTCTGGACCAATACCAGCTGGTTCGCCAGTAGTTATAACGAGATCAACGGGGTGCGCTACTTGCTGCATCATCCACGTTCAAAATTTTAACGGTTGCGGTGTCCCGCAATTCACGCATCCAATCTTGATATGCCTGCTCCATCTTTCTTTCGCGAAGAGCGGCGCGCGCAAACTGACGTTGCTTCTCTACGGTAAGCTGACCCTCTCGACGCTGCAATACCTGAATCAAATGCCAACCAAATTCTGTTTTAACAGGATTACTAACCTCACCAATTTGCAGGCGATTCATGGCTTGCTCAAATTCAGGCACTAAATCTCCAGGGCTCATCCAACCAAGCTCACCCCCATTAGGCGCAGATCCATCCTCGGAGTATTTTTTTGCAAGCTCAGCAAAATCAGCAGTTTTTGCGCGTACTTGATCGCGATAGCCCTGCAAACGCCTTTCCGCATCTTGATCACTTAAGCCTGCTCGACTTCTAAGCAAGATATGACGGGATAAAGTTTGAGTAATTGGAATGTTTTGAGGCGTTGATGGTCCAGGATCAGGAGCAACCGCTTGTTGAGGCGCGCCAGCAACCGCAGCACGGCGATCCAAAACTTTCAGCACGTGGTAACCAGCAGGGCTTTTAACAACTGCATTGGCAACCTGGCCGCCGCCGGTATTACGTATAGCCTCGTAAAATAATTGGGGCAAGCGATCGGGGGTGCGGTATCCCAAATCCTGAAATTTAATCTTTGGGTTATCTTTCGCTGCCATTGCGCCCAATTGCAAGAAATCTACATCGCCGCGCGCATCACGCAACAGAGCATCAGCCTTCTTCTTCGCATCTGCTTGTGCGCCAGCACCAGCGCTAGCATCAACAGGAATAAAAATCTGTGCAAGATCAATCTCTTCTAGCTCCCCCTTAGCCGCTGGGGCAGATCGTTGTGCACTACCACCGCTCATTGCTCGAGTGCGCTCAGCAATGAAGTTATCGATTTCCGCATCCGTTATTTTTAACTTTCCCTCAATCTCTCGCTCGCGATAACGCGTGACGATGATGTCATCGCGCAGCATCTCTTTATAGCGCTCAAAAGTCGTTCCGGAGGCAATGACTTTCGCCTTAAATTCGGCATAACTTAGCTTATTCTTAGCGGCAATATCCCCAATAATTCTTTCCAGCTCCTTATTGGTAACTTTGATGCCCTCTTGTTCAGCGTTTTGAAGCTGAATTTTCTCTAGTATTAGTCGATCTAATATAGCTTTACGTGCAGAGCCATCTTCCGGTAATTTTGCACCTTGTTTTTTGAGAGCAGCGATTCGATCATCAATTTCTTTACGGGTCACAAAACCGGTATTCACCACGGCAGCGACACCATCGATATTACGAATCTTGCTCTCATTGGAAACCGCGGCCTTAGAAGAATCTTGAGCAAAAGAAAAGTTCGCTAAGAATCCAAAACCAATAAATAGGCCGTAAGTAGCAATTTGTTTAATACGATTTACACAGAGCATCATTGATAGTTCTCATAAATTGAAGGCGGTATAGGCTTGGAGGTAGGCATATATCCAGGAACATTTAGCTTCATGATATCAACTGGATTGCTGCCAGCGCTACCGAATCCCTTAAATTCAATCTGGAATAAGACCTGAGTAGTGGTTATTTGAGAGGTATTTAGGACTTGTGAATAAGCGCCACGGAAGGTCCAACAATCTCGACTCCACTCTAGAGCCAGCAAGGTATTTAGGGTTTTGGTCGTTAGTGCGTCATATCCCCAGCGCCCCAGAACAGAAACTTCACGAGTAATCGGCCATTGTCCAGAGACATTGTATTGATCAGTTGTGGTCGCGGATTGCACATAAGGTTGATTATTTTGTGCTGAGGCCTGAATTGGTGGAGACCAAACATTACGATAACCAAAATTTAAACTTCTTCCTTGAGTGGGGCGCCAACTACCGCCTACAGTAGTTTGCACAAAACGATTTAATTGAGTGTTGTACTGCCCGAAAAGATCGGCGCTAAAGTTTCCCAGCAAACGTATTGATCCCGATCCCAAGGTATCAGAGTAAGTGGTTGGGTTCAAAATATTGCCAGTCAAACCAACCTTTTGCGCCGTAAATTGCTGCTTTTGCGCCAAAGTCACATTGGCTCGTTCCGCGCCTGTATTTGCCTCAATCATGCGGCTAGTTAAACCAAGGGTAGCGGCATTGTTGTCCGCAATACGATCATTACCAATAAAAGTATTTTCACTAAAAATTTGTGAAACACCAAAACCCGCATCCGCAGTATCAAATAAGGGAGTCTGTGATTGATTCTGATAGGGGGTGTAAACATAAAAAGCGCGGGGCTCCATAGTTAGCAACATATCGCGCCCAAAAAAGCCTTTTAACTCAGCCGCATCTCTTTCTAAAGCTAGGCCAGAGTCCAAACTAAATGTTGGGATAGTAAAACCCTGTGCCACCGGTGCAGCGCCAGGTACAAATGCAGTGGCGTTATAGGTATTCGATTGAAAACTTATTTTCGGAGTGATGTAGTAGCCCGGCGTTATTTGCGGCAAAGCCATAGCACCTTTAATCACAGTTCGGTCAGCCTGACTGTAAACACCAGGTGCAGTTACCGCCAAATTCCCACCAATGTTGTATGCAAATCTCGTGTAGTCGGTTGAGAATGTTGTCGCAGGCCCTGTTGGCAAAGTGACATACTTGCCACTTGTATCAGCTACAGCAGGCGTAATGCGATTGTTGTAGGTCGCATTAATATTTGGCATCACGTTATAGGGAGCCTGCACCGTGACAGTTGGGTCAGGTTGTAAAGTTTGAAATGTTAAGGCTCTTGCGGAGACCACCCAGTTACTCAAACTCCCCGTCAAACCTTTAGTGGTACCCACCTCTTGACGGAATTGACTAGTAACCGCACCTGCAATACTTTGCGAAAAGTCAGTTGGATATAAATTATCAGAAACACGCGACATATTGGCGTAACCAGTCCATGCACCTGGAAGAGCGACTCCACCAGGTCCAAGACTACCGCCGAATACTTGTCGTTGCTGCCAGTCATATTTCCAACGGCTGGTGCCAGTCTGCTTATCGTAAGACATGTATTCACCCATCGCAGTACCAGCATACTGTCTTTCCAAGAAACGGTATTGCGCACCTAACATTGCACCACGGTGATTCATATAACGCGGCAATAAGAGCAAGTCACGATTGGGGGCGATATTGACATAGTAAGGCTGGGTAATATCAAGGCCGTTATTAGAGTTATAGCCTGCTACTGGAGCAAGCAAACCAGAGCGGCGCTGCCCTCCTGTGGGCGCCGTGAAATAAGGAACGTAAGCAATTGGCACATCAAAGAAACGCATCACGCCATGAGTGCCAACCATCTCCTTTTGTTCATTATCAATTTCCATTGTGCTTGCCGTGAAATACCAATCCATGTTTTCAGGAGTACAGGTGGTATAGGTTGCCTTATCAAATACAAAGACATCCGCATTTTCAATGGTTAATTTTTTAGCGACGCCATTGCCGCCGTTATCCCTCAATTCATATGCGGGAGTTTCCATATAACCCTCGCGCGCATCGACTTTAAATTTTCCCTTAGGTCCTTTAAAAGTCACATTTCCTTTGGATAACTCAGCATTACCCAATAAATCAGCAACATCAGTATCTGGGTCATAAGTTATCTCGTCCGCCTTTATGACTCCACCATTACGGCGAATTTGAGCGCGACCCTTCAAATGCATATCACGATTTACTACTCCACTAATCGTATCGCTTGAGGTAAACGTCAAAGCCTCTCCATCGCCAATAGGCTTTCCAACTCGGAGCTGATCATCTAGCTTTAAAACCGTAACATTGCCACGATCTGGCAATAAAACGCTATTCGAATTAGCCTGCGTACTTGAGGCTAAAGGTGCGGGTGCTTGAGCGCTTCCATTGAGGGCAAATTGAAGCAATGTCACCCCCATCATCACGCGCAGGGTTACATGCAAAAAAAGAGGGGCGCAAAGGCCAGCGCAACGGCGATAATGACTCATAGATCCAGACCCGCCTTATTATACGAATCGACCATGACTGACTTGCGCTTAAATACCCTCCTGACCTGGCTTAAAGCCCTAGAAGCGAGCTGGCAACTAGATCTCGACTCCCTAGCACCGGCCTCCGCTGATGCCAGCTTTCGTCGCTATTTTCGGATTAGGTCTAAAAACCCGAATTTTGGGACTTTAATCGTGATGGATGCCCCACCCCAATACGAACCTTTAGATGCATTCATTAGGGTGGATTTACTGCTTGCAGAAGCTGGTCTAAATGTACCTAAAATCCTTGAGCAAAATATTGCCGAAGGCTTTTTATTACTCAACGATTTAGGCACCGCCACATACCTAGCTGAACTGAATAACGAAACGGCCGACCTTCTTTATAAAGACGCGACTCATGCATTAGTTCTCATGCAACTGGCAAGCAAACCAGACGTTTTGCCAAACTACGATGAAGTACTTTTACAGCGCGAGTTAGATTTATTCCCAGAATGGTATTTGAAAAAACATCTTCAAATTGAGTTGGAAGATCAACAAACAGAACAATTAAAAAAATCTTTCGCGCTAATTATTGAAAATAATTTAGCTCAAGCCAAAGTCTATGTTCATCGTGATTACCATTCACGTAACTTAATGGTGACTCAAGAAAATAACCCAGGAGTCATTGACTTTCAAGATGCGGTGTATGGCCCCATTACTTATGATGCAGCCTCTCTGTGGCGTGATGCCTATATCGCATGGCCAGAAGAACGTGTAATTGATTGGGTCATTAAATTCTGGGAGGAAGGTCGCAAAGCAGGCTTACCTATGCCAAATGATTTCGGGCAGCTCTATCGTGACTTTGAATGGATGGGACTCCAACGCCATTTAAAAGTCTTAGGTATTTTTGCGCGACTCTATCATCGCGATGGCAAAGATGGTTATCTGAAGGACATTCCTCTTGTTTTGGAATATGCGATTGCCACAGCCAATCGTTATATCGAACTCAAACCTTTGGCTCGCATTCTGGAGTCTACTCGAGCCAATTAGACGCAATTTACACAATATGAGTCAACTTCATCGCATACCTTGTTTTTTGCTTGCCGCGGGACGCGGGGAGCGTATGCGCCCTCTGACAGATGTATTACCAAAGCCATTACTCACTATTCAAAATAAGTCTTTACTCCAGTGGCATCTAGAAGCGCTTGCGCAAGCAAACATCAAGAATGTAGTTATTAATCATGCCTGGCTTGGTGAAAAAATTGAGGCAACTCTGGGCAATGGCGAAAAATTTGGTCTTCACATTCAGTACTCGCGAGAAGACAAAGCTCTTGAAACAGCAGGTGGTATTCGCAAGGCGCTATCCATCATCGCACCCGAAGATTACTTTCTGGTTATCAATGGCGATGTCTTTAGCCCCGAACTGCCAATTACCGATATTCTGAAAATAATCCCAAGCATGCGCCTAAATCCCGGAAAAACATTGGCGCATTTGGTAATGGTTCCCAATCCAATCCAGCATCCCGAAGGGGACTTTTACCTCAATGAATCAGTAGTGAGCGACCTTAAATCGGCAGGAGCCGAAAAACTCACCTTCTCGGGAATTGGGATCTACCACAAGGACCTTTTTAAAGAACTGGAATCTGGGGCACCAGCCAAGCTCGCCCCCCTACTTAGGGCGGCAATGGAGCAAAATAAAGTGTTTGGTGAAAAATATCTCGGTCCATGGCACGATGTAGGCACACCACAACGCTTACAAGAACTCAATGCAGCATATGAATAGAAATATTTATCAGCTACGCAGAAATGCATTAGCAAAGCAGATCTTTGCTAAGACTGGTAGTGGCATTGCAGTCATATCGACTGCGCCTGAAGTTTTTCGTAACCGCGATAGCGAATTTCCTTATCGCCACGACAGTGACTTTTTCTACTTAACTGGATTTGATGAACCAGGCGCAACTCTTGTAATGAAAGTATCGAGCAAGGGAAGCCAGTTTCAACTCGAATCCCATTTGTTTTGCCGACCAAAAGATCCCGAACGAGAAATTTGGGATGGCATTCGACTTGGCCCTGAAGCTGCACCAGAAATTCTGGGTATCGAATATGCACATAGCAATCAAGAGTTAGACCAAAAACTGAGTAATCTCTTGGCCGACGAGGATGCAGTCTACGTTCGACTTGCTCAAAGCGCTGAAGACGATAGACGTTTACGTCATTGGATGAAGCAAGTTAGGGCGCAAGGTCGCTCAGGAATTAATCCGCCTTCAGAGTTTCATGATGTTGATGCCTTGATTCATGAGATGCGCTTATTTAAAGACACTCATGAAATCGACATCATGCGCAGAGCGGCTACTATTTCTGCGCGTGCCCATATTCGCGCCATGCAAGCCTGCAAACCTGGAATGCGCGAATATCAGCTTGAAGCGGAATTACTACATGAATTTCGCAATAGTGGCGCTCAAAGTGTTGCTTACAACAGCATTGTTGCAGGTGGAGCCAATTCTTGCATTCTTCACTATCGTGCTGGAAATGCAGAATTACGCGATGGCGAACTTTGTCTCATAGACGCTGGCTGCGAACTTGATGGCTATGCTTCAGACATTACGCGCACGTTTCCAGTAAACGGTAAATTCACAGGTCCGCAGCGCGCGCTTTATGAGATCACCCTAGCGGCGCAAGAAGCGGCGATTGCCATAACCAAGCCTGGCAATACTTTTATGCAACCTCATGAAGCCGCACTCAAAGTACTCACGCAAGGTTTGTTGGATGAAAAACTGCTAAAACTCGCAGACCTTGGATCGCTTGATAATGCGATTGAAGCTGGGGCATATCGTCGTTTTTATATGCATCGCACCTCCCATTGGTTAGGTATGGATGTGCATGATGTGGGCTCATATCGCGAAGAAAGTTCTAATCCATTAAACCCATCCAATACAGAAAAGCCATGGCGCATTCTTAGAAGCGGCATGGTAATTACCATTGAACCAGGCCTATATATCAGACCGGCGGATGATATAGACGAAAAGTTCTGGAATATCGGGATTCGCATTGAAGATGATGTGGTGATTAATGATTCGGGTTGCGAGTTAATTTCTCGTGGAGTGCCGGTGAAAGCCGATGAAATTGAATCTCTCATGAAAAACGCATAAAGAGACATGCCAGCAAATGAGAGAGTCTAAATGCGATATTTTGATTCACGGTGGCGGCCCGGTTGGGTTGGCCTGTGCCGCCTGGACTTTGCAAAAATTTCCTGATGCAAACATTACGTTGCTTGATCGCAATCCTATTGACGATGCTGATCTAGTCAGCGCAGATAGTCGAGGTATTGCACTCTCTCACGGCAGCAAACTGCTACTCGACACCATTCAAGCATGGCCCAAAGAAGCGGCTGACATTCACCGCGTACACGTGTCACAAGCCGGTAAATTTGGTCGCGCATTAATGACACGCGAAGAGATAAACCAAGATGCGCTTGGTCACATTATTCGTTACCGCGACATTCATATGTCTTTACGTCAAGCCCTGCGAAAAATACGAGACAAGAGCTCTAACTTTGTATGGCGCCATTTGGATAAAGATACTGAAGAAAATCATATTGCTGCCTCATGTATCGTGCATGCCGAGGGTGGCTTATTCAAAAAGCAAGATTGGGTCGAGTCAGGAAGAGACTATGGGCAATCTGCCCTTGTAGGCTTAGTTGAAGTTGAGAGTGCTGTACCGCATCAAGCCTGGGAAAGATTTACTTCCGAAGGTCCCTTGGCAGTTTTACCAAGCCATTATGGTCACCATATATTGAATCTCGTATGGTGTGGTTCACCAGCATCGTCACAACATCGTCTGCAACTTACAGACGAAGATTTTTTAAATGAACTTCAGATTGAATTTGGCTCACGTATTGGTCGATTTTTAAAAATTCAAGATCGTCGTCTTTATGAACTTGGCTTGAACTATCGCAAAGAAATCGCCAAAGATAATGAGGTATGGATTGGTAATGCGGCACAAACCTTACATCCAGTTGCAGGACAAGGATTAAACCTCGGATTGCGCGATGCCTTTTTGCTATCAGAAAAATTGGTTGAGATATTCTCGGGAGCCCCAGCGGATCAATCTTCGGTTGCCATCCAAAATACGCTGCAAGAATATGCCCAAAGTCGCAAAGTGGATAGAAAAGCCACCATTGGCTTGACCGACTTTATGGCCAGGGTTTTTACATCCAATCTAGTACCGGTAGTACTTGCTCGTGGACTGGCTTTATCAGCCCTCCAGTGGCTTCCACCAGTCAAAACAGCCTTGGCTCGCCAGATGATGTTTGGCAGGCGCTAAAGACCCAAAACAGCCCCTAGATTCGAAGCATTTCCAATTCCCCCTGAAATATGCATACTGCCTAAAAAATAGGCAAATTTGGGCCTGACTGTGCTAAAGTGTCATGCTTTCCGCCCAAGCACCAGCAGATGAAGATTGGCCCCCACCACCTCCCAAACAAGTTATTTGTCGCCCCAATGGCAGGGGTAACGGATCGCCCTTTTCGGCAACTTTGCAAAAAATTGGGGGCTGGATATGCCGTATCTGAAATGGTGGCATCCAATGCCCTGCTCTGGAAAAGCGAAAAGACACAGCGCCGCGCAAATCACATTGGTGAATTCAAACCCATTGCCGTACAAATTGCAGGCGCTGATCCAGCGATGATGGCGGCGGCGGCCAAAATCAATGTTGATCATGGCGCGCAAATTATCGACATCAACATGGGCTGCCCAGCGAAGAAAGTTTGCAATGTTGCCGCTGGCTCCGCGTTACTTCGTGATGAGCCTTTAGTGCAACAAATATTAGAGGCCGTAGTAAATGCTGTTGGTATTGGTCCAAATGCAGTGCCAGTGACATTAAAAATACGCACGGGCTGGGATCGTGAGCATAAAAATGCCATCGAGATTGCAAAGCTCGCGGAAAAATCCGGCATCTCAATGCTGACCGTTCACGGTCGCACAAGAGCAGACCTTTATCACGGTGAAGCCGAATACGAAACCATTACCGCAGTAAAGAATAGCGTGGACATACCAGTCGTTGCTAATGGCGATATTACTAGCCCTGAAAAAGCAAAACAAGTATTGGAGATCACTGGTGCTGACGCCATCATGATTGGCCGCGCCGCCCAAGGTCGCCCTTGGATTTTTCGTGAAATCAATCACTACCTCAACACTGGTGACAAACTACCCACCCCCGAGATTAATGAAATTCAGGCCATCATGAATTCTCACCTTCTTGATCACTACGAGTTCTATGGTGAACACATTGGTCTACGAACAGCGCGCAAACATATTGGTTGGTACTGCAAAGGTTTGCGTGACTCTCACGCTTTTCGCCAACGCATGAATACCGCGGATGATTGCAAGACCCAATTACAGATGGTAAATGATTATTTTGATGAAATGAAATCCCATTCTGACCGCCTTTTATTTTTAGAAGCAGCCTAGCTCTGAATTTATTCAGACTCTTTTTATTTTTTAGTTTTTGTATTGATAGATTGTTATGACCAATAAGCACCCGATTTCCGAATGTATCGAAACCCAATTGCAAGCTTACCTAAATGACCTTAAAGGAATAGCGCCAACTGATATTTACCAAATGGTCTTGGCTGTCGTTGAAAAACCCATGCTCGAATTAGTCATGCAGCATGCTAAACATAATCAATCTCTAGCTGCTCAATACCTAGGCATCAATCGTAATACTCTGCACAAAAAGCTCGTTGAGCATCAACTACTGAAATAACTATCCATCTCACAGATAACCAGGCCATTTTTTAATTAATACCTCCGAAAACTATGATTCGTACAGCCCTACTCTCCGTCTCCGATAAAAATGGCATCGTGCCATTTGCTAAAGCCCTTCATGAGCAAGGAGTTAAGCTCATCTCGACTGGTGGCACCGCAAAACTTTTAGCCGAAAACAATCTGCCTGTCGTTGAAGTCTCATCCTTAACGAAATTCCCGGAAATGCTCGATGGTCGCGTGAAGACACTGCACCCGATGGTGCATGGTGGCCTACTGGCTCGCAGAGACTATCCGGAGCATATGGCTGCCTTAAAAGAACATGGTATTAACACGATTGATATGTTGGTAATCAATCTTTACCCATTTAATGAAACTGTTGCTAAAGAAAATTGCTCATTTGAAGATGCGGTTGAAAATATTGATATTGGTGGACCTGCTATGTTGCGTGCTGCCGCCAAGAATCATCAAGATGTGACCGTGTTGATTTCACCAGAAGATTACGCGCCCGTCTTGGCCGAGATGAAGGCAAATAAAAATGTCGTTTCTTATAAAACCAACTTAGGTTTAGCCAAGAAAGTATTCGCACATACCGCCCAATATGATGGCGCGATTGCTAATTATCTTTCTGCCTTGGGTGACGACTTAGATCACAAGGCACGCTCTACATATCCAGAAACCTTGCACCTTGCTTTTGAAAAAGTACAGGAGATGCGTTATGGCGAGAATCCACACCAATCCGCAGCCTTCTATAAAGATATTTACCCGGTAGATGGCGCGCTTGCCAATTACAAACAACTCCAAGGTAAAGAACTCTCTTATAACAATATCGCAGATGCCGACTCGGCTTGGGAGTGCGTTAAGAGCTTTGCTGGTAATGCTGGTGGCACTGCTGCTTGCGTCATCATCAAACATGCCAACCCCTGTGGTGTGGCTGTTGGCTCAAGCGCGCTTGAGGCTTATCAAAAAGCATTTAAGACTGATCCAAGCTCTGCTTTCGGCGGAATTATCGCCTTCAATGTGCCCTGTGATGGAGCGGCCGCTGAAGCGATTTCCAAGCAATTTGTAGAAGTGCTGATTGCACCAAGCTTTAGTGATGAAGCAAAAGCCATTTTTGCAAGCAAACAAAATGTGCGTCTACTAGAAATTCCATTAGGAACAGCATTTAATACATTTGACTTCAAACGGGTTGGTGGTGGCTTACTGGTGCAATCACCAGATGCCAAAAATGTTCTTGAAAATGAAATGCGTATTGTGAGCAAGCGTTTGCCAACTCCAAGCGAAATGCATGACATGATGTTTGCTTGGCGTGTTGCTAAGTTTGTCAAATCAAATGCAATTGTTTATTGCGCAAATGGTATGACTCTGGGTATTGGCGCAGGCCAAATGAGCCGCGTCGATTCCGCACGCATGGCAAGTATTAAAGCCGAGAATGCAGGTCTAAGCCTTAAAGGCTCCGCAGTCGCTAGCGATGCTTTCTTTCCATTTCGTGATGGTTTAGATGTTGTGGTGAATGGTGGCGCCAGCTGCGCAATCCAACCAGGTGGCAGCATGCGTGACGAAGAGATCGTTGCCGCGGCAAATGAACATGGTATTGCAATGATTTTTACTGGCACACGTCATTTCCGCCACTAAACATCAGCAAAAGGCAGAAATAAAGTTGCTATGCGTTGGATAGGAATCGACCCAGGTCTACGTACAACTGGTTTTGGCGTCATTGATGTCGACGGCCAAAAGCTGACTTACGTAGCCTCTGGAACGATTGAAAGCGGTGATCCAGCCAAAGGCTTGCCTGAGCGCTTGGGCGCCTTATATGCCGGCATTAAAGAAGTTCTGGATACCTATCATCCAGAATCCGCTGCTATTGAAGAGGTTTTCTTAAACGTCAATCCACGCTCCACGCTGATGCTTGGCCAGGCTAGAGGAGCAGTCATTGCGGCACTCGTCTCAGAACAACTGCCTGTTGCCGAGTACAGCGCTCTGCGAGTAAAACAGGCTATCGTGGGCACCGGCAGAGCAGCCAAGCCACAAGTTCAAGAGATGGTAAAGCGCCTTCTCAGACTAAATCGTGCGCCAGGCACGGATGCCTCTGATGCATTAGGCGTAGCTATCTGCGCTGCTCATCATGCACAAATTCCAAAAGCTATTACTACGGCCCCAACATCTAAAAAACGCAGCAAGTAAAAATACACGGCACAGGTTAAGATCTATACATGATTGGTCGCATACAAGGCACTCTCGTTTCGATTCACCCACCTCGACTGCTTGTTGATTGCCAAGGCATTGGGTATGAAGTTGATGTGCCAATGAGCACCTTGTATCAATTACCGCAAGCAGGTCAAAAAGTTACTCTACTGACGCACTTCCAAGTAAGAGAAGATGCGCAACAACTTTTTGGCTTCGCTACGGAAACCGAGCGTGAAGCATTTAGGCAGCTCATCAAGATTAGTGGTGTTGGTTCCCGCACAGCCTTGGCGGTCCTCTCTGGAATGAGCGTCAATGAACTTGCCCAAGCAATCACCCTCCAAGAAGCCAGTCGCTTAACTCAAGTACCTGGCATTGGCAAAAAAACAGCAGAACGTCTTTGCTTGGAGCTTAAAGGCAAACTAGCGCCTGATCTGGGCATTACAGGCGGCAAACCTCAGGCAATTGAAGCGAGCAGTGAAGTCTTACAAGCACTTCTAGCACTGGGCTATTCAGAAAAAGAAGCTTTACTTGCGCTTAAGCAAATTCCGCCTGACACCAGCGTATCCGATGGCATTCGTATGGGCTTAAAGTATTTATCTAAGGCCTAACTAGGTAAACGCACCTAAGCAAACACCACTAAACTCTTAGCATGGCAATTCATACAGACGACCTCAGCTCCATCCCAGAAGATTTACCGGAAAGCAATGACCGCATTGTGAGCGGCTCTGCCGGTAATGCTGAAGCCGTATTTGAAAGGGCTTTGCGCCCAAAACAACTTGATGAATATGTTGGGCAGACTAAAGCTAGAGCGCAATTAGAAATCTTTATTAGCGCCACAAGAGCTCGTCAAGAAGCCTTAGATCACGTTCTTCTATTTGGACCACCTGGACTGGGCAAAACCACCTTGGCCCACATCATTGCGAGAGAGCTTGGTGTGAACCTACGTCAAACGAGCGGCCCTGTTTTGGATAGACCTGGCGACCTTGCCGCCTTGCTCACCAACTTAGAAGAAAACGATGTGCTTTTTATCGACGAGATCCATCGTTTATCTCCGGTAGTAGAGGAAATTCTTTACCCTGCTTTGGAAGATTACAGCCTAGACATCATGATTGGCGAAGGGCCAGCGGCACGTAGCGTAAAAATTGACCTCAAACCCTTCACACTCATTGGCGCGACTACTCGGGCTGGCATGTTAACCAATCCATTGCGTGATCGCTTTGGCATTGTGGCAAGACTAGAGTTCTACACCACTGAAGAGCTTACCAAAATTATTGAGCGCTCTGCAAGTCTTTTAAAAGCTGATATTGATCCCGAAGGTTCAGTAGAAATCGCTAAACGCGCTCGTGGCACTCCACGTATTGCGAACCGATTACTGCGTCGTGTTCGTGACTATGCCGAAGTAAAAGGTACTGGCACCATAACCAAAGCTATGGCTGATGCCGCGTTAAGAATGCTTGATGTTGATCCAAGCGGTTTTGATGTGATGGATAGAAAACTATTGGAAGCGATCTTGCACAAGTTTGATGGTGGCCCAGTAGGTATTGATAACTTAGCAGCCGCCATTGGTGAAGAACGCGATACGATCGAGGATGTTCTAGAACCTTACCTCATTCAGCAAGGTTATTTGCAAAGAACATCGCGTGGCCGCGTAGCTACTCGTCAGGCTTATGAGCACTTTGGTTTAACACCCCCAAGCGGCACTGCCAGCTTAGATATTTAAGCTAGCGTTACTTTGGCAAACTTACGCTTGCCAACCTGCAACACGTAAGTCCCCGCCTCCACTTTTAATTGCTTGTCAGTAATAGTTGCGCCATCAATCTTCACACCATTTTGTTCAATGTTGCGATTTGCTTCTGATGTCGAAGGGGCTAAACCAGCAGCCTTTAAAAGATTGGCGATCTGCATAGGCGCCCCCGCAAGGCTTACCTCAGGAATATCATCAGGCACACCACCTTTAGCGCGGTGATTAAAGTCTTCTAAGGCTTTTTCTGCTGCAGCTTGCGAATGAAAACGCGCAACGATTTCTTGCGCGAGCAACACTTTGCAATCTTTTGGATTTCTACCAGCGGCTACTTCTTGCTTCATCAGATTGATTTCAGACAGTGGTCTAAATGAAAGCAAAGTAAAGTAATCCCACATCAAATCATCCGAGATGCTTAATAGCTTGCCAAACATATCGCCCGCAGGCTCGCTAATACCAATATAGTTACCCTTGGACTTACTCATTTTCTCAACGCCATCAAGACCAACCAAGAGTGGCATAGTCAAAATACATTGAGGCTCTTGTCCATATTCACGTTGAAGCTCGCGACCAACAAGAAGATTAAATTTCTGATCAGTACCGCCAAGCTCAAGATCGCTCTTGAGAGCTACAGAGTCGTAACCCTGCATGAGTGGATATAAAAATTCATGAATTGAAATCGGCACGCCATTGCGATAGCGCTTCGTAAAATCATCGCGCTCTAGCATGCGGGCAACAGTGTGCTTTGCAGCCAACTGAATCATGCCGCGCGCACCAAGCGGATCACACCACTCACTGTTATAGCGAACTTCTGTTTTTGAGGGGTCAAGCACCATGCTCGCTTGACGATAATAAGTTTGTGCATTAACTGCAATCTCTTCTGCAGTCAAAGGTGGACGTGTAGCATTCCGCCCTGATGGATCGCCGATCATGCTAGTAAAGTCACCGATCAAGAAAATTACTGTGTGGCCCAAATCTTGCAACTGACGTAACTTGTTCAATACAACGGTATGGCCCAAATGAATATCTGGTGCCGTTGGATCCAAACCCAATTTAATTCGCAACGGCGTTTTAGTCGCATGGCTACGCGCCAACTTCTGCACCCAATCTGCTTCCACCAATAGCTCATCACAGCCACGCTTAGTAACTTCTAGCGCCGCAAAGACTTCAGGGGTCAGAGGATATTTTTGTTCTGGTTTGGCCGTCATGCTGATTCGGGTAACTGATTCGGTTAAATTAGTAGTTAAATTGCTAAAGCATAATTGTCGCATTCCTGAGAGCCACATGAACAAACCCTACTCCCTCTATATCGGCCTAATGTCTGGTACCAGCCTAGATGGAATAGATGCCGTTCTAGCCAAAATTGGGCCTGATGGAGAAACAATTGCGCTGGAGGCAATGAGCACCCCCTTCTCACCAGAACTTCGCAAGGCCCTGTTCGAACTTCAAAGCCCTGGCCCAAACGAGCTCCACCGTGAAAAACAGGCGGGAAATATGCTGGCTTTGGCTTATGCAGAAGTTGTCAATCAGCTACTCAAGAAGGCAGGGCTTCAGCCCTCCGATATCAGCGCTATTGGTGCGCATGGGCAAACCATTCGCCACCAACCCCATCTTGGTGATCTGTCCTACACCCATCAAACCCTGAATGCTGCCCTACTAGCGGAAAAAACGGATATTGATGTGATTGCCGATTTTAGAAGTCGTGACTTAGCCGCAGGTGGACATGGCGCCCCTTTGGTGCCAGCTTTTCATGCGCAACAATTTGTAGAAGATAAAAATTTAGCCATTCTCAACATTGGTGGCATCGCCAATCTCACGCTATTACCAAAAGACGGGGAAATTACTGGCTTTGATTGCGGGCCAGGGAATATGTTGATGGACGCCTGGATACAAGAACATCAGGGAAATCCTTTTGATGAAAATGGACGGTGGGCACTACAGGGCAAACCCAATCAAGGATTGCTTGTAAAAATGTTATCTGATTCTTTTTTTGCAAAAGCTCCTCCAAAGAGCACCGGTCGAGATGATTTTCATCTAGCTTGGTTACAAGAAAAATTAGGAAAAGAAAATTATCTAGCCGAAGATGTTCAGGCAACTTTGCTACACCTTACGGCACAATCCGCCCTAGAGTCTCTGGTACGGCATGCCCCGCAAACCCAGAAGCTAATTGTCTGTGGAGGCGGATCTAGAAACAATGCGCTGATGAATTTACTGAAAACTAAAGCTACGAATTTATTCAAACACCCCCTAGAAATTACTACGAGTGAATCTGTTGGAATTGACCCGCAACTCGTAGAGGGCCTTGCCTTTGCTTGGCTTGCATGGGCTCATAAAGTAAAACGGCCGGCAAATTTGCCAGCCGTAACAGGAGCGCAAGGACTCAGAATTTTAGGCGCCTGCTATCCCGCTTAAGCTCCTAACTTAATTTAATTTTTTAAGCAGAGAAGGAAGATCCGCAACCACAAGTAGTTTGCGCATTTGGATTCTTAATCACAAACTGTGAGCCGTTGATATCTTCTTTGTAGTCAATCTCAGCACCAACCAAATATTGGAAGCTCATTGAATCTACTAACAAGGTTACGCCATTCTTTTCAAAAAGCGTGTCATCTTCATTAACAGCATCATCAAATGTGAAACCATACTGGAATCCTGAGCAACCACCGCCTTGAACGAATACGCGAAGCTTTAATTCTGGATTACCTTCTTCAGCAATCAAGTCAGCTACTTTTGCAGCGGCAGCATCTGTAAATACTAGCGGAGTTGGTGGCTCAGCCAAGTCTGCAGATTGTGTTGTAGCTAATTCAGTCGTGATTTACTCCTAATTCAAAAGGCGATGTCTTATTTTAGGCTTTTAATGCCCAGCTTGCAGAAGGGTTATTCCCTTATAAATTAAGGAGATACCGCAATCTGCGTTAAACCCGTAGTTTCTGGCAAGCCAAACATGAGGTTCATGCACTGCACGCCCTGACCTGAGGCACCTTTTACCAAGTTATCCTCGACTACCAAAATAACTAATGTGTCACCTCCGCCTGGACGATGGATCGCAATGCGAATGCCATTGCTACCGCGCACAGAACGTGTTTCTGGATGACTGCCAGCAGGCATTACATCGACAAAAGGCTCATCTTTGTAGAAATTTTCATAAAGCTTTTGGTAATCAACATCTTTACCCGCTTCAGTCAAACGCACATACAAAGTCGAATGAATTCCTCTAATCATCGGTGTTAAATGCGGCACAAATGTGAGCCCAATTTGATCATGACGAGCAGTTGGCTTTAAGCCCTGTTCAATCTCTGGCAAATGACGGTGTCCGGTCACGCCATGCGCTTGGGAATTATCAGCAGCCTCTGACAAGAGTGTGCCAATCTCTGCTTTGCGTCCAGCACCAGAAGTGCCAGATTTCGAGTCAGAAATAATATGCGAGCCATCAATCAGGTGTTTGCCACCAGTAGACTTTGGTGATAACAATGGTGCCAAACCAAGCTGCACAGATGTTGGATAACAACCTGCCAAACCAACCACTCGCGCTTTTTTAATAGCCTCACGATTGATCTCTGGCAAGCCATAAACTGCTTCAGCAAGGATTTCTGGGCAGCCATGTTCCATGCCGTACCACTTGGCAAACTCTTTAACATCTTTTAAACGGAAGTCTGCTGCCAAATCCAAAATCTTGACATTGTTCGCAAGCAATTCTTTTGCTTGCGCCATCGCAACACCATGTGGCGTCGCGAAGAAGACAACATCGCACTCATTTAGCTTAGCCTCATCTGGCGTAGTAAATTTCAGATTAACGCGACCACGCAAAGATGGAAACATTTCCGCTACTGGCATGCCTGCTTCCGTACGAGAAGTAATTGCGGCGAGCTCAACCTCGGGATGTTGGGCCAATAGGCGCAACAATTCCACTCCGGTATATCCAGTGCCACCCACAATGCCGACTTTAATCATGTATTTCTCCAAAATGCCAATCAAGCAAAGCTTGAATCAAATTCCACAATACCTCAATTGTAGAAACAAAAAGGGCCGCTTGCGCGACCCTTTCGATAAAA
>CAZHWF010000007.1:0-36643 GCA_964536365.1 uncultured Polynucleobacter sp.
GCACCAAACTCTAAAATTTGTGTTGGTAGGCCTTTGTTTTTGAAGCCTTCAAGTACCGGCAGGAGGGTCGAGCAAATAGCGGCGCCAAATAAGGGGCTTAACTCAGGGGCGGTGGTGAAATCTCCACCCGCACCCAGCTTATGGGCTCCCGCGCTGTAATAGCCCATGCCAGGCTCATATAAGGCCATCTCCATGTAGCGAGAAAAGGGCAGCCAGCCGCCCTGGGAGGCGATTTGAGAGGCTATTTTGGCCTTTAGAAGCTCACTATGCTCCATTTCAAGGCTGGTCAAGGTAATATCCATAGCTCCCTAGTCTAAGAGAATTTAATTGAACCCCAGTTCAACAGCCCTATCCCAGAATAAAAAGGCAGTTTTAGTGACAGGCGCCGCCAAGCGCCTCGGCCGAGAAATTGCCCTAGAATTCGCCCGTCAGGGCTGGGATGTTGCCGTTCATTATGGGCGATCAGCCCAAGAAGCGGCGCAAACAGTTCGGGAAATTCAGTCCTTGGAAGTGAGCGCCCAAGCGTTTCAAGCGGATTTAGCCAATGAGATCTCCACAAAAGGCCTTTTCTTAGCCGCCAGCGAGGCATTCCCCAATTTGAGTTGTCTTATAAATAGCGCTTCTATTTTTGAGTATGACCGAGCAAACTCTGACACGCCTTTGACTGCAAAAAACCTACAAGATCATATGCAGGTCAATCTAGCCGCACCAATTTTGCTGGCCCAATTGATGTTTGATTTTCAAAAGAACGTTTCAAAAAGTTCCGAAGCTATTTCGGCAATTCCGGTGGTGATTCAGCTATTGGATCAAAAACTAATTAATCTCAATCCAGATTATTTGTCATACACCCTATCTAAAGCGGCGCTACTTTCTTCTGTGGAGTTATTGGCAATGGACTTTGCGCCACATTTGCGTGTAGTTGGGCTCGCTCCCGGAATCTCTTTGCCATCAGGCGATCAAACGAATGAAGGCTTTGCAAAAGCGCATCAAATGACGCCTCTTGGAAAATCATCAACACCAGTTGACATTGCTAAAGCCGCAGTATTTTTAGCGGAGTCTAGCGCTATTACTGGAACGACTTTATATGTTGATGGTGGACAGCATTTATCGCCATCATCACGTGATGTGATGTTCAAAACAAATTAAGCCTTATAAAAAATCAATATTCATGCACGCTATTCTTTCTCATCCTGCCCTCATAGACTGCCGTCGTTTATTTTTGCGTGACTATGAAATTTATATCAATATTGGCGTGCATGACTTTGAGAAAAAAGCAGAGCAACGCGTCATCCTCAATGTTGATTTATATATTCCTTTAGCAATGAATACGCCAACGAATGATCAGTTGGATGAGGTGGTGGATTATGACTTTATGCGTGAGACCATTAAGGCCAGGGCCTCAAAGGGGCATATTCACCTTCAGGAAACTTTTTGTGATGACATCGTAGCGGCCATGTTGTTGCACCCTAAAGTCTTGGCTGCGCGAGTAAGCACTGCAAAACCAGATGTTTATTCTGACTGTCATTCAGTGGGTGTTGAAGTGTTTCGTATCAAGTCATCTTAAGAGTGAAGAATTTTTAAGAGAACTCCAATCTTATGGGCGATATTCGTAAAGTTGTTTTTGAAGAGAACAAGCTAGAGAAAAAACTCTGTCGCTTGGTGGGCCAGGCTATTGGCGATTTTGGCATGATTGAAGATGGTGACAAAGTCATGGTGTGCGTGTCTGGTGGTAAAGATAGTTACGCCATGCTCGACATTCTGATGAAGCTGCGTGAGCGTGCGCCAATCCACTTTGATGTTGTAGCGGTTAATTTAGATCAGAAGCAGCCAAACTTTCCAGCTGACATCTTGCCCAATTATTTAAAGGGCTTGGGTATTCAATATCACATAGAAGAGCAAGATACCTATAGTATTGTGAAAAGAGTCATCCCCGACGGAAAGACTACATGCGGTCTGTGCTCACGTTTGCGTCGCGGTATTTTGTATCGTGTGGCTGATGGGTTAGGTGCGACAAAAATCGCTTTAGGTCATCATCGCGATGACATTCTCGAAACGCTGATGCTCAATATGTTTTATGCGGGCAAGTTAAAGGGCATGCCTCCAAAGTTGCGCTCGGATGATGGTAAACATATTGTGATTCGCCCTTTGGCATATGTGCCAGAGAAGCTGCTTGAGCGTTATGCGGGCGATATGAATTTCCCGATTATTCCTTGCGATCTATGCGGTAGTCAGCCTAACCTTCAGCGCCAGGTGATGAAAGAAATGTTGCGTGACTGGGAGAAGAAGTATCCAGGTCGAGTAGAGAACTTGTTCCGATCTATGCACCATATTGTTCCGTCGCATCTCATGGATAGTGAGGCATTTGATTTCAAAGGCCTAGAGATTTCTTCTGAGTTATCGGGAATTGCCGCTAGATCAGCTGGAGATAGGGCAATTGATGAGGCTGATTTAGATGAATTAGCCTGTGGAACCCTGATTCAGGGGACTTATAATCCCCCATTATGAATATCGTCATTTTGGCTGCTGGGCAAGGAAAGCGGATGAAATCCGCATTGCCCAAAGTGTTGCAAACTTTAGCTGGAAAACCTTTGCTCCAGCATGTGCTCACTACCGCACTCTCTCTGCAATCTAAGAACGCTAAAAATGGTCCTGTTGTTGTGGTTGGGCATGGTGCAGACGATGTCAAAGCATTTCTAGCAAATGCAGCTAAAGAAGATGTAAGTTTTACTAAGGTCGTGACAGCACTTCAGGCGGAACAAAAGGGAACTGGCCATGCGCTTTTGCAAGCATTACCAAAGTTAGATGTCCAAGAGCCCACATTGGTTTTGTATGGTGACGTGCCGCTGACCACCAAAAAGACGCTCAGTAAATTAGCAAAATTAGCAGATGGTGTTAGAGGGCAAGACTCTGCCCTAGCGCTCTTGACACAAAATCTCAACAATCCAACTGGCTATGGTCGAATTGTGCGTGATGCCGATGGCTCGGTGAAAGAGATTGTTGAGGAAAAAGATGCAACTCTAGCGCAAAAAGCAATCCTAGAAATCAATACCGGCATCATGGTATTGCCGACAAACTCACTGAAAAAATGGCTCAAGGCTTTGCGTGCCAGCAATGCGCAAGGCGAATACTATTTGACCGATGTTATTGCCATGGCGGTTAAAGATGGTGTGCCCATTCGTACAACACAGACTGACGATGAGTTTGAAACTGTTGGCGTAAATAGCCGTGATCAATTGGCTGCGCTGGAGCGCGTACATCAGCTCAATATCGCCAATCAACTGATGGATGCGGGTGTGGCTCTTGCTGATCCAGCGCGCATTGATGTACGTGGAACATTAGAGTGCGGCACAGATGTGTCGATTGATGTTGGCTGCGTCTTTGAAGGATGTGTCACTTTAGATGCGGGCACAAAGATAGGCCCCTATTGCGTTATTCGTAACAGCGTGATTGGCAAGGGTGTGTCTATTCATGCGTTTAGTCATGTCGACGGTGCAAAAGTGGGTAATCAATCTGTGATTGGTCCATACGCTCGTTTGCGCCCAGGCGCAGATTTATCAAGTGATGTTCACATCGGCAATTTTGTTGAAGTAAAGAACAGCAAAATAGCTGCTAATAGCAAAGCTAATCATTTGGCTTATGTAGGCGATTCTATAGTTGGGTCAAGAGTCAATATTGGTGCCGGCACTATTACCTGTAACTACGATGGTGTGAATAAGCATCAAACAATTATTGAGGACGATGTTTTTATAGGATCTGATACCCAACTGGTGGCGCCAGTGCGCGTTGGTCGTGGCGCAACGCTCGGTGCTGGTACGACGCTTACTAAAGATGCCCCAGCAAATCAGCTTACTGTATCTAGAGCAAGACAAATTTCGTTGCAGTGGCAAAGGCCTGTAAAGCAAGAAAAGAAGCTTGCCACCAAAAAAACATCAGTAAAAAAACCCGTAGCTAAAAAAGTAGCCACTAAGAAAGTGGTTAAAAAAGCTGCTAAGAAACCAGCAAAGAAAACCGCAAAGGGCAAAAAATAATGTGCGGCATTGTTGGCGCAGCTTCTCGCAAGAACATTGTTGATGCTTTGGTTGAGGGCTTACGTCGCCTAGAGTACCGTGGTTATGACTCTTGTGGTTTTGCCGTGATTAATGGCGATGATGCGAAGCATCCTATAGAAAGGGCGAGGACCACTGCCCGTGTCTCCGAATTGGGTGAACAAGGCAAAGACTTTTTGGGAACTTTGGGCATTGCTCACACGCGCTGGGCTACTCATGGAAAGCCAGATACCCAAAATGCGCACCCGCATATTTCCAATGGTTTGATTGCGGTTGTACACAACGGCATCATTGAAAACTATGAAGCTCTTCGCTCTGAATTAAAAGCGGTTGGTTATGAATTTACTTCCGAAACGGATACCGAAGTCATTGCTCATTTAATTCATCAAGAATATGTGGCCAGTGGGCAAAAAGATATTGCTCAGTCTGTTAAGGCGGTGCTGCCTAAATTGCATGGTGCTTATGCTATTGGCGTGATTGCGCAAGATTGCCCAACTATTTTGGTGGGAGCACGCATTGGTTCGCCTTTGGTGGTGGCGCTTGGCGATAAAGAAAATTTCTTAGCTTCCGATGCTTTGGCTTTGGCCGGACGCGCTCACTCCATGATGTATTTAGAAGAGGGCGATGTCGCAATTCTGAAGGCGGAAAGTGTTGAGGTGATCGATCAAGCGGGCAAGCTAGCCAATCGAGAGCTAAAGCCCATGCCTGCGCAAGCTGACTCGGTTGATTTGGGGCCTTATCAGCATTACATGCAAAAAGAGATTTTTGAGCAACCTAGGGCGATTGGTGACACGCTGGCGAATATTGCCGCATTTGGGCCTGAGCTTTTTGAAGCGAAGCCAGAAGACTGGAAAGCATTCGATCAAATTTTGATACTGGCTTGTGGCACAAGTTATTACTCTGCTTGTGTAGCAAAGTATTGGTTAGAAGATATTGCTGGCATTCCGACGCAAGTAGAAATTGCGAGCGAGTATCGTTATCGCACTACCGTACCAAATCCCAAAACATTGATTGTGGTGGTTTCGCAATCTGGTGAAACGGCTGATACCTTAGCCGCGTTGCGTCACGCTAAAAGCCTAGGCCATATATACACCCTAGCCATTTGTAATGTGGCAAGCAGTGCGATGGTTCGCGAAACAAATTGGCATTTCTTAACTAAAGCGGGCGCGGAAATTGGCGTGGCTTCAACCAAAGCATTTACTACTCAGCTATTGGCTCTGTATTTGTTGGCGGTATCGATCGCAAAACGAGACGGCAAAATTTCTTCTGAAGAAGAAAAAGAGATGCTGCGAGATTTGCGTCACCTACCAAAAGCATTACATGCAGTGCTCGCATTAGAGCCGCAAATCATGGCTTGGAGCAATGTTTTTGCTAGGTGTGAAAATGCCCTCTTCTTGGGCCGTGGCCTGCATTACCCAATTGCGCTTGAGGGCGCATTAAAGCTCAAAGAAATTTCTTATATTCATGCCGAGGCTTATCCTGCTGGTGAGTTAAAGCATGGTCCTCTTGCTTTAGTCACCGACAAGATGCCGGTAGTAACCGTTGCTCCGAAAGATGAGTTGCTAGAGAAGCTCAAATCTAATATGCAGGAAGTGAAAGCGCGCGGCGGCAAGCTATATGTATTCGCCGATCAGGATACTGAAATCTCTAGCAGTGATGGGATCAATGTCATTAAGTTGCCAGAGCACTACGGGGATCTTTCTCCAATCTTGCACGTAGTTCCATTGCAATTATTGGCATACCACACAGCATGCGCACGGGGCACGGACGTAGATAAGCCTCGAAACCTTGCAAAAAGTGTGACAGTCGAATAATTTTTTATCTGTTTGACATTCGTCTAAAGTTGTGTACAAAAAACAGTAGACAAATCAGGGCGTTACAAAGCCCTGATTATATTTTTGTGTTCAAATATCTCTTGTAAAAGAGGATATTTGTTGCAACACATGTTTTTATTGAAGCTCCCACTCTCTCGTTTGAATTTACTTGCGCTCGTGTGTGCGGGATTGCTTTCTGCGTGTGCTGTTGGACCAGACTTTAAGCAGCCCGAGGCACCAAAGACTTCTTCTTATACAGAAACTCCTTTGGCGAAGAAACTCACTCCAGCACCTGGAGTTCCTGGCGGAACTGATCAAGAGTTTGTCGAGGGAGCTGATATTGAGGCTCAGTGGTGGGAGCTCTACAAATCTCCTGAGCTAGATGCCCTGATTAAAAAAGCATTGGAACAAAATCCAAATTTAGGTGCTGCAGACGCCGCCTTGCGCGCTGCCCAAGAAAATGTCAATGCGCAAATTGGTGGCCAATACTTTCCAGCAATTGGAGTAGGCGCAAATGCGCTTAGACAAAAGCAACCATCCGCTGTCTATGGATTGAACTATGGAACCGATACCTACAATTTGTACAACACTTCTGTGAATGTGACTTATAAGTTGGATGTGTTTGGTGGCGCACGCCGAGCGGTTGAGGGCGCTCGTGCGCAAGCGGAGGTTGCGCAGTTTCAACTTGAGGGTGCTTATCTTTCTCTAACAGCAAATGTGGTGACGAGTGCGGTTAGGGAGGCAGCGCTGCGCGCCCAGATGCAAGCCACAGAAGAAATTTTGAAGGCGCAAACCAACCTCGCTGAAGTAACTGAAAAGCAATTGATTATTGGCACGGTTTCTAAGGTGGATGTCACATCGCAGCGCACTTTGGTATCTAGCTCCCAGGTGGATTTATTTAACTACGAAAGAAATCTTGCTTTTGCTCGCAATCAACTGGCGGTATTAGTTGGCGAGATTCCAAGCAATGCCAATATTGCAAAGTTTGATTTAGCCAATCTACATTTGCCAGATAAGTTGCCGCTATCTGTGCCATCCAGTTTGGTACGTCAAAGGCCAGATGTACGTGCGGCGGAGGCCCAGCTCAAGGCCCAGAATGCTTTTGTGGGCGTTGCAACCGCGAATTTATTGCCGCAATTTAATATTACGGGATCCATTGGTGCCGCTGCTTTGACTTCAAGCGCATTATTCGGCCCGAATTCTTCTTTGTGGACACTTGGCGGTGGAATATTGCAGCCTCTTTTTCAGGGTGGAGCTTTGTTGGCACAACGTCGTGGCGCTATTGCCAACTACGAGCAAGCTGCCTATCAATACCAGGCCACCGTATTAAATGCGTTTCAAGAAGTCGCCAATGCATTGCGTGCCCTGGAAACTGGCGCTCAAGCACTCAAGGCCGCATCTGATGCAGAGCGTTACGCTTACGAAACATTGGACTTAGTGCAACAGCAATACAAGTTGGGCACAGCTAGTTATTTGGCAGTGCTGTATTACCAAAATCAATATCAACAAGCGAAAGTGAAATCCGTTGCGGCTCAAGCAACCCGATTTTCTGATACGGCAGCATTATTCGCAGCACTTGGCGGTGGTTGGTGGAATCGCGAAGGCCCCGCCTTTAAACCAAAAGACATAGCGAGCAAAGATCAAAATGAAACTTCTGGAAATAATTAAGAATAAGCTCATCGTCATAGTTCTTGCTCTGTGGGCATGGACAAAGCGCAAAGCAATTGAATGGAAATTGCGAGAGAGAGCTATTGGGCTTTGGGAAAAGGCAAAAGCTTTTTGGGCGCGTATGCAGCAAAAATGGCGCGGTACGAAAGCGCACGAAAGATTAATGGCGATGGAGCCATTACAGCGTCGCATGATCATCATGCTCTGTGGTGTATTTTTGTTACTGGGTTTAATTTTTGCTTTTAATCAGCTCAAAACTTTCATGATTAAGCATTTCATTGCTGGCATGGGATTGCCGCCAGCAACTGTTTCAACCATGGTAATTACCGCATCTGAATGGCAACCAAAATTAACCAGTGTGGGTAATGTGCGCGCGTTTAGAGGCGTTGAGCTTAGTACGGAGATTGGTGGTTTAGTGCAAACGGTGCCGGTAAGGTCCGGTCAAGACGTTAAAGAGGGCGATCTTCTTATTAAATTAAATGATGCTTCTGATGTCGCGCAATTAAATTCTTTAAAAGCCATGGCCGATTTGGCTAAAGTCATTAACGAGCGCGATAGACAGCAATTGGCGATTCAGGCAATTAGCAAAAATGTGTTTGATACTAGCGCAGCCGATGCTAAATCGAAGCAAGCGCAAGTTGAGCAGCAGATCGCTTTGGTGGCTAAGAAAAATCTCAAAGCACCATTTAGCGGACGCGTTGGCATTGTTTCTATTAACCCAGGTCAGTACGTGAACTCTGGCGATAAATTATTGACCCTGCAAACCTTAGACCCTATTTTTGTTGACTTTAATTTGCCGCAGAACAATGCGGAACAGGTTCAGGTGGGTCAAGAGGTGGTTGTGACCACCGATGCGTTTAAGGATGCGAGTTTTACCGGCAAGATTACAGCAGTTAGCCCTAAGGTTGATACCAACACCCGCAATATCCAGATAGAGGCGCAGCTTGCAAATCCAGATAAGAAAATTTTGCCGGGAATGTTTGCCAATGTGAATATCAAACTTGGTGATCAAGTGAAATACTTAACTTTGCCCCAAACAGCCGTTACTTATAACCCTTATGGCTCCACCGTTTTTATTGCTAAACCTACCGGCAAGAAAGATAAGCAAGGCAATCCTGCTCTTGAAGCTCAGCAAGTATTTGTAACTACAGGTCTTACTCGTGGCGATCAGGTAGCGATTCTGAAAGGGGTCGAAGAGGGTGCAACGGTAGTGACTAGCGGACAACTGAAGTTAAAGAATGGCACGCCATTGATTATTAACAATAAGGTGCAGCCAGCGAATTCACCTGATCCAAAGCCTCAGGAATAAAAAGTAGATGAATTGGACCGACATATTCATCCGTAGGCCAGTGCTCTCCATGGTGGTGAGCGCTTTGGTATTGATTTTTGGTTTGAAATCCATCGGATCTTTACCGGTTAATCAATATCCGCAAACGCAGAATGCGATTGTGACAATCACTACCGCTTACTATGGCGCTGATCCAGAAACTATTGCTGGATTTATTACGCAGCCATTAGAAGCATCTATAGCTCAGGCACAAGGTATTGATTACCTGTCCTCTGCTAGCGTCAGTGGAGTTTCAACGATTATTGCGACACTGAAGCTGAACTACGATTCAAATGCAGCATTAACCCAAATACAAACGCAAATTAGCGCGGTAAAGAATCAGCTCCCGCCTCAGGCGCAGCAACCTATTTTGACGGTGCAAGTTGGCCAGTCTACTGCTGCGATGTATATGGGTTTTTATAGTGATGAGATTCCGAATAACGCGATCACGGATTATTTATTGCGGGTTGTTAAGCCAAAATTAGATTCGGTAGAGGGCGTTCAGAACGCAGAAATTACCGGTGGCCGCAAATTTGCCTTACGGGCCTGGCTTGATCGAGAAAAAATGGCGGGCCTTGGGGTAGGCGCCGATGATGTCTATAGCGCAATGGCAGCGAATAACTACTTGTCGGCTGTCGGAAGCACTAAAGGTGACATGGTATCGGTTGACTTGGTTGCCGGCACAGATTTACATACCTTGGAAGAGTTCCGCAAGCTAGTAATTAAAAAAGATGGCGTGAATATTGTTTACTTAGACCAAGTGGCTACTGTCACTTTAGGGTCTGAAGACTACAACACCAATGTGGCGTTTAGCGGTAAGAGATCGGTATTCATCGCAATTAAGGTTGCCCCACAGGCCAACTTATTAGATGTGGCGCAACGTGTGCGAGATGTTGTTCCTGATATTCAGAAGCAATTACCTATTGGCATGACCGGTAAGATTGTTTACGACTCTACAAAGTTCATTACCAGCTCAATTGATGAGGTGATTTCCACTTTATTAGAGGCGTTGGTAATTGTGACGATTGTTATTTACCTTTTCTTAGGTAGTGTTCGTGCAGTTGCTGTGCCGGTGATTGCTATGCCATTGTCCTTAATCGGCACCTTCTTCTTGATGCAGGTTTTAGGTTATTCGATTAACTTGCTGACCCTTTTGGCTCTCGTGTTGGCAATCGGATTGGTAGTGGATGACGCCATCATTGTTGTGGAAAACGTTGACCGTCATATGAAAGAGGGCAAATCTCCTTTGGAGGCTTCTTTAATTGCGGCGCGTGAACTCGGTGGCCCTATTTTGGCCATGACCGTTGTACTGATTGCGGTTTATATCCCTATTGGTTTTCAGGGTGGCTTAACGGGCGCGCTATTTACCGAGTTTGCTTTTACCTTAGCAAGCGCTGTGGCTGTCTCCGGGCTGATTGCATTAACGCTTTCACCCATGATGTGTTCTCGTATCTTTACTGAAGAGCAGGAGGCCTCCCCCTTTGTGCAAAAAATTGATCGTATTTTTGATAAGGTTCATCACAGCTATCAAGGTACTTTGCGCGATCTATTAAGCACTTGGCAGGTCATCATCGTGATGGGCGCAATCTTGTTGGGCGGCGTTGCGTATTTGTATGCAACTGCCCGTGCCGAGTTGGCTCCTACTGAGGATCAAGGGATTGTCTTGATGCAAGCATCTGGACCTCCTAACAGTACAGTTACACAGATGCAGACGTATGCAGATCAAATATATGCAATCGCTGCGGCTGAGCCTGAATATGAGCAAGCATTTCAGATTACAAGTCCAACGTCGAGCTTTGGGGGCATTCTTCTAAAAGATTGGGGCGAACGCAATCGAAATGCAACTAAATTCCAAGAAGATATGCAGCAAAAGTGGAATACTATTGCTGGCGCCCGCGTGGCGGCTTTCCAATTCCCGGCCTTACCTGGTGCGCAAGGTTTGCCAGTGCAGGTTGTTATCAACACTACAGAGTCTTATGCGCAGTTAAACGAAGTTTCTCAGGCGGTATTGGATAAAGCGCGCCGCAGCGGCAACTTCTTCTTTGTTGACTCTGATTTGAAGATTGATAAGCCGCAAGATGTTCTAGAAATTGATCGAGAAAAGGTGGCCGCATTGGGCATGACCCAACAGCAAGTGGGTTCTGCTTTATCGGCTGCGTTGGGAGGCGGTTTCGTAAACTATTTCTCAGTCGCTGGGCGCTCTTACCGAGTTATTCCACAGGTTAAACAAGTGGATCGTTTAAATCCCGATCAAATTTTGGATTACTACATACGCACTCCGAGTGGCGCCATGGTTCAGGCCCGCACAATCGCAACAATTAAACAACGTGTAGTGCCGCAATCCATTAATCACTTTCAGCAATTAAATTCCGCCACGATTTCTGGGGTGAGCACGCCCTTTATTTCGCAGGCTGATTTATTGGAATTCATGCGCCAAACTTTGAAAGAAGTTGCGCCCAATGGTTACAGCATGGATTATGCGGGTCCATCACGTCAATTTATGGCGGAGTCCGGCGGCTTTTTAGTCACCATGTTCTTTGCGATTTTGATTGTGTTCTTGGTGCTGGCCGCGCAGTTTGAAAGTTTCCGTGATCCGATTGTGATTTTGGTTTCTGTGCCATTGGCATTGTTTGGCGCCTTAATTTTTATTAATCTCGGATTTACGACATTAAACGTTTATACACAGGTCGGCCTAGTGACGCTGATGGGATTAATTAGTAAGCACGGTATTTTGATTGTGGAATTTGCCAACGAACTTCAAGAAGCTGGGCGCAGCAAGCTTGATGCAATCGTTGAGGCAAGCAGTGTGCGTTTGCGCCCAATCTTGATGACAACTGCTGCAATGGTCTTGGGGGTTTTGCCTTTGGTGATTGCTTCTGGGGCGGGTGCGGCTGGCCGCCAGTCAATGGGTATCGTGATTTTTACAGGGCTTTCAATTGGCACCCTATTTACACTCTTTGTGGTACCAGCCATGTATTTATTTATTGGCGCAGATCACCACCAAAAGAAATTCAAACAAGAATAAGTGTTGGGTTGCTGGCAATAAAGAACTCAATATTACCTAGGCATCTGCTTTGGTAACAATATTGAGTTCTTTCTCAGCAAAATCACTGAAATAAGTCTCTGTCTTAAGTTGCCCTAACCAGCGTTCTATATTCTTTAGCACGGCGCGTGAACCGGTTTTTTCTGGAAAGGCTTGATTGAGCAAAATCCAACGATGTACACCCAAAGCAATCACGATGTCGCCGATATTAAATTGCTCGCCAGAGCAGTAGAGTTGGTTCGCTAGAATCTGATCCAACAAACTCAATGTTTTATTTGTGTCCTGATAGCACTTATAGATGACTTCGTAGTTGCGCTCTACTTCTGGCGTTCGAGTAAGCCCTAAAAAGGTGGTGCGTAATGGTGGCCAAAATGTTGAAAGTTGCCAATCCATCCATTTTTCAGAGCTATATTGTTCCGCAATGCCTTTGGGAAAGCGCTCATTCTTATCGTGCTGAGAAACTAAATAGCGCATGATGGTATTGGATTCCCAGAGTATGAGCCCTCTATCTTCCAAGGTAGGAACCAGACCATTGGGGTTCATCTTTAGAAATTCGTGTGTTTGGTTAATGCCAAACTGAAGGCCCGCATCAATCCGCTCAAAATCATTGCCTTCTTGGAGACCAAGTTCCGCTAGGCACCAAAGTACCTTTTGAACATTGATGGAAGATTTTCGGCCCCATAAACGTATCATGACATTTCCTTAATGAGTAAATTACGCTTAACTGGCTTTTATTTCTGAGAAGTCTAGACCAAGAAATTTGCTACGTGCAAAAATGAGAGGCTCTCGTTCCGGATAATTTTTTAAGTTAATGACTTTGGCAACGATGATGTTGTGATCCCCGCCCACGTGAACACAAACGGTTTCACATTCGTAATATGCTACGCAACAGTCTATTTGTGTAAGCCCGCTAGCCGCTATTTGGTGATTAATATTTTTAAATTGTTCGGTCTTCACATTGGCAAAATGCATTGCCAACTCTTCTTGGGAGCGCTCTAGTACATGTATTAGGTGTTTCTTGCCAAGTTCTACCCAAGGCATTAATCGCGAATGCCTTTTGAGGCTCCAAAGGATAAGCGGCGGCTCGAGCGAGACGGTATTAAATGAGCTTATCGTGATGCCATGATGATTATTATCGTCATCTAAGCAGGTGATGACGGTGACCCCGGTTGCAAATGATGCAAACCCTTTGCGCAACTCTTGTGAGGTAAATGGGGCCATTTGATTTGCTTACTTGGCTTCTGCTTTTGCGGGGGCGGCAATGGTTGTTCCAGGAATCGGAATCAACACCTCATTTTCTTCAGCTTTTACGCACTTGAAGCGATATTCTTTGCCGGCTTTAGACAAGAAGCTAGCGCCTTCATAAAAATCATCTTTACAAGTTTTAGTTGCGAAATCCATGACATCCTGTGGTGTAGCGCTAGAGCTAATAAGGCGCATGTTTCCCATAGACATATTGATCTGGGTGGAATAGCACCCAGACAGCGCTAAGCCAGAAATCGTAGTTAAGAGTAGAATTTTTTTCATGGAAACCTCCATAATCAGCAATGCTCGTTAGGATAAACCTATTAGGCAATTGCTGCGGGGAAATACCTCGCTCTAAAAGGAAGAGATATGTTTAAAGCAATATTGGTAAATAAAGACGATCAAGGATATCGCGCAGAACTGGCCCAGGTTGATGAGGCCAACCTACCGGAAGGAGATGTGCGTGTAAAAGTACTTTTTTCAACCCTGAACTATAAGGATGGACTGGCTATTACTGGTAAGGGCCCAGTAGTTCGAAGCTTTCCTATGGTGCCCGGTATCGATTTTGCTGGTGAAGTAATCGAAAGTTCCAGTCCTGACTTTAAAGCTGGAGATATGGTGCTTTTAAATGGCTGGGGCGTTGGTGAGGGTCATTGGGGTGGCTTAGGTCAGCAAGCGCGTGTAAAGTCCGAGTGGCTGATTCCGCTACCAAAAGAATTTTCAGCGAAACAAGCATTAGCCATCGGAACTGCTGGATATACCGCTATGTTATGTGTCATGGCGCTGCAAAAGCATGGATTAAAACCAACTGATGGTGAAGTCTTGGTCACGGGTGCCGCTGGTGGCGTCGGAAGTTTCGCAATTACGCTTTTGAGTAAATTGGGTTTTACGGTTGTTGCTAGCACCGGCCGCATGTCCGAGGCAGATTATTTGAAAAAGCTGGGTGCGACTGAGGTGATTGATCGCGCAACTTTATCCGCCCCCGGAAAGCCATTGGCAAAAGAGCGTTGGGCTGCGGTGGTCGATAGCGTAGGAAGCCATACCCTGGCAAATGCCTGCGCCCAAACTAAGAGTGATGGTGCAGTAGCTGCCTGTGGGCTGGCTCAGGGCATGGATTTTCCTTCTACTGTCGCGCCATTCATCTTGCGTGGCATTACTCTTTACGGCATCAATAGTGTGACAGTGCCACGAGCAAAACGTATTGCCGCTTATGAGCAATTAGCCAAGCTAGTCGACTTGAAAACTTTAGATGAAATCTCTCATGAAATCTCATTAGAGGATGCAATCAAGTATGCGCAAGAACTGATGGCTGGAAATGTGCGCGGTCGTTTAATTGTGGATGTGAATAAATAACAATCAATTAATGTTGGATCTTGTTTATTCTGGTGCTTGAGGTTTGCGAGGGTTGCGATTTGGAAGTTTTGCCAATACCTCAAGTTTTTCAGAATTTGTTAAATCAGACCAATCAGCGATTTCAGTAAGCGTACGATAACAACCACGACAAAAACCATTTTCAGGGTTAATGTCACACCAGTTAATACAGGGTGATGGAACTGTTGTCAAAGTTAATCCAGGAATAGAGTAAACAATATAAATATGGCAACTCAAAATCAAGCAAGCGCCGCTACTACAGTCCATTATCCATTAGGAGACGCGCTTCCAGTGGTGGGCTCTAGTTTAGAGGTGGTGCCAGGTGTTCGCTGGCTCCGAATGCGCCTACCCTTTGCCTTAGACCATATTAATTTATGGCTATTGCGCGATGAAATTGATGGCGTTGATGGTTGGACGATAGTAGATTGCGGAATCGCAAATGATGAGACTAGACAATCTTGGGAGCAGGTTTTTGCAACCCAGCTTGAAGGCTTGCCAGTATTGCGTGTGCTGGTGACGCATATGCACCCTGATCATGTTGGTCTATCACAGTGGTTGTGTGAGAAGTGGAATGCGCCCCTGTGGATTTCCATGACGGATTACTTAACTGCTCAATGGTTAAGCTGCAAAGAGGGTGGCGCTGCCGTAGGTGTTCGAGCTGGAAGTGGTGGCTCAGCAGACCATTTTCAAAGACATGGTTTAACAGCCCCAGAAGATCTAGAAAAAATTCGGGCGCGTGCGAATTACTACAGCAATATGGTTCCTGGGGTGCCGCGACAGTATCGCCGCATTATTGATGGGGAGCTTATTTCAATTGATGGCCGTGAGTGGCAAGTTATCATGGGTTACGGACACGCTCCTGAGCATGCCTCCCTTTACTGTAAAGATTTAGGTGTTCTTATTTCTGGAGACATGTTGTTGCCTCGCATCTCTACTAATGTGAGTGTCTTTGATGCCGATCCAGATGCAGACCCATTGGGTTTGTACCTTGCCTCTATAGAAAAATACTTAGCTCTTCCAGAAGAAACTTTAGTGCTTCCTTCGCATGGCAAGCCGTTTACAGGGATTGGGTTACGAATCGCGCAACTCAAGGCGCATCATGAAGACCGATTGGCTGATGCTCTTGATGCTTGTAAAAAACCGGCACATGCAAGAGAGATTGTGCCGGTTCTATTTAAGCGTGAATTAGATATTCATCAACTCACATTTGCAATGGGTGAGGCTATTGCCCATCTGAATTACCTACTTCGTCGAGGTAGGTTGCGTCGCCAGCTTTGCGACGACGGCGTGTTGCGGTTTTCCGCGGTTTAGCGCTCGTTGTCTTGGTGGCGGATTCTTCGCTAGGAGCGGTTGCAGCCGCGCCGGCTGCTGAGACAGCGTCGCCAAAAGACTTAAGAGCCATCATCGTCGCATGTTGAACTTCAAGACCCTGAATAGTTGACTTAAGAATATTGAGGTTTAGATTGAGCCAGTTTTCCACGCTTTTAAGGTCTTTAATGCGTTTTTCTAGCTCATCCACATCAAGCCCGGGAAAAGCGGCGCCAAAGCCACCCCCAGCCTTAGAGGCGTCCGTCGTGAACGGGAATTGGCCGGCTTGACCAGCTGCACCCTGTCCCCACATGGTTTTTAACATCTCTAGGCTTTGATTGAATTCTGGAATAGTTCCAAACATATGGGGCTCCGGGGTAAATGAAAAGTGGCTTTTCCAATAGAATAAGGGATTCTAGAGATTAATCCCGGTTTAACAATGCAATCTAATGGTTTGTCCCAGCCTTATACGCGCGGTCAAGAGCTGCCTGAGCTTTTGAAGCGGCGCATCCTCATTTTGGATGGCGCTATGGGGACCATGATTCAGCAATATAAGTTAACCGAAGCAGACTATCGCGGATTGCCTGGTAATGCTCGTTTTGCCGATCATTCTGGTGACCTCAAGGGCAACAATGAGTTGCTAGTCCTTACCCAACCCCAAATCATTAGCAAAATTCATGAGCAGTATTTGGATGCGGGCGCGGACATTATCGAGACCAATACGTTTGGCGCCACTTCAGTAGCGCAAGAAGATTACAGAATGGCTGGTTTAGCCCGTGAGATGAATGAGGTTTCCGCTAAATTGGCTCGCGCTGCTTGTGAAAAATACAGCACGCCAGATAAGCCACGCTTTGCTGCGGGCGCAATAGGGCCAACACCAAAGACTGCTAGCATCTCGCCAGATGTAAATGATCCGGGCGCGCGCAATGTAACCTTTGATGCTTTGCGCTCCTCTTATCGTGAACAGATTGAAGGTTTGTTTGCTGGTGGCGTTGATGTATTTTTAGTCGAAACAATTTTCGACACACTAAATGCTAAGGCGGCATTATTTGCTCTCGATGAGTTTTTTGAAGAAACTGGCGAGCGTTTGCCTGTGATGATTTCAGGAACGGTAACCGATGCGTCTGGTCGCATTTTGTCTGGCCAAACAGTTGAAGCTTTCTGGAATAGCTTGCGCCATATTAAGCCCCTGACTTTCGGCTTAAACTGCGCGCTTGGCGCAACTTTGATGCGTCCCTATATTGCTGAATTAGCCCGTATTTGCGATGCCGCAGTATCTTGCTATCCCAATGCGGGCTTACCCAACCCAATGAGCGATACTGGTTTTGATGAGACCCCGGAAATTACCTCAAGCTTGGTTGATGGGTTTGCAAAAGATGGTCTCGTGAATTTGGTTGGCGGCTGTTGCGGTACTACGCCCGATCATATTCGCGCTATTGCTAATGCCGTTGCAAAGCGCAAACCCCGCGCTTTCTATCGTGAGAATGCGCAGGTGGCGGCATGAGTAAGGTAGATAAAAAAGCAATGCTAGCAATGAAATTATCTGGTCTTGAGCCATTCAATGTCACGGCGGATGTTGGCTTTGTCAATATTGGTGAGCGCACAAACGTCACGGGATCTAAAGCTTTTGCCCGCATGATTTTGAACAATCAATTTGATGAAGCGCTCGCGGTAGCGCGTCAGCAGGTTGAGAATGGCGCGCAAGTGATCGACATTAATATGGACGAAGCAATGCTGGATTCAGAGGCGGCGATGACGCGCTTCTTGAATTTAATTGCCTCTGAGCCTGATATCGCCCGCGTACCTATCATGATCGACTCCTCTAAGTGGAGTGTGATAGAGGCGGGCCTGAAATGCATTCAGGGTAAGCCGATTGTGAATTCAATCTCCCTGAAGGAGGGGGAGGAGCCATTTAAAAAGCAGGCGCGTTTAATTCGTCGCTATGGTGCAGCCTCTGTAGTCATGGCTTTTGATGAGGTTGGACAAGCAGACACATTCAAGCGAAAAACTGAAATCTGCCAACGCTCCTATGAGATCTTAGTGAATGAGATTGGCTTCCCAGCTGAAGACATCATTTTTGACCCCAATATCTTTGCTATTGCCACTGGTATTGAAGAGCATGATAACTATGCGGTTGATTTTATTAATGCCACTCGCTGGATTAAAGAAAATCTTCCAGGCGCTAAGGTCAGTGGTGGTGTATCGAATGTGAGCTTCTCGTTCCGCGGTAATGACCGTGTGCGCGAGGCTATTCATACTGTGTTCCTGTATCACGCGATTCAGGCTGGCATGGATATGGGCATCGTAAATGCAGGGCAGCTAGGCGTGTATGCCGATTTAGACCCTGAATTACGCGAGCGAGTTGAGGATGTTGTGCTCAACCGCTTCAAGGAAAAAGAGGGCAAAACGCCTACTGAGCGTTTGCTGGAGATTGCCGATCAATTTAAGGGTGGCGGCGTTAAGCAAGTTGAGAATTTAGCTTGGCGAGAAGCCCCTGTGCGTGAACGCTTAACGCATGCATTGGTTCACGGCATTACAACCTTTATCGAAGAAGACACCGAAGAGTTGCGCGCGCAAATTATGGGTGCTGGTGGTCGTCCAATTGAGGTCATCGAAGGCCCACTCATGGATGGCATGAACGTGGTTGGTGATTTATTTGGCGCTGGCAAAATGTTTTTGCCTCAAGTGGTCAAGAGTGCCCGTGTGATGAAGCAAGCGGTTGCAACACTCATTCCTTATATCGAGGAAGAGAAGCGTCAACATATTGCCGCTGGCGGCGAAGCCAAAGCTAAAGGCAAGATTGTGATGGCTACTGTAAAAGGCGACGTGCATGACATTGGCAAAAATATTGTCACCGTCGTACTTCAATGCAACAACTTCGAAGTAGCCAATATGGGTGTGATGGTTCCTTGTGCGGAGATCCTGAAGCGCGCAAAAGAAGAAAATGCGGACATTGTCGGTTTGTCTGGTTTGATTACACCATCGCTTGAAGAGATGACTTATGTTGCGCAAGAAATGCAGCGCGACGATTGGTTCCGTGAACGTCAAATCCCTTTAATGATTGGTGGAGCAACCACTTCCCGTGTTCACACTGCTGTAAAGATCGCGCCACATTATGATGGCCCAGTGGTGTACGTTCCAGATGCTTCGCGCTCGGTATCCGTAGCATCTAACTTGCTATCTGACGAAAGCGCTAAGAAATTTATCCAAGATTTGCGCGATGACTATGCACGCATCCGTGAGCAACATGCAAATAAGAAAGCGACACCAACGATTTCTTTAGAAGCTGCTCGCAAGAACCGCGAGATGATCGACTGGTCCGCCTATGTTCCGGAAAAACCAAAATTTATTGGCCGTCGTGTGTTTAAAAATTTTGCCTTAAGTGATATTGCCAAGTACATCGACTGGACACCATTCTTTCAGACATGGGATTTGGCGGGCAAGTTCCCCGCAATTTTGGATGATGAAATTGTTGGGGTTGAGGCGAAAAAAGTTTATGCAGATGCGCAAGTATTGCTCGACAGAATCATTAAAGGCCAATGGTTGCAGGCAGATGCTGTAGTCGCCTTTTATCCAGCGAATACAGTGGGTGACGATATCGTTTTGTATAGCGACGAGGCGCGTGAGCATCCTTTGTTTGTGTGGCACAACTTACGTCAACAATCTGAGCGTCCTGTAGTCGATGGGGTGCGCCGACCTAATCGTTGCTTGGCTGACTATGTTGCCCCCAAAGACTCTGGGGTGGCTGATTATCTCGGTTGTTTTGCGGTTACTACGGGCCATGGTGTTGAGAAAAAAGTCGCTGAGTTTCAGGCTAAGCATGATGACTACAGTGCGATTATGTTGAAGGCTTTGGCAGATCGTTTAGCCGAGGCGTTTGCTGAGCTCATGCACCATCGCGTACGAACTGATCTTTGGGGTTACGCAACCGATGAGATTTTGACTAATGAGCAAATGATTGATGAAGAGTACCGAGGCATTCGTCCTGCACCTGGATATCCAGCCTGTCCTGCTCACGAAGTTAAAAAAGATTTATTGCGCGTGCTTGGTTCGGAAGATATTGGCATGACATTGACTGAATCAATGGCTATGAATCCTGCATCTAGTGTTAGTGGTTTCTATATGGCGCATCCAGATGCTCGTTACTTTAATGTGGGCAAGCTTTCGGATGATCAAGTGGAAGATTTGGCTAAACGTCGAGGTCAAACTATTGAAGAGACTCGTCGTCAGCTAGCAAGCTTGCTGGATTAAACGCCCCACATAACAGGCTCTTCTTTAGCTTTTGCTTGTTTCATGAGTTCGAGAAATGGATAGGCCCGCTGACCAAGACGATCGGCTAATTTAGGTTTTTCGACATCCTTTTCAGTTTCATCATTTGCCTTGGCGCGATCCTCTAAATCTTTGAGAATGGCGGCTTCAAGGGCGGTAATGAGGGTCGGCAGTTGCTCCACCGTGAGGATGCCTCGAGGCTCCAAGGAGCGCCCCAAAATATCAAAAATTCGTTTGGTCAGATCTGCCAACATGATGACGTCTGGACCGGCTTTTGAGCGAAATTGATAGATCATTTGAATAGCTTACCACCTGATAAACTCACTTATCTATGTTGTCGACTAATAAAAATCGTTTAATTGAAATGCTCAGCGCTGCTTTGGCATCTTTGGCCCAAGAGCGCGGCTTAGGTGAGGCTCCAGCACCTCGTTTAGAACGCCCTAAGGCTGTTGATCATGGGGATGTGGCATGCAATATTGCCCTGCAGCTTTCTAAGGCCTGGAAATTAAATCCACGAGAGTTAGCCCAAGCCTTGGTGGAGCGCCTGCAGCAGCAGGCTGGATTTAACGAGCTGATTGCATCTTGTGAAATCGCTGGCCCAGGTTTTATTAATTTTCGCCTCAGCAATGCCGCTAAAACTGCGGTTGTCGGCGAAATCTTGTCTAAAGGCATCCATTTCGGAGAGTCTATTCTGGCAGATGGGGCTTCACAGAGCGCCATGATTGAGTTTGTATCTGCCAACCCAACTGGACCATTGCATGTTGGCCATGGCAGACAAGCGGCATTGGGCGATGCTTTGGCAAATTTATTGGCTACCCAGGGCGTAAAGGTGCATCGTGAGTTTTATTACAACGATGCTGGCGTCCAAATTACAAATTTAGCGTTATCAGTTCAGGCGCGTTTGCAGGGTTTGAAGCCAGGCGATGCAAAGTGGCCAGAGCAAGCCTATAACGGTGAATATATTGCCGAGATTGCTGCCGCATTTAAAGCATCTCCAAAATATAAAGATGACATTGAAGCAATTCGCCAATTTGCTGTTGCATATTTACGTAACGAACAGGATATTGATCTCAAAACTTTTGGCGTTCAGTTTGATTGCTACTACTTGGAGTCATCTTTGTACACCGATGGCAGCGTTGCACAAATTGTTGGCGACTTACAAAGCATTGGCAAGACTTACGAGGCAGAGGGCGCATTGTGGTTAAAGACCACCGTTGATGGCGATGACAAAGATCGCGTGATGCGAAAGTCTGATGGTAGCTTTACCTATTTTGTACCCGATGTTGCATATCACGCTAGCAAGTGGAATCGTGGTTTTGAAAAAGTGATTAATGTGCAGGGCAGCGACCACCATGGCACGATTGCCCGTGTGCGCTCAGGCCTGCAGGGTGTGGCTCAGAAGCGTGGCTGGAATATCCCTAAAGACTATCCAGACTATGTATTGCACAAGATGGTTACGGTGATTCGTAATGGCGAGGAAGTGAAGATTTCTAAGCGCGCGGGTTCTTATGTAACTGTTCGTGATTTGATTGAGTGGTCTGGTGGAGTGACGCCAGAGATGGCGCCTGAAGATAAAGCGTTAGCCTTGCAACGCGGACGTGATGCTGTGCGTTTTTTCTTAATCTCCCGCAAAGCAGATACAGAGTTTGTTTTTGATATTGATTTGGCTTTGCAGCAGAATGATGAGAATCCTGTGTTCTATGTTCAGTATGCGCATGCTCGTATTAGCTCAATCTTGCAACAGTGGGGTGGAAAGGTTGCTGATTTAGCCTCTGCAGATTTATCTCTTTTACAAAGCAAGGCGTCAGATCATTTGTTGCGTCGTCTAGCTGAATATCCAGAGGTGCTTACGGCTGCTGCCCAAGAATTGGCGCCACATGCGCTGGCTTTTTATTTGCGTGATTTAGCGGGTGATTTCCATACTTTTTATAACGCTGATCGTGTGTTGGTGGATGATGAGAATCTGAAATTGGCGCGTCTTGCGCTTTTGTCGGCGACCCGCCAAGTTTTACAAAATGGCCTAAAAGTACTCGGGGTATCTGCGCCAGCAAAGATGTAATGGCGGGGTTTGTGGTGTGGATGTAAGATGGGGGAAATGATGAAATCACCGAATCAGCAAACAGACTTTGTGAAGCCGACTAAAGGCGTAGATGGTAAAAATGCCCAATATGGGGGCACCATTCTTGGCTTTATTTTGGGTTTGGGGGCTGGGCTTGGCATCGCCTTTGTAATCGCCTTTTATCTTTCTAAAAACACTCCCCAAGAGAGGCCCGGCGTTCGTGCGCCTAACCTTCCTTTGACGATTAAGCCATCTGCATCCCCCGCTGAGGGCGATGCAACCACCCCAGCAGAGCCGGTTGACTTAAACAAGCCTTTGCAAGGCAAAGCACTTACCCCCGCATCCCCTGATCCGATTGGGGATTTGTTAAACGGTAAAAAGTCTGCAGACAAACCTGCCGATGCTGCACCTGCGGCAAAATCTGAAGCAATTTATTTTTTGCAGGTGGGCGCTTTCAATAAGCGTGCCGATGCGGACGCGCAAAAAGCAAATTTAGCAATTCAAGGAATTCAGGCGCAGTTAAGTGAAGTAACGAGCGAGGGCAATACGTTATGGCGAGTTCGTGTAGGCCCGTATAACAGTGTTGAGGAAAGTAATGTTATACGCGATAAATTGAGCGGCATGGGAATTAAACCAACATTAATCAAATCTAGTAAATCATGATTTCATTTAGTAAAAGAGCAATTACTTTATCCGCACTTTTTTTCTTGAGTGGTCTTGTTGGCGCGCAAAGTCAAAAAATTGAGGAAGGTTTTGACTACCGCATATTGCCTATTGCGCAACCGGTAGAAACAAAGGGTAAGGTCGAGGTAATTGAATTTTTTTGGTACGGCTGTCCACATTGCTATGACTTTGAGCCCGAGTTAAGCGCATGGGTAAAGCGTCAGCCTAAGGATGTTGTATTTCGCAGAGTTCCCGTGGCTTTTCGCGATGACTTTTTGCCGCACAGCCAATTGTTTTATGCCCTAGAAGCCATGGGCAAAGGTGATGCGATGAATGAAAAAGTAATGTACGCCATGCATAAGGAAAATAAGCGCCTACTAACTGAGAATGAAATCGCGGACTGGGTCGCATCACAAGGTATAGACCGAAATACTTTCTTGGCTACCTATCGTTCATTTGCCGTAGTTTCAAAAGCACGCGCAGCCAAACAGCTAACCGAGGCCTATCGTATTGATGGCGTGCCAACTATTGTGATGCAGGGTAAATACGTTACCTCACCATCGATCGCGGGAACTAAAGCCAAGGCGATTGCTGTAATGGATTACTTGGAAGATAAAATTCGCAAGAGTAAATATAAGCAGTAAAAGCGGAGCGGCTATCTTAGTCGCTAAGCGTGCAGCGCTTAAATTTTTACAAAGCGGCGCACAATCCAAAAGTAAATTGGATATGGCAAGATTCTCAGGAACTTCAAAAATCTCGAGAATCGTTTAGGGAAATGAATGTCAAATTCTCCTTTTTGAATTCCATTTAAGATTTCTTGAGCCGCTTCTTGTGCGCTAATTAGAGCCGGCATTTCAAAATCATTTTGCGCAGTGGCCTCGGTAGCCACAAAGCCTGGCGAGATCATGTGAACACCGACGCCAGTAGGTAGCAAATCGTAATATAAATTTTCACAAAAATTGATGATGGCGGCCTTGCTTGGTCCATAAGCTAGAGCTTTTGGTAAGCCGCTATATCCTGCAACGCTACCCACAATGGCAATATGGCCAGAGCGCGCCTTAATCATCTCGGGTAATACCAAGGCAACAGCCCTCATCGGCCCCAATAGGTTTGCATCGATGGTTTTTTCCGCAATCTTTATGTCGAAGCTATTGGCTCGAAGAGGGGTATAGATGCCTGAAACAAAGAGCAAAAGATCTAGGCCGCCCCACATATTTAGAAGCGAACTGTAAGCATTTTGAAGCTGTGCCTCATTCGTTACATCAAGGGGGATAACGATTGTCTGGTCTGTATTTCCAGTGGCAGCTAGTTGATTTAATCGATCCACTCTTCGGCTGGAGAGTGCTACTTTGGCGTCTTGCCCCATTAAAGCTATGGCACAAGCTTCGCCAATTCCGCTGGATGCGCCGATGACCCAGACTCTTTTTCCAGAAAAATTTTGAATACCTACTTGTTTCATGGCTAAAGCGCGCTCTTAGAGGCGCTCTTGGCTTGATGGCTAAGAGTAAATTGCACCACATCGATATTGCGTTCCTTAAACCCGGCAGCACAATACATCAGGTAGAAGTTCCAAAGGCGGATGAAGGCCTCATCAAATCCCAATTGCCGAACTTTTTGCAGTTTTTGATTAAAGCTGTCACGCCACGAGCACAATGTTTTTGCATAGTCTTGACCAAATGCAAATTCTTGTTCGATTGTTAATCCGGCTTTTGCCGCACTAGCCTTAAAGCTCGTTCGGGAGGGCAACATTCCACCAGGAAATACATATTGCTGAATAAAGTCAGTGTTGTGGCGATAGCGTTCGAACAAATCTTCCGCAATCACAATGGTTTGGATGCATGCCTTGCCGCCCGCTTTTAAACATTTGGCAATGGTTTCAAAATATTCCGACCAGTGTTTTTCGCCAACTGCTTCAAACATTTCAACCGATGCAATTCCATCAAATTGTTCTTTGCAATCTCGATAATCCTGAAGGCGCACTTCAAAAAATGGACCATCCTCAACTTGGGCTTGTATTCGTTTTAAGCGGTCTTCCGCAAAAGCCTTTTGTTCTTTGGATAAAGTTAGTCCAATGATGGATCTATTGGTACGTAGAGCTTCTTCCATAACGCCGCCCCAACCGCAACCAATTTCCAGTATGCGATCTCCAGGCGCAGTTTGTAGGGACTCAAGAATCCGTCTGATCTTAGCTCGCTGAGCATCACTTAATGATTGTTTCTCGCCACCTTCAAACCAGGCGCTAGAGTAGCTCATTGTGGGGTCAAGCCAGAGTGCATAAAAAGCGTTACCCAAATCATAATGCGCATGAATATTCTTGCGACTGCCGGATTTGCTGTTATCCCTAAACCAATGCTTCAGGCGATAAAAGATTGAGCCATACCAACTTCCATAAATGGCCTTTTCTAAGACATTTCTATTTCGTATGGCAAGCTCAAGAAGGGATTTGAGATCGGGGGTGTTCCATTTCCCCTGGATATAACTCTCCGCAAAACCAATATCGCCATGCGACATAACTTCTTTAAAGACAGACCATTCGAGGATGTGAATCTGCGCTTGTAGATGATCATTTTGATTGCCAAATTCTCGATGCTCGCCATTTGGCAGAATAAGTTTTAAATAGCCGTTGTCTAGCCGAGCCAAAAGACCTAATAGCGTCTGGGCGCTCAGTTGATCTTGGCGCGAGGTTTTAGCCCGTCCTTCAGGGCCGGAAAAATTTAACTTGGAAAGAAGGGCTTGTCCTGGGCGACTCATTTGCTAACTTCTAGTTCTGGTGGTTCTGGCTTTGAGTGAAAGGGTACACCTTTTATCCATAATTTCAATGCCTGCCAATGAATTCGGAAGATGACGCCTAAGCTCATTAACGGATATCGTAGCAAAGCCAGGATCACATTGCCTTGACTAAGTGCGCGGCCAGTGCCGCTGATACTGGTATTGATAAGGGGGAGACCGTCTTCGTAAAGTTCAATGCGAAAGAGGCTGTTTCCCCCACTCCTACTATCGTCTGGAAACAAGAAGCGAAAGTGATATTCGCCGCGTACCTCACAAAATGGAGAAACATGAAATACTTTTTTGCTAGTAAGCGTTTCGCCAGAGCGCAATTCTTCGCCAGAGTTTTTATGCAGCAAATAGCAATGCCGCTCGCCAAAAGTGTTGTTAACTTCCGCTAGGACTGCTCCCACTTTGCCATTGGCTTTAGTGCAAATCCAAAAGCTCACCGGATTAAAAACATAACCTAGCACTCTTGGAAAAGTGTGGAGCCAAATTTCTCCATCAATATTAGTTACATCATTTTGCGCAAGGATTTTCTCTATCCATGCAAGACTATCCTCATCTCCGGTGCCGTGATCTTTATCAAAAAATGCACAAAGCCCCCAGTGGTTATCGCCTACGCCATTTTTCCTGAGTATGTTGGGTTCTTTAGCGCGGGTACGCATAGGTATGGAAATAGTAAAAACACCATAGCCAAAAGCGTTATCTACTGGCCGTAAACGTCGGTGTCTCACTACTCCGAAGTTAATCTTTGCTTGCGTCATTGCTTAAGCATTGTGTTTGGGTTTAATTGGTTGACGAATGCTTTCAATTAAAGCCTCTGCCACCAATTCGCCGGAGCGTAAGCCATCTTCGTGGAAGCCAAATCCAGTCCACGCTCCGCAATACCAAATAGAAGAGGCCCCTTGTATTAATGGCAACTCCTTTTGGGCTTGTATAGCATTCATATCAAAAACAGGATGCGAATAATGAATTTCTTGATGTACTAATTTTGGATCAGGATCTTCAGGAGGATTTAGGCTGACAATAATTTGGATCTGTTGAAGTTTTTCCGGCAATGGCTGTAATCGGTTGATTAAATAATTCACACTCACATGCTGTTTTGCGTTTGGTAGATCTCCGGATTTGGCTGTGTAGTTCCAGGCCGCCCAGCAGCGTTTTGCCTTCGGTAAGAAGCGAGTATCCGTATGCAAAATTGCCCGATTTTTTTGATATGGAATAGCGGCCAATATATTTTTGGCTTGCTGGCTGATCCCATGAACTAAATCTAGCGCCTGATCGCTATGACAAGCCATGACGACCTCATCATATAGAGCCTTACCGTTTTGAGTGATCACCTCTACCCCAGCGTTATCGGGGCTTGTATTTACGCGTAATACGGATTCATGCAAGATGGCTATTCGATGCTGAATGAGTTCGGCGACGATTCGTTTGACATATTCACGTGAACCGCCTTTTATGGTTAACCATTGTGGACGATTTTGAATCTGTAAAAGACCGTGGTTATGGCAAAAGCGCACCATTGTTTGAATTGGGAAGGCCAGCATTTGATCTATTGAGCATGACCAAATTGCGCCGATCATGGGAAGAAAATAATTTTCCTTAAAGCTTTGACTAAAGCGATGGCGTGTTAAAAAGTCTGCAATTTTTTCATCAGGCTCTTTATATTGATGTCCCGCACTGATTTGCTTTTCTGCTAGCTGCGTAGCTAAGCGATTAAAGCGAAAAATATCGTAAGCCATCCTCCAAAATGAAGGGGATAGAAGATTCGCTCTTTGCCCGAAGAAGGAATTAATATCATTACCAGCCCATTCAATTTTTTTATTTGAGCCAGATTTTCCAGCGCAATCAATCGATACAGAAAAAGACATTTCTGAGGGGGCTACTGGCGCTTTAATCTCCTCAAATAAGCGCACAAGACGCGGATATGTTTTGCGATTAAAGACCAGGAATCCGGTATCTACCCCGTGCATGATTTTTTCGCCGTCAATATTGGCGTGGAAATCCACTGTATTACTATGACCACCAATATGGCCACCAGCTTCATATAGAGTGATGTCAAATTCTGGGTATTGTCTTAAAGCATAAGCGCAGCCTAGTCCTGAAATGCCTGCGCCGATAATGGCTATGCGTTTTTTACTCACTGAGCTTTTTCTCTTAAAAGCTTTTCAATTTGGCCTGTGATACTGCTGCTGCTTGGTTTAGTCATGCTGCCAAATGAATCAACTACATTGCCATTGCGATCGATTAAATATTTGTAAAAATTCCACTTAGGTGTTGTATTGGTTTTAGCAATCAACATTTTAAAAAGAGGATTTGGGTTATTGCCCGAGACTGAGCTCTTGGCAAACATCGGAAATTTCACGTCATAGGTATTTTTGCAAAAATCAGCGATCTCTTTGTTGCTGCCGGGCTCTTGTTGTCCAAAATCATTAGATGGAAAACCGAGCACTACAAAACCCTGATCCTTGTATTTGGCGTAAATCTTTTCAAGACCCTCATATTGGCTGGTGAAGCCGCAAAAGCTCGCGGTATTTACTACTAGGATCACCTTGCCTTGATATTGGCAAAGATTTTGCGGGGCCTCGTCCTGTAGGCGCGGGAAAGTGTGATTTAGCAAAGGGCTGCAGAGAGGCGCGGCATTGGCTGCTGAGAGTCCTGATAGAAAAGCAATTAGCCCAAATAGGCAATTAGATAGAAAGCGGGACATATTGCGCCTATTAGTTTTAATATTTAAAGGTTAAGTCTAAGACATTCTGGGCAATAACGCTGGCTACACAGGATTGCTATTAATATGGAGTCATGACGCAATTACCTCCCCCCTCTTTCGAAGTGAAAGTTTGCCCTCCAGAGCAACTTGCGAGCCGCCTAGCAAATCTTCCCAGGCCGCTGGTGTTTACCAATGGAGTCTTTGATATTTTGCACCGAGGCCATGCTAGCTATTTAGCGCAGGCACGGGCTTTGGGTGCTAGCCTGGTGGTGGGTGTTAATTCGGATGCCTCGGTCAAGATGCTAGGCAAGGGCGATGATAGGCCTATTAACTCAGAAGCTGACCGTCAAGCCTTATTGGCTGCCCTAGAAAGTGTTGATATGACGGTTCTTTTCACCGAACAAACGCCTGTGAATTTAATAGAAAAAATTCGACCTGATATATACGTCAAGGGTGGCGATTATGAAATCGATGCCTTGGCAGAAACCCACTTGGTAAAAAGCTGGGGTGGCAAAGCCATTGCGATACCGTTTCTATATGAGCGCTCAACCACAAACTTGCTTAGTAAGATCCGCGCCTAAACATTTTGTAATAACCAAGCCCAGACTCCACGCAGCACTAGTCCATCAGTTGGTTCAATTATTTGCTTAATGGGTAAATTGCTCTTCTGAATTTCATTTGCGAGAGTTTTTGCATTTCCACCATCAAGCCAAATTTTTTCAATCGGAAGATTGAGAGCCTGTGCCTGTTGTAAACCATAAAGAATTGCGCCAATTTGCGCAGCATCGCAACCCCCAATGATGGCATCATCGGTACAAGTGCCAAAGCCATGATGATTAGAGCGCGTAGCTAAATCTAGTTGCGCAGTATTTTTTGCTAGGCTTGTCTGCATTAATCCTAGCCCAGGCAAGATCCAGCCTCCGTAATGAACACCATTAGAGCCCAGTAAATCAATAGTGGTAGCAGTGCCAGCATTCACAATTAAAGCGTTTTTATTTGATAGGGTGCGAGCTCCGATCAGCGCGGCCCAGCGATCGGCACCAAGCTTGCTAGTATCTTGATACAAGCTACGCATGGATGCGTATGCACTATTGCCTGTTAATTGTTTCCATTCAAGATCATTCCATTGAGGGAAAAGTGATTTGAGATTGGTGATAGCGTCTTGTCCGGCAACACAACAAAAACCGATGGCTTCGGGTTTTGGTAATGTTTTGGCAATGTAGTCTGCTAACTCAGATCTATGTTCGGCAGATTGCAGTGATTTGCTGCCAATCGATCCAGAGTAAGCCCATAATTTTTTTTGTTGATCGCCAGGTTTTTGTGTTGACTCTACGGCAGCCCATTTGAGGCGGGTATTGCCAACGTCAAAAAATAAATAGAGGCTCATGATTGAATCCGCAGTGAAACATCGCCCGCATGAATGGCGATTGTTTTGTTATCTTGCTGCAATAGTAATGCTCCTGATTCATCCACGCCTTTTGCAACCCCAAAAATGGGATCTTTTCCAGTGCCAGATATGCAGACGGAGCGACCATGATAGGCGTCCCACTTCGTCCAGGGGCATTGGAAAGCTCCGAAGCCATGAAGATCGAAGTTACATAGGTGTTGTTCAAGTGAGGAAATTAATTTGAGCCAAAGATATTCTTGATCAGGTAGGGTATCGACTAACTGAGAAAGTGAGCTAACTTTGAGTCCGCTGCTGATATCGGCTTGAATCTTCTCAGCATTGCGTAAGTTGATGCCAACACCAATAATCATCCAAGTCGGATCGCTTGCTTTTGCTTGGCCACCTTCAATCAAAATTCCACCAAGCTTGTGATCATTTAGCATTAAGTCATTTGGCCACTTGAGGCGCAGTCCTGCATCATGAAGAGCGGACCCACTCAAATGACATGCTTGAGCTATTCCATCAATAACCGCAAGGCCAACCAATAAACTAAGACCGCTAAGTTGCGCTGGTGTTCGTTTGAATGGGAAGGCAAGAGAAAAGCATAGAGAGTCTTCTGGGTTGGCAAACCAAGATCTACCAGCCCTTCCCTTGCCTGCAGTCTGTTTATGGGCAATGCGAGCAACGGGGTCGATAAGTTCGCCCGCTCGCCAGCGGACTAATAAATCATCATTAGTTGATTTAGTCTCTGTAACGCGCTCAAGGATGCAATTCGCAGTCATTCCACCATTGTAGAAAGGTCTGACCTAGAATTGTGGGATGGATCAAAAAGATCAACGACCCCGAAAATTGGCATGGCCTTTGCAGGCTATGCCATTAGCTAGGGTGATGAGCATTAGTTATGCGCTTTTGATCATCTACGTTAGCCTCAATCCCTTTGATTTTGACTTCAAGAACGGAATAGCTGCTTGGGCTTGGCTTAGCGCTCCATTGCCGCGTTTTATTACCTTATTTGACGTATTGGTCAATATCCTTGCTTATATTCCTTTTGGTTTTTTGGTGATGTTTGCTGCTTATCCGCGTTGGCGCAATTATGTGGCGCTTGGCATTGCTTTGGTTTTAAGCGCTAGTGTTGCTTTCGGTGTAGAAACTTTGCAATCTTGGCTTCCCACTCGCATACCAAGTCAGATGGATTGGTGGGCCAATGTTTTGGGTGGACTATTGGGCGGCTTGCTGGCTATTCCGCTTGGCCCACAATGGCTCTCGGGAAGCGCTATTCGACGACGCTTTGATCAATGGTTTGGTCTTAATTGGGCAGCTTGTGCTTTGTTTTTATTATTTCCTTGGACGCAGATTTATCCACAAAGTTCTTGGCTTGGTACGGGGGTATGGGGGCACGCTATATTTTCTTCGGTGGATTGGGGCACTCTAGTGATCAATCATGTTGCGCAAGAGACGCTGATTACCTCGCTGTGTTGGCTTGGAATTGCATTACTCCTTTCGCTTGGAATGCGCCCCAAAGCTCCCCAATGGCGGATTCTCAATGGGCTACTTGGTATGACAATATTGATTAAGATCCTCTTTACCGCACTTCAGTTTGGGATTGAGTTCAGTTTGATTTGGCTAACGGCTGGTGCCCTCTGGGGAATGGTGTTGGGCAGTCTCTTATTGAGATGGGCCTTGAGATTTAATCCGAGATCTAAGTTCTGGTTAGCCTTAATTTGCTTACTGGGCACCACAATCGCAGTCAATGTGTTGCCTGACAATCCTTATTTCATTATGACGCTCAGGCATTGGTATCAGGGGCGTTTATTGCACTTTAATGAGCTGATGCAGTGGGTTTCAGTAGTATGGTTACCCCTGGCTCTTATTTGGATGATACGTAGCGCCGTAAACTTTAAACCACAGCACTGATGAATATAATTTTTCTATGAATTTTTCACAACACCTATTTTTTTGTTTAAACCAGCGTGCTAATGGCGAAGAATGTTGTGATCAACATAATGCTTTCGCCTTGTTTGAGTACGCCAAAAGAAGAGTTAAAGAGCTTGGTTTGGCTGGCCCAGGAAAGATACGTGTAAATAAAGCAGGATGTCTAGATCGATGTGCTGATGGACCGGTGATGGTCATTTATCCAGAGGGTATTTGGTATACCTTTGTTGACACGGATGATGTTGAAGAAATTATTCAATCTCACCTTATTGCAGGCCGTCCTGTAGAGCGCTTGCAATTGACCTGATTATTTCAAATTATTGAAAGTGTTTACATGAATAGCCGTACAAAAATAATTCATATAGAGGGTATTGTTGGATCAATGGAAATGTCCGTTGATCTCCCGGATGAATTAAAAAGGGATCCAACATTTGCTGTACGTGGCTTAGCTTTGGTTGCGCATCCTCACCCTTTAATGGGTGGCACGATGGACAATAAGGTGGCTCAGACCATGGCGCGTGCTTTTAATCAATTGGGATATGTGAGTGTGCGCCCAAATTTTCGTGGCGTTGGTGGAACTGAGGGTGTTCATGATGATGGTGTTGGTGAGCTTGAGGATTTATTGCATGTTACCGATTGGATGAGAACACCATCTAGCTGGCATGCATTCGAAGCAACTGCAAATCAATTGTGGGTAAGCAATGCAAATACTCTGCCATTAGTAGTTTCGGGATTTTCTTTTGGAAGCTTTGTTGGTAGTCATTTAGTACAAAGGCTTGCGGAGCTTGGGCGTCCGGCCGAGCGTTTGGTGATGGTGGGTAGTGCCGCTGGAAAATGGACATTGGCTCAGGTGCCCGCTGACACCATCTTGATTCATGGCGAGCTTGATGAAACTATTCCTTTGATAGACGTCCTAGATTGGGCGCGTCCACAAGAGTTAACAGTGCAGGTAGTTCCTGGCGCAGATCATTTTTTCCATCGTCGTTTGCATTGCATCCGCAACATTATTACTGGCGCATGGTTGGGTATGCCCGATCACCGCAAGTAATTTGAACTAGAAAATAAAAATAGAAAGAACGTATGGCTGAAGAAAAATCCTTAATTGAGTATCCATCAATGTTCCCCATCAAGGTGATGGGGAAGTCAAACCCTGACTATTTGCCAGCAATATTACATATTGCAAAACAGTTTGACCCTACATTCGATGAGAGCAAGGTGGAGCAACGACCTTCTAAGGATGGAAATTATTTAGGTATTACGTTGCCGATCACTGCCACAAGTAGGGAGCAGTTGGACGAGTTGTATAGAACTTTATCAACACACCCTTTGGTAAGTGTTGTTCTGTAATTTGATCTATGGCGGCTCTAGTAAAGCAACTTGGTTTAGCTGATTACGCATCGACGTATGAGGCGATGCAGGTATTTACTAAAGAGCGTACAAGCGAAACGCCGGATGAAATTTGGGTCTTGCAGCATCCTCCAGTATTCACCTTGGGTTTAGCTGGGGATGCAGGTAATTTGCATTCCCCTAGCAACCAAATTCCTCTCGTTCAGGTCGATCGGGGCGGTGAAATCACCTATCACGGGCCAGGGCAGATTGTGGTGTATCTCCTATTGGATCTTCGAAGGTTAGGAATTTTTGTAAAAGAATTGGTGTCCCGAATAGAGCAGGCGCTGATTGATACCCTTGCGGATTTTGAAATTAAGGCTGAAAGGCAGTTAGGCGCCCCTGGCATTTATGTTTCAGAGCAGCCTGGGATTGACCCAGAGTGGTTTGGTGCAAAGATAGCTGCATTGGGCCTAAAGGTCTCTAAAAGCTGCTCTTATCATGGTTTGGCGCTCAATGTTGAAACGGACTTGGATGCTTTTAGGCGCATCCACCCTTGTGGCTATGAGGGTTTAAAGACGGTCGATATGCAAACACTTGGGATCAAGGACAATATAGACACAATTAGCCAAAGGCTTTTGCAGCATTTGCAAAAGCAACTAAAGCCAACATGACCACGAATAAACCAAATATCAATAACTCTATCGAGGCTCGTCAAGATCTCAATTACGATGCTTCTCGCAAGCAGAAGTCGAGCGAGAAGACTGCGCGTATTCCGATCAAGATTGTTCCGCTCGAGGAGGTGCTTAAAAAGCCTGATTGGATTCGCGTTAAGGCTGCCTCAAATAACTCGCGCTTTAGTGAAATCAAAAAGATTTTGCGTGAGAATGAGTTGGTGACGGTGTGTGAAGAGGCCAGCTGCCCCAATATAGGCGAATGTTTTGGTAAGGGCACTGCTACCTTTATGATCATGGGCGATAAGTGCACAAGACGTTGTCCATTTTGCGATGTTGGTCATGGAAGGCCCGATCCCCTTGATACAAAAGAGCCTGCTAATTTAGCCCGCACCATCGCTGCGCTCAAATTAAATTATGTTGTCATTACCAGCGTGGATCGTGATGATCTTCGGGATGGCGGCGCCATGCATTATGTGGACTGCATCTCACAATCTCGCGCACTCTCTCCCAATACTCGGATTGAAGTATTGGTACCGGATTTCCGTGGTCGACTAGATAAAGCATTGGATATTTTTGCTGAACACGCTCCCAATGGGTTGCCTGATGTCATGAACCACAATCTGGAAACAGTCCCTCGTTTGTATAAGCAAGCGAGACCTGGCGCAGACTACTTACACTCGCTGAAGCTTTTAAAGGATTTCAAAGAACGTTTTCCACATGTTCCTACCAAGAGTGGTTTGATGGTGGGCTTAGGAGAGACGGATGAAGAAATTTTAGAAGTGATGCGTGATATGCGTGAGCACAATATCGACATGCTCACCATTGGGCAATATCTAGCCCCATCAGGCCATCATTTGCCTGTTACTCGCTATGTTCATCCTGATGTATTCAAAATGTTTGAAGAAAAAGCCTATGAAATGGGCTTCTCTCATGCCGCTGTGGGTGCTATGGTGCGCTCCAGTTATCACGCAGATCAGCAAGCGCATGGTGCAGGGGTTGTTTAAGGAAATTACTAAAGCAGTCACGGTATTGACTGCTTTGGTCTTGTTATCAGCATGTAGCCCCAAGTTAGATTGGCGCACCGTTCAATCTCCGCAGGAAAGATACACGGCTTTATTTCCTGGAAAGCCAGACAAATTAGAGCGTCGTATTCCCTATGGGGATCAGGAGCTATTGCAGGTGCTTGAGGCGGTAAAGATTGAAGATGACATATATTCGATCGGCACTATTCAATTGCCGGCTAATCAAAGCGCTTCGTTAAGCAAGCTCACTTCTCAACTGCAGAACAATTTACTTGAGAGGGCAAAAGCATCTGGTGGAGAGGTATCTGTTGAAGATGGTTTTTATAAAACGTTAGATCGTCAACGACTGTCAACCAATGATTATTTTGTAGCCTTGAAATCGAATGGCAAGATCCAACAGCTGATGCGTGTGCGTTGGATTAATCGTATGGCTTCAAATGGCGATAGTTGGATTTACCAGATTTCTGTGCTGCATACAAATTCAGGCGAAGAAAATCCAAAAACTTTTTTTTCTAAAGAGGAGTATGAAAACTTCTTTAGTGAATTCTCTCCAGAATAAAAATAGAGAGCTTAAGAATTAATAAGATTTAATTTGTAACTACTATCAATAGTTACTGCTTCTCTAGAGCTGCTACTTTAGCTTCTAGTGCTTCTAGTTTTTCACGTGTTTTGGCTAGCACTTTGGTTTGAAGTTCAAACTCTTCACGCGTAACTAAATCCATTTTTTGGAATCCTTGGTTCATCATGGCGCGAACATTTTTTTCGATCTCTTGAGCGGGTGAATTGCGAATGGCATCACCAACTTTGTTCTGCATATCGTTTGCGATACGTTGAATTTGCTCTAGGATTTCGCTGGGTTTTTGCATGATGGCTTCGCAGTTCTATTAAAAGTTGCAGAAAAGATACACATCAATATTTTAATTTGGGTGGCCAAAAATGCTCAAAATAGGGTCAAAACCTCAAAAATCCCCAAAATTCACCCATGCGGTGCAATATTAAGCACCAAAAAGGGGCGGAAGCATTATTAAAGGGAATTGGCGAAAAGAGATCAGTGGGTCGAGCTTCATGATCACTCCATGCAATAAGCATTTATCCCTTTTTGATTACCTATAGCAAGGAGTTACACATGAAAACTATTCAAAAAACAGCGATTTCCGCAGCAGCGGTTGCATTATTGGCAGGATTCGCTTCTTCAGCAGCATTTGCAGCGGACACACCCACAAATCCTGAAGATGCAGGTAGTCCGATTTCTGCGAACGTTACTTTGGTGAATGACTACCGTTATCGCGGTATTACTCAATCAAATTACATGCCTGCAATTCAAGGCGGTTTTGATTACGCACATGAGAGTGGTTTCTATATTGGTAACTGGAACTCAACAATTAGCTGGATAAGCGACCAAAATCCAGTGGGGACTTCAGCGCCATTAGAGATGGATTTTTATGCTGGCTTTAAAAAAGAATTGATTGCTCCTGGCTTTGCTTCAGATTTTGGTGTTTTGCAGTATTACTATCCAGCTAAAGGTTTTAGCTCTACCTTTATGCAAAACCCAAACTCTACTGAGATATACGCTGCACAGAACTTTACATTTGGGCCAGTGACTGGTTTTGTTAAGTTGTCATATGCAGTAACAACTTTATTTGGAATTCCAAATAGTTCAGGCTCCATGTATCCAGACTTAACGGTTAACTACGATACAGGCATTTGGGGTTTGACGGCTAATGGACATATTGGTTATCAATACATTGCCGGTCAACCCAATACAACTACCGGTTATGGAACTACTCCTAACAACATCAGTTATACCGATTGGAAGTTGGGCATGACTAAAGACTTTGGGGGAGGTTTATCCGCTCAAGTCTCCTACATCAGTACCAATGCGAATCCAACTTGGTTTCAAACCGGTGGCAATCAGACAACTTGGGCTGGTCGAGGCGGCGCAAATTTTTCAGTTACCAAAACTTTCTAATTTCCACTCTGAACGGAGAAACGTATGAAATTAATTAC